>JBAWZW010000124.1:0-7908 GCA_037142835.1 Verrucomicrobiota bacterium
GGTTGAAGATGGGGGTGGGCCATTAAGCGTGATTAAGGCGGGGAGTGGTGCGCAGACATTTTCGGGGGTCAACACTTATGGGGGAGGCACCACTTTACAAGCTGGGCAGTTGTTTGCGGAGAAGGATACGGCGCTGGGGAGTGGGGCGCTGACGATGAGTGGAGGAACGACGTTCGGAAGTTCTACGGATAACCGAACGCTGGCGAATCCGCTGATTCTCACTAGTCCGACGGGTTCATTTACTTTATCGGCGAACACCCATCTTAATTTTACGGGTGCTGTGACTTTGGCGAATGGGACGAACGCGATCAGTGGATTGACGGCAAAAGCAGAGATTAAATTTACGGGTGCGATCGGCGGAAGTGGTTCTGTCACTTATAATAGCCCAGTGGACTACACGGCGTTTATTATCGGAAGTGCCCAAGGTTCTGATGTGGCGAATACCTATACGGGACTGACAACGGTGAATGACAAGGTGTATTTGGTTTTGAACAAGGGTGGAGGAGGGAGTAAGGCAGTGCCTGGGGATGTGGTCCAAAATGGGACGGGATCGCTGGACTTCTTTTTGCCAGATCAGATTTCGGATACCGCTTCGGTGACGATCAATGGGCCAGGCAATTTGTTGGGGAGCGATCTCTACGCTGGGTTGCAGTTGAATAATCACAATGAAACGATTGGGTCGTTGCTTGGGGCGACAACGGGGAAGGTTCAATTGGGGTCAGCGACGCTGACCGTGGGAGCGGGCAATTTTCCGGGAACGATTGCCAATGGATTTAGCGGGGTTGGCGGGCAACTTGTGAAGAATACAGCGGGGACGCTGGTGCTCTCTGGGGCGAACACTTACACGGGAAATACTTCGGTGAGTGGGGGGACTTTGGAGGTTACGGGGAGTTTGACGAGTCCGGTCATGCAGGTTACGGGAGGAAGTTTGATTGTGGGGAAAACTGGGGGATTAGTGGCGACCTCGACGGTGAATGTCTCTAGTGGGGCGGGATTTGAATATCACGCGTCGACGGCGACTCCACTAACGATTGGGGCGTTGAGTTTGATCCCTGGAGTGGGGACGACGATTGGGGGATCGATTGGATCGAGTTTAGACGGGGCGAAGATCGCCGTGACAGGGGCAGTGACACCGGGGGCAGGGGCAATCGCGGTCAATGTCTTTGGGATTCCTGGGGTGACTACGGGAAGTCCCGGGGTTTATACCCTGCTCAGTGCTGGTGTTGGTAGTAATTTGAGCGCAGCGACTTACAGTTTGGGAAATGTTTATAATGCGACTAACTTTACGGTCAGTGGGGTGGGGAG
Organism: Verrucomicrobiota bacterium; assembly: GCA_037142835.1. GTDB lineage: Bacteria > Verrucomicrobiota > Verrucomicrobiia > Chthoniobacterales > Chthoniobacteraceae > Chthoniobacter. The sequence goes on from JBAWZW010000124.1 coordinate 1,306, forward strand.
GACGGCCACGACGATTACGGCGACGATTGCGTCTGTCCTTCCATTGACGGACGCCTTTTGGGTTGGTGGATTGGCGGGGAGTCCGAGTGTGTGGTCGGCTTCTAATGGAAGCACGGCGAGCAACTGGGGTTCGACGAGTGCGGGGGCGGCGACGCCGTTGGTGCCGGGAGCGGGAACGAAGGTTTTTTTCTCTGCGGTGCCGACACTAGGGAGTCCGAGTTCGATGACCTTAGGAGCGAATATGGAGATTGGGAGTTTAACGATTAACGGGGCGAGCGCCCCGGAGACGCGAGCGGTGACTTTGGAAAATAGTGGGGGGCACACATTGACCTTTGCGGGGGCGGGAGGATTGACGATTGCGTCTGGAGCAGGAGCGGTGACATTGAATCCAAACCTCGTCTTGGGGGCGAGTCAGACTTGGGCGAACAACTCGTCGAAGCTTTTGACGGTTGGCGGAAACATCCTCAATGGGGCGAGTGTTTTGACGGTGACGGGGAGTGGCGACGCGACATTGACTGGGGTGGTTGGTGGAGGGAGTGGGGGGGTGATTAAGTCTGGGGCTGGGGTGCTTAACCTATTGGGTGCAAATACTTATGCTGGCGGAACACAGTTGAGTGCGGGGACGATCTTTGCGGATACGAATACGGCGTTGGGGAGTGGGGCCCTTCGGGTGACTGGACCTTCGACTTTAGGGAGTGGGGTGACGGGGACGACTTTGAGCAATGCGATTTCGCTGGAGAGTAACCTTTCGTTGGTTGCCCCGTCAGGAGGGACGCATGATTTGGTTTTTGGAGGGGCGATTGATTTAAATAATTCCACGCGGGCGGTCACTGGGTTGACGCATCAAGGGCAGTTTCATTTTAGTGGGGTGATGAGTAACGGCGGGTTGACGTTGACCACCGCTGGGTTGCCTGGACCGGTAGCAGGGGATAACTCGTACGTGGCGTTCATCTTTGATGGGGCGAGTCCGACCTATGCGGGGTTGACCACGGTGGAGGCGAATGCCTTTATGGTTCTGGAAAGTCCCGCGGAAAAAATTCACGGGAATGTGCTTATTCAGGGGTCTGGGGTGGTTGATTATCTGGGATTTCCAAACCAGATCGCGGATACGGCGAGTGTGACGGTGAATAGTCCTGGGAGCACGATTCTCGGGGGGAAAGCCTTTGCGGGATTGGAGTTGCGAGATTTCAACGACACGATTGGGGCACTCTTTGGGTCGAGTGTGGGGACGGTTGGGTTGGGTGGAGCTACGCTGACAGTTGGGGCGGGGGATTTTAGCGGAGTGATTCGGGATGGGACGGTTGGGTCGGGGGTTGGCGGGCAATTAGTGAAGAACACTTCGGGGGTATTAACTCTCTCTGGGGCGAACACTTACACGGGGAATACTTCGGTGAATAATGGGCAACTCGTGCTTAATGGATCGGTGGAAAGTCCGAATATTTTTGTGAACTTTTCGGGGACATTATCGGGCACGGGGACAGCGATGCATAACGTGCGAAACGCGGGAGTTTTCAGCCCAGGGAATTCGCCTGGGACCTTTCGGATTCGCGGGAATTACACCCAGACGGGAGCGGGGACGATGGTCATTGAAACCACCGGGACGTCGACTGGTTCGAATGATCTCGTGCAGGTTGGTGGGTCAGCGACGCTTGATGGAGGTCTTCGTTTGGTCAAAGTGGGGAATGCGGTGCTTAAGGTGGGGGATAAGGCGACATTTTTGACTGCGGGCGGTGGAGTGAGTGGGAAATTTGCGAATGTGGCGAATGGGCTGGCGAATACGGGAACGATTGTGCAGACGGAAGTGGTTTATGGGAGTAATTCGGTGGAGTTGTTGGCGGTGCAGGGTTCTTACGAGTTATTTGCGCAGCAGTTTTTGCTGACCCCGAATCAACTGGCGGTGGCAGGGATGCTCGATGCGGTGGCGGCGAGTGCCAGCCAACCTGGATTGATTAATTACCTCAATGCCCAAGCTTTAGCTAATTTGCCTGGGGATTTTAATTTGATTGCGCCTGATGAGTTGCAGGCGATTTATACGATTGGGATGAGTCAGGCGAATGTGCAGACGGCGAATTTACAGCGTCGGATGGAGGGGATTCGGGCTGGGCGCGAGGGTTTTAGTGCGGAAGGTTTGAGTGTTTCGGGAACGACCCCGCCATTTCTGGCGGATGCCCGGCCTGGATCGAGTGGTGATGCGGGTCCGCCTGAGGTCGTTTCAAAAGAAGTTCGAGGGCCGTCTGAGAGACGATTTAATACCTTTGCGACGGGGAGTGGAGAGTATTCGCGGGTGGGGGAAAGTGGAGGGGCTAATGGGTATAATCTGACCACGGGAGGATTTACCCTTGGGGCGGACTATAAATTTAGCGATCACTTTACTGCGGGAATCAATACGGGTTTTGCTCGAACCACGAGTAAGGGGCTAGATTCGACGAAGGTGACGGTTGATGGGGCGAAGTTAGGGGCTTACGCCACTTATTATACTGGCGAAGGGTTTTACGCTGACGGATCGATTCAGGGCGGGTATAGCAATTACGATACGCAACGGACGGCCTTACTGGGGACAGCGCGGGGGACGACGAATGGAGCGGAGGTCAACGCGCTAATTGCGACGGGATTTGACTTTACGACTGATGCGCTGCGGATCGGGCCGGTGGCGAGCTTTCAGTATACGCATGTTGGTTTTGCGAACTACCAGGAGAGCGGTTCGTTAGCGCCGTTGGATTATGGTTCCCAGAGTGCTGATTCCTTGCGGAGTGCGATTGGGCTGAAGGCGACTTATGAGTATCGAACGCATGGGATTTTGATTCGTCCCGAGATGCGAGCGGCTTGGCAGCATGAGTTTGGGGATGTGCAGTACCCGATCAGTTCGAGTTTGGTTGGTGGCGGGCCGGCGTTCATTGTGCAAGGGGCGGAGATTGGTCGGGAGAGTTTGCTTCTTGGGGTGGGGGTGAGCGTGCTTTGGAACGAGCGAGCTTCTACCTATGTTTATTACGATGGGGAACTGGGCCGGACGAATTACAGTTCAAACAACATTTCGGGGGGAGTTCGCCTCGAATTCTAGGTTGGGGAAGGGACAGTTGGTTCGCTAAATTTGCGGTGGAATTCTGGAGATTTTCTTTGGCAATGGAGGAAGTCTTAGCTAGGTTAAGTGGACGACTTTCTTAAAATAGAAGGTTCAGTTTATGCGCGATTAGCTCAGTGGTAGAGCGCTTGCTTCACACGCAAGAAGTCGCAGGTTCGAACCCTGCATCGCGCACCATTTCCGATTCGCTAGGCGAATTGTCTCTACTTCGCTAGGCGAAGGGGGAAGTGGCGGAAATCGCGAATTTTAGGAGGTGCTTTGGGATTGAGATGGGATGGAAGGGGCTGGCTCGATCCAACCACAGTAATGCGTCCCCATGGCGGCCCCGATTTCGGTTAAGCGGCGCTGAATATTTTCCAAGTATTCGTGCAAGCCGTCGTGGGTGATCTGGCTGATGACGGCGTAATTTAATTCGGAGCAAAGTTTGCCAGAGAGGCGTTCTGCTTCATTTGCGTAGTGGGTGCGGTGGGCGCCGGAGATGGCGTGGAGAGCGCTATCGAGTTGATCGACGGAGAAGCGGATGCTTCTGGGAAACTGATCATGGAGGAGGATGAACTCACTCACGCTTTGGGGAGTGACTTGGCCGAAGTGATTTTTCCGATAGGCTTCGTAGGCACTGCAGGACTTGAGGACGGCTTGCCATTGGATGGTGTCGACATTTCCACCGATGATTTCTTCTTGTGGGAGAAGGATGTGATATTTTAGGTCGAGAATGCGAGAGGCAGAGTCGGCACGTTCGAGGAATTTTCCGACTTGAATAAAGTTCCAGCCTTCTCCGTGGGTGAGGGTGGCATCGGTGGTCCCGTGAAATTGGTGGGAGAAGTCGACGACTTGCCGATAAAAATCGATGGGACTGGCGGCGAAAATTTGGGTGGCCGTTGGGGAGCTGAGCCAGAGGTAAAGATGATTAATTCGCTCCCACATTTCGCTAGAAATATACTCGCGAACAGTGCGGGCATTTTCCCGAGCGGCGGCGACACAGGAGCGGATGGAGTTGGGATTTTCTTCGGCGAAAGTGAGGAATTCGCAAACGGTTTCGGCGTTGGTGGCGGGGTAGAGGGTATCGAAAAGGTGGCGATCTTCGTGGGCGGAAAGGATGGGATCCCAGTCGCCTGATTCGACGCGGCCTGAGCGGTGGTCGTCGTCGAGGGTTACTTGGAGATTTACGTCGAGGATTCGGGCGTGATTTTCTACTCGTTCGATGTAACGAGCCATCCAATAAAGGGAGTCGGCAACGCGTGAGAGCATGGTTTTAAGAGGGTGAGTGGAGACTAGTCTTCATCAACGACCCAAGTGTCTTTTGATCCGCCGCCTTGGGAGGAGTTGACGACGAGTGAGCCTTTTTGGAGTGCTACGCGGGTGAGTCCTCCTGGGATGATGGTGGTTGTTTTTCCGCTTAAGATGTAGGGGCGGAGGTCGATATGTCGGCCTTCGATCACTCCTTCGCCGCAATAACTGGGGCTCCGGGAAAGGGAGATTACTGGTTGGGCGACATAATTTCGAGGATCGGCGAGGATGGCTTGGCGGAATTGTTCGTGTTCGGCTTTGGTGGCTTGCGGTCCGATGAGCATCCCGTACCCCCCGCTTTCGTTGGCACTTTTGATGACGAGTTCTGGAATATGATCGAGAACATACTTTCGATCCTCGTCAAACATGGTGAGGAAGGTATCGACATTGGGGAGGATGGGCTTTTCCTGAAGGTAAAACTCGATCATTTTCGGGACGAAATAATACATCACCTTGTCATCTGCGACGCCGGTTCCAATGGCGTTTGCTAAGTTCACGTTGCCCTTGCGGTAGGCTTCAATGATTCCTGGGACGCCAAGTACGGAGTCTTTGCGAAAGACTTTGGGGTCGATGAAGTCATCGTCGATTCGACGATAGATGACATCGACCCTTTTGAGGCCCTTGGTCGTCTTCATGAAAACGATATCTCCGAGGACGACTAAATCGGTACCGACGACGATTTCGATCCCCATCGAGCGAGCGAGGTAGGTGTGTTCGAAGTAGGCGGAATTACCGATGCCTGGGGTGAGGAGGACCACGGTGGGGTTGTCTGGGTTTAAACATCGATCAGGGGCGACGAAGCGGAGAGCGTTGAGGAGTTCTTGGCCGTAATGATCGATGGGTTGAATTTGCTGACGGGTGAAGAGTTTGGGGAAGACCCGCTTCATGACTTGGCGATTTTCGAGAACATAGCTCACCCCGCTTGGGCAGCGGGCGTTATCTTCGAGGACGAGGTATTGACCGGAGCGATCGCGAATGAGGTCGCTCCCGCAGATATGGATGTAGATATCTTTTGGAACGTTAAAACCGACAAATTCAGGGCGGAAATGTTTGGCGGTTTTGACTACTTCTTCGGGAATAATGCCTTCTTTGACAATTCTCTGGTCGTGATAAATATCACGGAGGAAGAGATTTAAGGCGTGAATGCGTTGGGAGAGGCCCCGTTCGAGATTGTTCCAATCGCTTTTGGGAATAATTCGGGGGATGGGATCAAAAGGAAAGATGCGTTCCGTCCCTTGGTTGTCATTATAAACGGTGAAGGTAACGCCTTGTTGGAGGAACGTTTGGGAGGCGAGGATTTGTTTTCGATCAATTTCTCCGGCGCCGAGTTCGCGAAAGCGCTTGAGGAGGGCGGAGTAATGGGGGCGACTTACAAGGGGGGAGGCGAACATTTCATCATAAAAGTCGCCGGGGGCGTAATGATCAAAAAGTTGGGCCATGGCGGTGAAGTGTTCTAGGTCGTGCTTAGTTGAGCGGTGAAATCGTAGAAGAGTTGGGTGGAGGAAAACTTTGGATAGACAAATTTGCAAGCGGGCACATTGTCTTTGGTGACGGCGCTGGCTCGTTCTAGGCCGAGGGAGCGTAAGTGCTCGAGAGTTTGGTGGAGGAGAGCGGTGCCGATTCCTCGGTTGCCATATTCGCCAAGGACACAAGGGCCAGAGATGAGTTGGGAAATGGCTCCTGGATCGGTGGTGAGCACGGATGCGGCAATAATCCTTGAGCCGTGGACGATCACGAGAGAAGGGGAAGTTTCTTTAAGGAAGGCGTGTTCAATTTGCGAGGCGAGGCGATCCCGGAAGAGTTGGAGTGCATCACACCAAGAGGCATCGAGGGTCAAGGAGGTAAAAACGACATGGGCGACCTGCTTGGACTCGTCTCGGCCGGCGGGTCGGACGACGTAGGGTTCTGGAAGTGGGTTTTTAAGTGGCGGGAGTTGGCTCAATTCCCAAGTGAAGCGCTTCCAGCGCACTAAATTCATAGGCGTGGACCATAAAGGCCTTGAGGGAGAAATCAATGAGAACCTTGCTGCTGGATGGATTTTTAAAGTGGTACGGCAGACACGAGGTAGTGAATGAATGGGTGGCGATTTTGGATGGTCTTAATGACACGGGAAAGATCTCTGGTTATTTTGTTGTCTGGGTTTTTCCTGCGAATATCCGCGTGGCGATCCAATCTCGGGGAGGTTCCGGTGGGGGGGAATTCGATTTCTTTGGGGGAGGGATGGGTCATTGCGGGGG
>JBAWZW010000125.1:0-7866 GCA_037142835.1 Verrucomicrobiota bacterium
GCGCACCACGAGCCCGGCTTTTGGCAAAAATGGGTTTTCTCGACTGATCACAAGATGATTGGGGTGCAGTATGGGGTGACGGGGCTGGCTTTTCTGCTTTTTGGATTCGGTTTAATGATGGTGATGCGGTGGCAGTTGGCTCACCCTGGCATCCCTGTGCCGGTGATCGGTAGCCTGCTTCAGTCGTTTTTCGGATCGAGTGCTTTTGCGGCGGACGCCAACGGAGTGCGCGGGGTCCTCACGGCGGACGGCTACAATTCCTTTGGAGCGATGCACGGCACGATCATGGTGTTCTTTGGGATCGTGCCCGTGGCCTTTGCGGCCTTTGGAAATTTCGTGGTGCCTCTGCAGATTGGGGCTCCTGATATGACCTTTCCGAAGCTCAACATGGCGAGCTTCTGGTGCTTCTTCGTCAGTTGCATTTTTATGTTGGTGTCGTTCTTTGTGCCCGGTGGAGCGGCGAAATCGGGTTGGACATCCTATCCTCCGCTTTCGGGGATCGCTGATTCTGGTCCAGCCTACGACTTTTTCATGAACGGACAGACCCTCTGGGTCACGGGGATGGTTTTTAACATCACCGCGTCTTTGCTGGGATCGGTGAATTTTATTGCGACGATCATCCAGCTGCGGGCTCCGGGGATGACTTGGATGCGCTTGCCTTTCTTTGTGTGGGCGCAATTTGTGACCGCCTTTTTGCTCCTCCTCGCCTTTCCGCCACTCGAAGCGGCTGGGGTGATGCAGTTGATGGATCGGGCGTTTGGAACGAGTTTCTTTATGCCCACCGGTTTGGTGGTCAGCGGTCAACTCACCCAATGGTCGGGAGGGGGAAGTCCGATTCTCTGGCAACATCTCTTCTGGTTCTTGGCTCACCCAGAGGTCTATGTGCTCATCCTTCCCGGAATCGGGATGGTGGCGGAGATTATCGCGAACAACACCCGAAAGCCGCTCTACGGATATAAGACGATGGTCGGGGCGATCTTTGGTCTAGGCTTTCTTTCCTTCATCGTTTGGGCGCACCACATGTATATGACGGGCATGGGAGCGAAGGTGGCGGGATTCTTTCAGGTGACGACAATCATGATTTCTGTGCCGTCGGTGATCTTGGTGACTGCTTTGATGCTCTCTCTGTGGGGGGGATCGATTCGCTTTACTACTCCGATGCTTTTTGCTACGGCATTTCTGCCGATGTTCGGCATTGGGGGTCTGACAGGCATTCCTTTGGCCTTCAACGCCGTCGATCTCTATCTCCACGATACTTACTACATCATCGGACACTTTCATTATGTGGTGGCACCGGGGACGATTTTCGCGATTTTCGCGGGGGTTTACCACTGGTATCCGAAGGCCACGGGGCGAATGCTCAATGTTTTCTTGGGTCGATTGCACTTCTGGGCGTCGTTGATCTTTATTAACGGGATTTTCTTCCCGATGTTCCTGCAGGGCATGGCGGGGGTGCATCGTCGCTGGTATGATGGTGGGGCGACGTATAGCCAGTTGTCTGGACCAGTGATCCACTGGAACAGCTTCATGGCGACCTCGGCTTTCTTGCTCGGGCTCGCGCAAATCCCTTTCATTATCAATTTCTGCGCGAGTATTTGGATTGGCAAAAAAGCCAGCGACAATCCTTGGAACGCCACCACTGTGGAGTGGGATACCCCTACTCCTCCGCCGCACGGGAACTTCTCGAAGGAGATCATTGTTCATCGTGGTCCTTACGAGTATAGCGTGCCTGGCGCATCCGCAGATTTCACTCCACAAACTGAGGCCTCGGTCGCCGCAGTATCCACGTCCACCGCTCCTTTAGTTGCCCACTGAGTCTTGTCCCATGCAAATTCCGCACGAAGTTACCGCACGCCCTGACACGGGGCTTTACAACGCTAAACTAGGTATTTGGCTCTTTCTCGCCTCGGAGGTGATGCTCTTTGGGGGATTATTCTCCGCCTATATCTTCCTGCGGATGGGGGCTCAGGACGGCTACTGGCCGCACGGACTGCTCAACGTGCCGGTCGGGGCGATGAACACGGCGATTCTGATCGCCTCCTCGGTGACGGTGGTTTTTGCCTGGGCTGCGCTGAAAATGCGGAAGTTTTCGCAGTATAAGCTCTGGATGGCGATTTCGATCATCTGCGGCGCCCTCTTCCTCTTTGTGAAACTGGCGGTGGAGTGGCCACAGAAGTTTGCTCACTTTGGGGCTTTTATTAAGCAGGATAAGCTCGAGCAGTATGAAAAATACCTTGGGAACGAGCGGATCGAGGAGGAGAACAAAAAGGATGGGACGCGGATCGATCCTCGGGTGGAGATCTCGGGACATCTTCATGAGGTGGTGATCGAGGGCTCTGCAGAAGCCGAGCCTTTGAAAAACTTCCTCACCAAGTATCATCTGGAAGCGAAACCCGATCATCACGACCCCAAGCTCCTCGCGGTGGAAGGCCACAAACTGACGCCGGGGGTGGCGGAGGATCTCGCGAAAGTCCCAGGGGTGAAGCTCAAGCAATTCTTGGTGGCTTTGGATCCCGTGAATGCCGAGCCCAATAATCCCGAGAGCGATAAGCCTCACTTTTGGCACAAGGGCCCGACGGAAAAAATCGGGGAAATCAAAGTCGAGGATATCGAATCTTGGAGTGCCTTTGCCCCTAAACACAGCGCGTATTTTGCGGTCTATTTCACGATCACCGGCCTCCACGGTCTCCACGTGTTGGCGGGTGTGCTGATCATGATTTATCTCTGGCTCCCGATCGCTGGGGGCGCGAATTTGTTTAAGCGGAACCCTGAGCACCTCGCCAATCGTGTGGAGGTGGTCGGTCTTTTCTGGCACTTTGTCGATCTTGTATGGATCTTCGTCTTCCCGATCTTTTACCTACTCTAGCCTGACCATGAGCGAAAATCATAGCCCTGCAAAAACCGATCACCCCTCGAATGCCGACCACGCCACGGGAGGCGAGCCGGTTCATCACGACATGCATCTGGGCCTCTATGTAGGGGTGGGGGTGTTTCTCTTGGTTGCCACCGCGATCACCGTTTGGCTTTCTTATGTGGATTTTGGAAGCCGCGCCGCCAACATTACGGTCGCGATGATCGTAGCCACGATCAAAGTGGGATTTGTGGCGGCGATTTTCATGCATTTAAAGGGAGAAAAGTGGACGATTTGGAAGTTCCTGATCTTCACGGTTTTCTTCGCTACGGGGCTCTTTTTCTTGACTTTGTTGCATTACGCCGACCCGATTTTCGGCACGACGCACAACATGCATTAACCCCTCGTTTCATGTCCCTGAAATCCTTCCACATTTTTTTCATCATCATCGCCATGTTTCTCGCGGGTGGTTGTGGTGCGTGGGGTTATTTCAACCAGATGTCGATGGGATTTACGGGAGCGTGCGGGTTTTTGGCGGGAGCTTTGTTTGTTTATGGCATCTACTTTTTGCGGAAGTCTCGTAACCTAATCCTATGAAGCACGCTCCTCGTTTTGCCACTCTTCTCCTGACCACCTCCGCGATCATCTTGGCTTCGCCCGCCACCTCCTTGGCCTGCACGGCGTGCATGGGAAACCCGAACAGTAAGGCGGCGGGTGCGACTAACGCGGCGATTTTTCTGCTCCTCGGCTTCATCGGCGGCGTCTTGGGTTTACTTGTGGCCTTTGGGTTGGCCTTAAAACGGCGGGCGGCTTCTCCACTTCCTCCGCACGCGGAATTTTCTGGTCAAGGCACTGACTTCAGCACCCTTTCCTAATTTTATGTTTAGTATCAATAAAGCACTCGGGATTCTTCCAAATGCCTCGGAGCACGGTCGGGCGGTCGATCATCTCCTCGAAGCCTGCCATTGGTTCATGGCGATTCTTTTCTTTGGTTGGACGAGCTATTTTCTCTACACGATCTTTCGCTTTCACAAGTCGAGAAATCCGCAGGCTGATTATAAAGGAGTCAAAAGTAAGGCTTCGATGCACATTGAGTTCAGCGTAATTTTAATCGAAGCGGTTTTGCTTCTGGGCTTTGGTTTGCCACTTTGGGGGAAGCGCGTGACCGAGAAGGAATTTCCCGACGCCGCGGAAGCGATCCGTGTGCGGGCGGTGGGCGAGCAGTTTGCCTGGAACTTCCATTACCCCGGTCCTGATGGGGTTTTCGGGAAGCAAAACGTCGCCTATTTGAGCAGCAGCAATCCTCTAGGGATCAATCCCAATGACCCTGCGGGAAAAGACGACATTGTTTCCAAAAACGAGATGCACATCATCAATTTTCGCCCCACGGTCATTGATATTTCGGCCAAGGATGTCATCCACAGCTTCTCCCTCCAGCACATGAGAATGTGTCAGGACGCCATTCCTGGTTCGAGCATCCCTATGTGGTTTCGGCCGATCGTGGCGGGCGAATACGAGATGGTCTGCGCCCAGCTGTGTGGGGCTGGGCATTATGCGATGCGCTCGATCATGAAGGTGGAGTCGGAGGCGGAATTCAATGCTTGGATGAAAGAGCAATCGGATCTTCAGCACCCGAAACTCGCCCCCGTGGCGGCTCCTGTGGCCTCTGCCGCTCCCTAGGCGAAGAGCGGCGCGATGCCGCTCGGCAATCTTCAGTAAACTCGGGGCCAGTTGCCCCAGGCCTTAACTTATTTTGAAAGCCACCCCATCTTCTCAGTTTCACTCAGCGCTGGCCTTTTACGCGAAAGCGGTGGTCTTGGCGACTTTTGCACTGATTTTCATCGGCGGATTGGTGACCTCACATCAAGCCGGGATGTCCGTCCCTGACTGGCCGCTGAGTTTTGGCTCATTAAACCCCGAAGGCTGGTGGGGGGACTTTCCCGTCCGCTTGGAGCACGGGCATCGGCTGTTTGGCGCCGCCCTTGGGTTGCTCGTCACGATCCTCTGCGCGTGGGTTTGGCGAAATGGCTGGCCTCTGCTGATCGCCCTCTTCATCGCGGTGGCGAGCACTTTCGCCGCCAAAACTCTCCACGCCAGTCCCGTGGTCCTCATGCATCTCGGCATCTGGTCGTTCGCGGGGACTTTTGCGATCGCCCTGCTCGTGATGCGTCGATCACACCCCTCCGTCCATTCCGTGGCCGTGCGGTTCATGAGTTTCGCCGCTTTCATTGGGGTCTGCTTGCAGGCCACCCTCGGGGGGCTTCGGGTGACCATGGAAACCGCCCATCACCTGAAGGCGGCTCTGCTCCTCCGGGTTTTTCACGGGTGCGTTGCCCAAGCGGAGCTCTGTCTGCTGGTTCTCGTGGCCGCTTTGCTCTCGCGGGGATGGATCAGTGGCTCGTGGAAACATTCAGGGTCGAAACTGGGCGCCGTCCGCAACCTTGCGTGGGTGGCGGTGGTGGCGGTGTATTTTCAGCTGATCATTGGGGCCACCCTCCGACACCTTGGTGCCGGGCTGGCAATCCCGACTTTTCCCGAGGCCAACCCCGAGGGAGGTTTTTTGCCCAAGGTGCATAATCTCTACACCGACCTCCATTTCGCCCATTCCCGTTTGGGCGCTCTGACGGTGACTTTGCTGGTGATTTCGCTCGTCCTCCTCGTCCTTCGCCGAGCTCGGGGTAACCTCCTCCTCACCCGCCCCGCCACTGGCCTCCTTGGGTTGGTCTTTATTCAGATATCGCTGGGCGTGGCGGTGATTTTGCATCACAAACCGATCACCCTCACCACCTTCCACGTGCTCAATGGGGCGGCGGTGCTTTCGTTGAGCGTTCTGCTCGCCCTTCGCGCGGGTCGCTTATTGCAGGCAGAAAAAGAGGGCGGGGGATGAAGTCGTCGGGTCCAGAAGTCGTCCCCACGGGAGTCCCGACCCTCGATCTTTCGGAAGCGCTCCCTAGCTCCACCCCGACCCGCTTCAGCGACCTCCTCACTCTGATGAAGGCGCGGCTCAGCCTGCTGGTCATCGTGACCACTTTTGTGGGCTTCTGCTTCGGGTCAAGCGGGCAACCCGACTGGATCCTCCTCCTCCACACCGTCCTCGGCACCACCCTCGCCGCCGCCTCCGCCGCCGTCCTCAATCAGTGGCTGGAAATCGATGTCGATCGGCTGATGGACCGGACGCGCGATCGCCCGCTCCCCGCTGGCCGCCTCCAGCCCGCCACCGCCCTCACCCTCGGCCTGGCTCTCGGGGCCCTCGGCACCCTCTGGCTCTGGTTCGCCACTAATCCCATCGCCACCGCTCTCGCCGCCGCCACCATCGTCATTTACGTGCTCATTTACACCCCAATGAAGCGCCGGACATCGCTCTGTACGGTGGTCGGGGCCGTCTCGGGGGCGATCCCGCCGATGATCGGCTGGACGGCCGCTCGTCCCTCTTTTGATCTCGGTGCTTGGGTGCTCTTCGGCGTGCTTTTCACTTGGCAAATGCCCCATTTTCTCGCCATCGCCTGGATGTATCGTCACGAATACGCGGACGCGGGCTTTATCATGATCCCGCCGAACGACCGAACGGGCATCGCCACCGCCACCCAAAGTCTCCTGTATACGCTGGGCCTCCTTGCCATCACGACCATTCCTTTCTTTGCGGGGATGAACACCAGCCTCTATCTGGTCGTGGGTTTGCTCCTCGATAGCGTGATGCTCGTCTGTGCGCTGGTCTTTCTTTTTGACCGGAGTCGCTCCACCGCTCGGGCGCTTTTCTTCGCCTCGATTTCTTACTTGCCCTTGATTCTAGGGTTGATGATTTTTAATCGCCAATGATCACCCATTCTCGAATGGCGGGGCTTTTCCTGCTTTTGCCCCTCTTCCTTGCTCTGGCCCTGACCTCAGGGTGCGGGAAGCGGGAAGCCTTTGAAACCCTCTCCGCTCCACCGACCCCGAAAGGATTGCCAACTTACTGGGAAATTCCCGACTTCACCCTGACCGACCGATCGGGGAAGTCGGTCCAACTCGCCGACTTTGCCGGCAAGGTTTGGGTCGCGGACTTTTTCTACAGCAGTTGCCCGGGGCCCTGTCCGATGCTCAGTAGTCGCTTGAGCGATGTCCAAAAAGAGTTTGCTTCCGCGTCCGATCTCCGACTCGTGTCTATTTCTATTGATCCCGAAAAGGATACGCCTGCGGTCCTTCAGGCTTACGCGACAAAGTTCAAGGCCAATGATCGGTGGATTTTTCTCACGGGCGAAAAGGCGGCGATTTATCGACTCGCCCGCGAAGGATTTAAAGTCCCGTTGGCCGACCGGGAAACTCCTGACGGGCTGATCACCCATAGCACTCGACTGATGCTCATCGATCAAACCGGCACTGTCCGAGGCTTTTACGAGGCCGAAAACCAACAGGGAATGGCCGATCTTTTCGCGGGGATTCGCACCTTACTTTCATCCAAACCATGACTATTTCCGATCTTCCACTCCTCAACGCGCGGCTCAACGGGCTGAGCACGGTTCTGATTATTGCGGGCTTGATTTTTATTAAGGCGGAGAAGAAACAAGCGCACATCGTCGCCATGCTCGGGGCTTTGCTGACCTCGGTGCTCTTTCTCGTTTCCTATGTCACTTATCACATCCAAAAAGCCGGGCATGTGACGGTCTTCACCGAGCCCGGTTGGCCGAAGACGCTCTATTATTTTATTCTCGCCACCCATGTGCCGCTGGCGGCTCTCACCGTGCCGCTCGTTTTGATGACGATCATCCCCGCTTTTCGCGCGAGGTTTGACCGTCATCGGCGGATGGCGAAGATCACCTTTCCCGTCTGGTTGTATGTTTCCGTCACTGGGGTGTTGGTTTATCTGATGCTCTACGTGTGGTTTCCGCCAGCGATCACCCATTGATGATTCAGAATCAGAGGGGGCGATGTTGTCGCCAGCTCTAGAGAGCGTCACGGGGGCGTCGAGCGTTTGGATAAATTCTTAAAACAATTCTTAAACCTTCTGTTGCCGATCGCTTAATTTGTTGTAAGTTTCA
>JBAWZW010000126.1:0-7766 GCA_037142835.1 Verrucomicrobiota bacterium
ACCAAAATCAATAAACGCATTTTCATAAAGTATTCAAAGTAAACCACCCCACTCTAGACCCCTCCTCCATTTTGACAAGTTTCCCCACCTCTCCCACCCCACACATTAACCCGCTTTCCCTAAGGCTCCTCGCAAGGCCTCAATCAACCCCGCACGCGTAAACGGCTTATCCAAACAACTCTTCACCCCTAAGCCACGAATCTCCCTCAATTGCTCATCATCCATTCGCCCACTCGCCACGATCACCTCCACCCCAGGAAGCAACACCCGCACCTCACGCAATAATCCAATCCCATCCATTTGAGGCATGTGCAAATCCGTCAGCATTAACCGCAAATCCTTCCGGTGCTCCGCAATCAACGCCAACGCCTCCACCCCACTGCTCGCCGTCACCACCCGGAAATTTAAGGAAACCAACAGCGCTTCCGTAATCCGCCGCACCGCCACCTCGTCATCCACCACCAAAACCAATTCCCCATCCCCCTTAAATGTCACCGCCACTGAACTCCCCAAACTAGGCGAAACCTCCGCATCCACCACCGAAGGCAGATAAACACTAAAAACTGATCCTTCCCCAACCGCCGAATACACCTCCACCCATCCCCCATGACTCTTCACAATCCCCAAAACCGTCGACAACCCCAACCCCGTCCCTTGATCAAGGCTTTTCGTCGTGAAAAATGGATCAAAAATCCGCTCCACATGCTCAGGCTCAATTCCCACCCCATTATCAGTCACCCGAAAACGGATGTAACGCCCCGGCACCCCTCGCTCCAAATGGTGGAGCGCAGCCGCATCAAAATCCATCATCTCCGCCTGAATTGTCAAAACTCCCCCGTTCGGCATCGCATCCCGCGCATTCACACAAAGATTCAGCAATACTTGATGCAATTGGGTCGAGTCCCCAAGCACGGTCGCCAGCTCCGGCGAGTATTGATGCCGAACGACAATGTTTTTGGGAAAGGTGCTCGCCATAATTCCCTCCAGCTCTTTGAGCAAATGCAAGGGCCGAATCGGCACATGCTCACCCTCTGAGCCCCGCGCAAAAGCCAGCAACTGCTTCACCATCATCGCACAACGCTTGGTGCTCGATTCAATGGTCTCCACCAACTCCCCCGACTGCGGCGACGCCAACCGAAGCAACTCGCTCGCCATCAAAATCGGCGCCAACGCGTTGTTAATATCGTGCGCCACTCCCCCAGCCAACTGCCCAATGCTCTCCAGTCGCTGCGCCCGCTGGGCCTTCCTCTCCGCCCGCAACCGCTCGCTAATGTCCCGCACCGCCACCACCAATAACCGACCCTCCGCCGAAATTAACGGACTCGTCGTCAACTCCATCGGAAACTTTTCCCCATCCTTTTTCTGACCAGACATCCGGATCGAATGCATCTCCTCAGAAAATCCGCCCTCCATCGCCCCTCGCTCACTCAGCAAATCAAAAAGTTTCACCTTCGAATCCTCATCGAAAAGCACCGATACTCGGCCCCCAGTCACCTCCGTTTTCGAATACTGAAAAAGCTCCGCCGCATTCTGATTGAATAAAACAATCCGTTGCTCCGCATTCACCAAAATCACCGCGTCAGGCGCAAACTCAAAAAGATCCTCAAACTGCTTTTGACTCTTTCGCAACGCCTCCGTCCGCTCATCCACCAACCGCTCCAACTCCGCCGCCCGCTCCGCCTGCGTCTGCTCCGCCAATTTCTGCGCACTAATATCCCGCACCACCCCATGCAGAAACGGTTGCCCATCCTGCTCCAACCGCGTCAAGGTCATCGTCCCCATAAAGATCGACCAAGCCCCTCTCCGAAAGATCCAATCCCCACTAAAAGTACCGATCTCAAACGCTGTCCTAATCATCGCCTCTGCCCCGGCCCGCGAGTCCTCCCCATCCGCCTGCCTCCCCGCCGAAATCTCCGCCAACCCCATTTCCAAAAATTCTGCCACCTCGCTCACCCCAAATAACTCCAGGGCCGCCGGATTCCCAAAAGTAAACCGCCTCGTGGCCTCATCAATCGAGACCAGCGCCACCTGACTCCCCTCCACCAACAACCGATTCCGCTCCTTATGCCGCACCAACTCCGCCTCCACCCTTACTCTCGAAATTCGCTCCTTCGCCAACATCAAATAACTCACCACATCGGTCACAAACTTCACCTCGTCGCCCGTCCATTGACGAATCCCTCCCAATTGCTCACAACACAAAACCCCCACCAACACGTCCCCCAGCCGTAAAGGAACATCCAACATCGAAAAAATTCCCAACGGGACCAAGTAGCCATCCGTAAATTCCGAGGTCATCGGGTCTCGCCGCGCATCCTCCGCCAAAACTGGCCGATAACCAGACACCGCCGCAAAATAACCCGGATAATCCGATTCCAATAAACTCATTTCCAATAACTCAAATCGCCCCTCGCTCCGCTGAAATAACCCCTGACAATGAATCGCTCGCGGTTCATCCCGAAATTGCCAAACACTCACCCGATCCACCCCCAGAATATCTGATATCATCCTCGTCGCCAGTGCGTCACAGTCAAACTCACCACCCTCCAGTTGGTCCCGTACCATCAAAAGAGCTTCGTTAAACCGGGACTTCTGTTCGAGATACTTCTTCTGAGCACGCGCCACCGACCGCATCTCCGTCTCATTCCGAAAAATCCCCCAAACCCGCTTCCCTTCCCCCACTCCCTCCAATTGCAGGTTCCCCAACAACTCAATCTTCTCCCCCCCCTTCGTCAAAATCGAGATCTCCGCCACCCCAACCACTTCCCCGCAGAAGATTGTCTGAAAAAACTTCAACCCATCCTCCCTCGTCTCCAAAACTAGCAAGTCAAAGAGGTTTAACCCCAAACTTTCCTCCCGACTATAACCCATCACTACCTGCCACGCTCGGTTCGCAAAGACGATCCGCCCATCCTCTCCAAACGCTAAAATCAAGTCGTTGCTCCGATTAAAAAACTCCGTCATCTGCCTCTCCCTCATAGCCAACTCCTCCCGACCCATTCGACTCTCCGACACCTCTTTCGCCAATGCGTCATCAGTAACTTGCAACTCAGACATCAACCCCACCCTCAACCTCTCCTCAATCACCCGCGCCAGCCGAAAAATCCACACCGCAATCCCCACCATCACCACCAAAATAAACCCCAACAACAAAAAAGTCTTCCGAATCAAATTCTCCGTACACGCCTCCACTTTTTCCAGAAACTCCCCGTAACTCTCCCCATCACTCATAATTTCCTCAAACAACTCATCGCACCGCTGCACCGTCCTCCCCCCCATCCGATGGTTCAACGGATCACTCCACATCTCCACCGCCAACTTTCTCCACTCCTCAAGCTGAGCAGCCATTTTCTTCAGCCTCTTCCCCGCCTCAACATTCACCCCATTATCCATGGACGATAAAAGCGATAAGCTCGCCGCCAAGTCGCTCACCTCGCTCCTCTTTAAGAAAACCCCCGCATTGTCCAATTTACCATTCACATCCCGCCCAAACTCATGGTCCGTGTCCCCAGCCATCAATTGCTCCAGCCACAGATGCGAAAGCGCAAACTCCAAAGTCGCATCTTTAAACGCCACCTGCGTCTCGCGGTGCTCCTTCTGCAACTGACGCGCAATCATGAAAATCCCCACAATCAGAAAAATCGCCATCACCCCTAAGCCAATTAACACCCGCTCCAATCGCCTCGTCCTCTTTACCACCCCCCCAATCTCGCCCACTTCTCCACTCCCCTCATTCACATTCTGCAAGACCGTAAATGTCCCCGTCATCACCCCCATCGAATCCTTCATCGGTCGCGACAAAACCCTCACCCTCACCAACCCTCCATCCTTGCAAAGACAGACCTCCTCCCCATTTTCCCCCCCAAACTTCCCTCCCTTTCCTTCACCCGAGAACTCAGAAACTCCCCTCAAACTCGCCAGCGTTCGCCCCATCATCTCCTTCGACGAATATCCCAGCAACCGCTCCGCCTCTCGGTTGAAATAGTGAATAGCCCCACTCAAATTAGTCGCCATCCCCACAATCTCGCCGTCAGTCAAAAGTTCACTCTGTGCCCGAGCTTCCACCTCCAATAAACGCATCCTCTTCCGCGATTCCAACCTCTCGACCACCCGACGCCCCAACGCCAACAAAGATTCCCTCTGACTTTCCGTCAACTTCCGCGGACTCCGATCCATCACGCAAATCGTCCCCACCGATGAACCACTCGCCGTCACCAACGGCACGCCCGCATAAAACCGAATCGCCTCCGCCCCCACCACCAATGGCACACTCGCAAACCGCTCATCTTCCAATGCGTCCGGCACCTCCATCAATCCCGAACCACTGATCGTCCTCGAACAAAATGCCTCTGCCCGAGGCGTTTCCGTCAGAGAAATCCCCACCCGACTCTTAAACCACTGCCGATCCTTATCCACAAAAGAGATCACCGAAATCGGCGCCTCACAAATCTCCGCCGCCAATTTCGTCAACTCATCAAACTCCACCTCGGGAAGCGAATCCAAGACCTCATAACCAAGCAACGAAGCCAATCGCGCCGACTCAGTCGTCGGCCCGTTCCCGTGATTAGCCCCGTCAGAAGATGTGAAATTTTGATCAGCCACAATTGAATCAATAAAAAAACAAACTGCACCACTCAGGAGAAGACTCTGCCACTCCCATCATCCCCATCAAATAACAAAATTAGAGATTCCCACCGAAAAACCTCAACTCACCGACGCTCCATCAATACCCCTCGCTCATATTCCTTCACTTGCCCCAACCACTCCACCCCCACCGGCACCCCCATCCGATCACAATACCCATCCCACAAACTCCCAAACGGCAGGGTTTTCATCTCCTCCAAAAGCACCAACCTCGTCGTATAATCCCCCTCCAACTCCGCTCGCCTCAAACGCTCCAACGGCGCCACCAACGCCAGTAAGAGCGCCTTTAACATGTTCCGCGTCCCAATCACCCACGCCGCCACCCGATTAATGCTCGCATCAAAATAATCCAACCCAATCCGCGTCCTCCCCAGATACCCACCCCACACAATCTCCTGGGCAATCGCCTCCAACTCATCGGTCAAGGTCACCACATGATCGCTGTCCCACCTCACCCCACGACTCACATGCAACGCTATCTCCGGCAGAAAAGTCAAAATCGAGGAAATTTTGTCCGAGATACATTCCGTCGGATGATAATGCCCCGCATCCAATGTCAGTAAGGTCTTCCGACTCACCGCATACCCAAGATAAAAATCGTGCGATCCCGCAGTGTAACTCTCCGCCCCAATCCCAAAAAGCTTCGGCTCCACCGAATCCACATTGTATTCCCTCCCCACTTTCGCCTCAAAAATCTCATCCAACGACTCCGCCAATCGCTCCCTCGGCCCACGACGATCCACGGGCGTATCCTTCATCCCATCCGGAACCCAAAAGTTCGTCAAACAGCTCCCCCCCAATACCTTCCCCATCGCTTCCCCAATCTCCCGACACCTCACCCCATGCTCAATCCAATACCGCCTCACCCCCACATCGGGAGAACTCAAAGTCAGCCCATTGACCACTTTCGGATGAGAAAAATAAGTAGGGTTCAAATCGATCCCGATCCCTAACCCCTGCGCCCATCCAATCCAGTTCCCAAAGTGCTCCACCCCCAACTCGTCCCGCTCCACTCTCGCCCCCCCAGTCTCCGCATAAAATGCATGGAGATTCAGCCGGTGCTTCCCCGGAATCATCCGCAACGCCTCCTCCAAGTCCCTTCGCAATTCCCCAGGTGTCCTCGCCCGCCCAGGGTGATTTCCCGTCACCGCTAACCCATCCCCCACCGCCCCATCCGCATTCTCAAAACCACGCACATCATCCCCCTGCCAACAATGCAAACTCACCGCCACCCCCATCAGCTTTTCCAACGCTCCCTCCACATCCACCCCTTGCTCCCCATAACGCTCCACCGCTTCCCCAAAGGCACTCGCAATTTTTTTTGATTTCATAGGTTTAAATCATTTCACCAGCACTCACCAAATCATTCCCCCGATTCGCCACACCAGATAAAATAACCCGAAAAGTACCCCGAAAATCACCACTCCTACCACCCCTAACAACCCAAACAAAAACCACCAGTCCCCCCGCGATGCCGGCTGCGCCGTCCCCGCATGCTCCCGCAATAAGGCGTAATTCCGCGAATTCGATCGGAAAAAAATCGAAAGCCCATCCCCCACCACCGGCACCGCATCCAAGACCGCATTCATCAATATATTCATCGTCATCTGCGCCAAAACCTTCTTCGGCACCCGCAACCGCGCGCTCATCCCCACCAAAACCAACGAAATCACCGCCGACGCCACCGGCCCCAATCCCGGCAACAACCCAATCAATGGGTCCAAACCAAACCGAATGCCCGTAAACGGTATCGTAAACGCCTCGTCCATCATCCTCGACATCAACCCAATAAAGGGATCATCCTTCAATAACTTCACCCCCTTCTCAGGCGACAAAATCTCCCCGTCCACCTCAATCTCTCGTATTTTTTTCATCGCAAGTTTCCCGCTCTTCCGACCTCCACCCCCCCCACCCAAATTAACCAGGAATCTCTTGGAGCATCTGCGCGTTCGTCGGAAATTTCTTCACAAAAAAGAGCAACCGCTCAATCGCCTCCACCGGCTTGTGCCCAGCTAACCCACGGCGAATCACGTTGATCTTATGCAACGCATCCGCAGGAATCAGCAACTCATCCCGCCGCGTCCCCGATTGAAATATATCCACCGCTGGATAAATCCTCATGTCACTAATCTTTCGATCCAGTACTAATTCCATGTTCCCCGTCCCCTTGAACTCTTGGAAAATCACCTCGTCCATCCGACTGTTCGTGTCAATCAACGCCGTCGCAATAATCGTCAGCGATCCCGCCTCCTCAGTGTTCCGCGCCGCCGCAAAAATCTTCCGCGGAATCTCCAACGCCCGCGCATCCAATCCGCCAGACATCGTTCTCCCCCCAGTCATCGCATTGTTAAATGCCCGACCCACCCGCGTGATCGAATCTAACAATATAAAGACATCCTGCCCAGACTCCACCAACCGCTTCGCTCGCTCCATCGCCAATTGCGCAATCCGCGTGTGACTCTTAATGTCACTGTCATTCGAACTCGCCATAATCTCCGCCGTCGGCAGGCTCCGCGTAATATCCGTCACTTCCTCAGGCCGCTCATCCACCAATAGGATGATAATTTTGATCTCAGGATGATTCTTCACCACCGCTTCCGCAATGTGCTGCAACAAGGTCGTCTTCCCAGTCCGCGGTGGCGCCACAATTAACCCACGCGTCCCCTTCCCAATCGGACACATCATATCAATAATCCGCGTCGTATATCGCTCCGGCACCGTCTCCAAACGAATCCGCTCCAATGGACTGATCACCGTCAATTCCTCAAAAGTCGGCAAGGCCGTCGCCAACTCCGGATCCTTCCCGTTAATCTCCGTAATCCGAAATAACTGGGCCCCACGATTCCCCTTCCGCGTCTGCCCCTTCACCCATTGACCATCACGCAAATTATAAGTCCGACATAACTCAGGAGTCACAAAAATATCACTCGGATGCTGGTTGAATGATCGCTTCGCATCCCGCAAAAATCCAAACCCCTTCCCAGAGACCTCCACCAATCCCTCCGCATCACCAATCTCCTCCTCCGTCGGTGGCAAATCCATCCTCACCGCAGGCGCTTCACTTTGCTGCGGCAACCGCTCACCCGGCACTTGCCCGCGGTCGTCCCTCAGCCCACGATCGT
>JBAWZW010000127.1:0-7701 GCA_037142835.1 Verrucomicrobiota bacterium
TCATCATCCACCCCCACCAGCTCGCTCCCCAAACTTTCCCCGTCCCTCAAGACCGTCACCCGATCCGCAAGCGCAAAGATTTCTTCCAGCCGATGCGAAATATAAATCACCCCCACCCCTCGCAACCGTAACCCACGAACCACCCCAAAAAGTCTCTCCTGCTCCTGCCGCGTCAACGAAGCCGTCGGCTCGTCCATAATCACAATCCGCGCCCCCGCCCCCAACGCACAGGCAATCTCCACCAACTGCTGCTCAGGCATCGAAAGCTCCCGCACCTCTTTCCCAGGATCAATCGTCGCCCCAATCTCCCCCAAAAGTTCCGCCGCTCGACTCCTCCTCTTTGCCCAGTCCACCCGCCCCAGAAAAGATCCTTTTTCCAGACGAAGCCCAATGTTTTCCGCCACCGAAAGATCAGGAAAAAGCGCCGGCTGCTGATAAATACACGCGATCCCCAGTTCACTCGCCCCCTTCGGAGTCAGGCGCTCAATCCGCTTCCCCCCCATCATCATCGTCCCCCGATCCGCCCGATGCGCCCCCGTCATCACCTTGATCAAGGTCGACTTCCCCGCCCCATTTTCCCCAAGCAACGCATGAACCTCCCCAGCTTGCAGATCAAATGAAACCCCCCGAAGCGCGCGAACGGCTCCAAAGGACTTCTCAATGTTCGAAAGTTGAAGCAGGGCTGGCAATCCGGTGTAATCTAATGTCTTCAATAGCAAGTCTCGAAAAGATCGGCATAGTTTCTCCGCGGTCAACGCCAGATAGCCTCACCCTTCGCCAACTAACCTTCCCATCAAGCACCAGAAATAAAGGGTTTTCAAGCCCCCAAAGTCTTCACCCCTCAAGCCACTTTCAAACTCAAAGTGTCCTCACCCAGCCGAAACCCGTAACTAAGAAAAGCCTCTTTAAAAAATTACTCCCCTGTCATTCAATCATCCTCACCTTCTCGCCACGATGAATCCGCTCCACTCATTCCAGTCAGCCATCAGTCGCCGGGCCTTCTTACAAAAAAGTAGCACCGGCCTCGGCGCCCTCGCCCTCGGCTCGCTCCTCAACCCCAGCGCCTTCGGAGCCCCCGCCCCAGGTGCCATGAACGCTCTCCACTTTGCCCCCAAAGCCAAACGGATCATTTACCTCTTCATGTCCGGTGCCCCCTCCCACCTCGACCTCTTTGATCCCAAACCGAAACTCATCGAGATGACCGGCAAAGATCTCCCCGAAAGCGTTCGCAAAGGCCAACGCATCACCGGAATGACCAGCGGCCAAAAAAATCTTTTCTGCGTCGGCTCCCCCTTCTCCTTCCAAAAATATGGCCGCGCCGGGATGGATATCTCCGAACTCCTCCCCAATCTCTCCAAGGTCGTCGATGATTGCACTTTCGTCCGCTCGGTCGTCACCGACCCCATCAACCACGATCCCGCAGTCACCTTTTTCGCCACGGGAAACCAACAACCCGGACGCCCCACGATGGGCGCCTGGCTCGCCTATGGCCTCGGAAGCGATAACCGCGACCTCCCCTCTTTCGTAGTCCTCACCAGCGGCGGCGGCGGGCAAACTCTCCAAACCCGCTACTGGGGTAGTGGCTTTCTCCCCGCCCAATTCGGCGGCGTCCAGTTCCGCAACGCCGGCGATCCCGTGCTCTTTGTCTCCAATCCCCCAGGCGTCAGCGGCCAAACCCGCCGCGAACTCATCAACTCCACCAATGACCTCAACCGCATGGCCCTCGGTACCATCGGAGATCCCGCCATCGCCGCCCAAATCGAAAACTACGAGCTCGCTTTCCGGATGCAAACCAGCGTCCCCGAACTCACCGACCTCTCCACCGAACGCAAGGAGGTCCTCGATCTCTACGGCGCCACCCCAGGAAGACCCAGCTTCGCCAATAATTGCCTCCTCGCTCGCCGACTCGCCGAACGCGATGTCCGCTTCATCCAACTCTGCCACCGCGACTGGGAT
The DNA here is from genome assembly GCA_037142835.1 of Verrucomicrobiota bacterium. Taxonomy (GTDB): domain Bacteria; phylum Verrucomicrobiota; class Verrucomicrobiia; order Chthoniobacterales; family Chthoniobacteraceae; genus Chthoniobacter. The sequence goes on from JBAWZW010000127.1 coordinate 1,957, forward strand.
CATCATGGCGGTCTCCCCAAAGGCCTCCGCCAGAAATGCTTGGAAACCGATCAAGGAAGCGCCGCCCTCATCACCGATCTCAAACAACGCGGGCTCCTCGACGAAACTCTCGTCATCTGGGGCGGCGAATTCGGCCGCACCGCTTACAGCCAAGGCGCCATCAAAAAGGACGACTTCGGTCGCGATCATCATCCCCGTTGCTTCACTGTCTGGATGGCGGGCGGGGGCATCAAACCAGGCTCGGTGTACGGCGAAACCGACGACTTCGGCTACAATATCGTCCGCGATCCCGCCCACGTTCATGATCTCCACGCCACCATGCTCCACCTCCTCGGCGTCAATCATCAACAACTCATCTACCGCCACGAAGGCCGCGATTATCGGCTCACCGATGTCTCCGGCAAAGTAATCCCCGCTCTCCTCGCTTAAACCCCTTTTTTATCACCGTGCGTCATTTCCCTCTTCCTCTCCTCCTCCCCCTCCTCGCCACCTCCGCTTGGGCCGCCGAACTCCCCTTGCCCGCCAAAATCGAGTTCAATCGCGACCTCCGACCCATCCTCTCCGATACTTGCTTCCACTGCCACGGCCCCGACAAAAATGCCCGCGAAGCCAAGCTCCGCCTCGATATCCGCGAGGAGGCTCTCAAACCCGCCGAATCCGGTGAAGTCCCCATCGTTCCAGGTCACCCAGAAACAAGTGAAATCATCCGCCGCATCCTCTCCAGCGATAAAGATGATCTCATGCCCCCACCCAAAGCCCACAAACCACTCACCGCTCGCCAAAAAGAAATGTTCCGCCGCTGGGTCGCCCAAGGCGCGGAATATCAAAAACACTGGTCCTATGAACCCCCAGTCAAAGCCACCATTCCTCCAGCCCAAAAAGGCATCGATTTTCTCGTCGGCAAACGCCTCACCGAAATCGGCCTCAAACCCTCCCCAGAAGCCGATCGCCGCACCCTCATTCGCAGGCTTTCCTTCGATCTCGTCGGCCTCCCGCCCTCCCCAGAAGAAACCGCCACTTTCCTCCAAGATTCCTCCGCCGATGCCTACGAAAAACTCGTCGATCGCCTCCTCGCCAGCCCCCATTACGGCGAACGCATGGCCATCGGTTGGCTCGATGTCGTCCGCTTCGCCGATACCATCGGTTACCACAGCGATAACCCCCACAATGTCTGGCCCTATCGCGATTGGGTGATCCAGTCGTTCAACGATAACAAACGCTTCGACCGCTTCACCATCGAACAAATCGCCGGCGATCTTCTCCCCGATGCCACCGCCCAAACCCGCATCGGTTCCGCGTTCAATCGCCTCATCCTCTCCACCGAAGAAGGCGGCGCCCAAGCCAAAGACTACGAAGCCAGAATGGTCACCGATCGCGTCCGCGCCGTCGGCGCCGCTTGGATGGGCCAAACCACCGGTTGCGCCCAATGCCACGACCACAAATTTGATCCCTTCACCGCCCGCGACTTTTATTCGCTCGGCGCTTTCTTTGCCGATATCCAAGAAAACGCCCTCGGCAAACGCGACAAAGGCATGCCCGCCCCCACTCTCGACCAAGAGCGGACCTTGACCAAAATGGATGGAGAGATCGCCGACGCCAAAAAGCAAATCGCCGCCGCCGAAGCCCAACTCGATCCCGCTCAAAAACTTTGGGAAGACCCCATCATCGCAGATTACCAAGAGCGCCTCGCCAAACACCTCGCCTCACCAGCCCCAGCGGCCCCAACACCCTCAGCCCCAGGCGATTCCCCAGCAGAGCCCGCCTCCCCACCAGCGCCCGCGCCCCATGTCGTTTTACCCGAAATCGCTCCCGGCTCCCGCGCCAGTGCCGCCGACAAAAAATCCGCCCAACAGGTGGCGATGATTTTAGAAAAAGAGCTCAAAGCCCGCACGGGAAACGATTCCCAACTCGTTCAGACTTACTTCAGGACTCGGGTCACAAAAATCGGATCCGCCGAACGCGCCGCCCTCGCCAAAGCCGAAGCCGATCGGAAAAAATTTAACGATAGTTTCCCCTCCGTCATGGTCTCCACCAGCATGGGAAACAAACGGACGGTCCGCATTTTAGCCCGCGGAAACTGGATGGATGAAAGCGGTGAGGTGGTCAAAGCCGCCCTCCCCCACTACCTCCCCCAACCGAAAATCGAAGGCCGCGATCCCACCCGACTCGATCTCGCCCAATGGCTGGTCTCCCGCGAAAATCCCCTCACCGCTCGCACGGTCATGAATCGTCTCTGGAAACAATTCTTCGGTACCGGCCTCAGCAAGGTGCTCGATGACCTCGGCGCCCAAGGAGAAACCCCCGCCAACCCCGCCCTTCTCGATTGGCTCGCCTGCGAATTCATGGACGGCGGCTGGGATATGAAGCGGATGGTCCGCGGCATCGTCACCAGTCACACCTACCGCCAAGTCTCCACAGTCACCCCAGAACTCCTCGCCGCCGATCCTTACAACCGCGAACTCGCCCGCCAAAGCCGCTTCCGCATCGATGCCGAACTCGTTCGCGATAATGCCCTCGCCATTTCCGGTCTCCTCGTCCCCAAAATCGGGGGCCCCAGCGTCCACCCCTATCAACCCGATCGCTATTGGGAAAATCTCAATTTTCCCGTGCGAAATTATCAAGCCGATCCAGGCGAAAGCCAATACCGCCGAGGTCTTTACACTTGGTGGCAACGGAGCTTTCTCCACCCCAGTCTCGGAGCTTTCGATGCCCCAACTCGCGAAGAATGTGCCGCCGAACGCAATCGCTCCAACATCCCCCAACAAGCCCTCGTTCTTCTCAACGACCCCACTTATGTCGAAGCCGCTCGTAACCTCGCCGCTCGCGTCTTAACCGAATCCCAAGGCACCCCCAAAGAACGCATCGCCTGGGCCTGGCAACGCGCCCTCCAACGTCCTCCCAATTCCGAGGAACTCCAAACCCTCACCAAACTCCTCGAAGAACGCCTCGCCGCCTACACCGCCGATCCCGCCGCCGCCGATGCCCTCCTCAAATCAGGCTTCGCCCCCGCTCCCGCCAATCTCAATAAGACCGAGCTCGCCGCCTGGACCCATCTCGCTCGCGTCCTCATCAATCTCCACGAAACCATCACCCGCTCTTAAATTCACCCGCCCCAAAAGAATCCCAATGCTTTTGAATGATCCTCGCCCCCACGCTGTCTGATCCTCGTTCTACCACTTTCGTCCTGCCAATCATCGACCACCTATGAGCCCATCTATCCTCTCTCAATTAACCCGCCGCGCCTTTCTCGGACGCGCCTCCCAAGGCGTCGGCGCCCTCGCCCTTTCCTCACTCCTCCGCCCCTCCACCCTCCAAGCCTCCCCCATCAACCCCAGCGCCCACGGGGCCATCAACTCGCTCCCCCTCAAAGCCAAAGCCAAACGCGTCATCTGGCTCACCATGGCGGGCGGCCCCTCCCATCTCGAAACTTTCGATTACAAACCCAAACTCGGCGAAATGAACGGCAAACCCATGCCCGAAAGCTTCACCAAAGGCCAACAACTCGCCCAGCTCCAAGGCCAAAAACTCACCTGCTTCGGCCCCCAACACCCCTTCACCCGCTTCGGAAACAGCGAAGCCGAAATCTGCTCCCTCTTCCCCCAAACCGGTTCCATCCTCAACGAAATCTGCCTGATCCGCTCCATGACCACCGAGGCGATCAATCATGATCCCGCCCACATGTTCATGAACACCGGCTCCCAAATCGCTGGCCGCCCCAGCATGGGCTCGTGGATCACTTACGGCCTCGGTACCGATTCCGTCGACCTCCCAGGCTTCGTCGTCCTCACCTCCCTCGGCCGCGGTGGCCAAAATCAACCCATCGCCGCCCGCCAATGGAGCAGCGGCTTCCTCCCCAGTCGCTACCAAGGCGTCCAACTCCGCGGCAAAGGCGAAGCCGTCCTCTACCTCAGTAACCCCAACGGCGTCACCCGCGACCGCCAAGGCAGCGATGTCGCCGCCATCAATTTACTCAACCGCGAACACGATGCCATCGTTCATGACCCCGAAATCGCCACCCGCATCGCCCAATACGAAATGGCTTTTCAAATGCAAGCCAGCGTCCCCGAACTCATGGATCTCACCGTCGAAGGCCAAAAAACCCTCGAACTCTATGGCTGCCAGCCCGGCGACGGCTCCTTCGCCAGTAACTGCCTCGCCGCTCGTCGCCTCGCCGAACGCGGAGTCCGCTTCATCCAGCTCTACCACAAAGACTGGGATCATCACGGCGGCTTAAAAGATGGGATCAAATTGAAAGCCGAAGAAATCGATCGCGCTTGCATGGCCCTCATCACCGACCTCAAACAACGCGGGATGCTCGAAGATACCCTCGTCGTCTGGGCGGGCGAATTCGGCCGCACTCCCATGTCCCAAGGCAATGGACGCGATCACCATAATAAAGCCATGTCCGTCTGGATGGCAGGCGGAGGAATCCGCGGCGGCATGGTCTACGGCTCCACCGACGAACTCGGCTACGCCGCCGTCGAAAATATCACCACCGTCCACGATCTCCATGCCACGATGCTCCACCAGCTCGGCATCGAGCACAACCAATTCACCTACAAGTTCCAAGGACTCGATGCCCGACTCTCAGGCGTCGATGGCGCCAAGGTCATCAAAAGCATCATCACCTAAATCCCTCCACCAAAACGCCAACAATCAAGATTGCATGAACATCTCTTCTTCCAGATAGTCTCACCTCAACTTATGAAAACACTCCTCAAGACAATCACCCGATCCCTCACCATCCTCGCCCTCACCTCCACCATGGCCATGGCCGCCGCAGGTTGGGGCGATGATTACGACAAAGCCCTCGCCGAAGCCAAAGCCGAAAAGAAAATCGTCCTCCTCGATTTCACGGGCTCCGACTGGTGCGGCTGGTGCATCAAGCTCGATAAAGAAGTCTTCTCCCAGCCAGAATTCAAATCTTACGCCAAAGCCAATCTCGTCCTCGTCGAAGTCGATTTCCCACAGGGTAAAGCTCTCTCCGACAAGGTCAAAGCTCAAAACGACAAACTCAGCAAGCAGTTCGCCGTCCGCGGTTATCCCACGATCATCGCCCTGAATTCCGAAGGCAAACAAGTCGGGCAACTCGGCTACATGCCCGGCGGTCCCGCCGCTTTCATCGCGGAACTCGAAAAACTCAAAGGCAAGTAACTCCCCACACTTTCCTCGGTCACCGTAATTTTAAGGCGGATCTGCACCCGCAGATCCGCCTTTTTTTCTCCCCAAAATTCCTCGCCCCCCCAAAATCTCCCCCCTCCAATAAATCACCAAAGATCAAGCTTGCTGATCGCCGATTTCTCGCCACTATACCCATTCTCAATTCGGCAGAGAAAGTTCGCGATCTCCGCCCAATCAAACCGATGGATGGGTGGCAGAGTGGTCGATTGCGCACGCCTGGAAAGCGTGTTTACCGAAAGGTAACGGGGGTTCGAATCCCCCCCCATCCGCGGGGTTTTTAAATCCCTATCCCGCAACGAGTTCTCGATTTTCTCCACTCCACAGAGATTCCCCAAACACCCCGACTTCCCTCAACCAATTCCCCACTCCCACCTCCACCCACATCCCATGCTCTACTACTACGCCGACCCCTCCAACGAAGTCCACGGACCTTCCTCGCTCCCTGATCTACTCGCCCTCCAATCCGCGGGCAAAATCTCCCCATCCACTCTCATCTGTCCAGAAGGCCAAGAAGCTTGGGTAGAATTTCAATGTCTTCTCCCCCATATCCCCACACCTCCACCC
>JBAWZW010000128.1:0-7607 GCA_037142835.1 Verrucomicrobiota bacterium
GGGCACTTTCCAGAGCGGCACGGGCACGACGACCGTGAATGCCACGGGCACGATCAACATCGACGGGGGCATCTTGAACTTTGCGGGGCCGCTCATTCGCAATGGCGGCGTGCTCAATTTTAATACCGGGGCGCTGAGCATCGTGGACGCCTTTACCGTCGGGACGGGCGGGCTTTTGGGCATGAACGTCACCTTTGATAGCACGCGTCAGTTTGCCACTAGTGGGACGACGACCATCGAAGCCTTTCGCACTCTGACGCTGAATGGCGGAGGCTTCTCGACTGGCACCTTGATTAATAACGGCACGCTCGCCTTCAACAGCGGCAGGCTGGCGATCACTGGCGCCTCGGGTCTGAACATCGGGACTGGCGGGCTGGGCTCGATCGTGACCTTGGGCAGTGGATCAAACTTGCAGGTGACGAACACTGCGACAGTGGCCAGCGGGGCGTCGCTGACGCTGAACGGGGGCACTTTCTCCGCGGGCACGCTGAGCAACAGCGGGACGGTGCGGGTGAATCTCGGGACTGCGGCCGTTGGTGCGGTCAACAATAACAGCGGGGGGCGCGTCTTTGTCGGCGACACGCTGGGGGCAAGCGGTTCATGGACGAATGCGGCAGGCGCGACACTCACCCTGGAAAACAACGGACTGGTGAACGGATTGGGAGCCTTGAGCAACAGCGGTCTGGTGACGGGAACGGGGAGCATCGCCATTCCCTTTACGAACGCGAGCGGGGGTGAAGTGCGTGGGGAGTTGGGGAAGACGCTCACCTTCACTGGGGCGAGCGGGTCGAACGCGGGGCGGATCAACCTCCTCGGTGGCACTGTGCAATTCACCCAACCTCTGACCAACGGGGCGACTGGCCAGATCAACGGCGCAGGCGTCATTGTCTTCCCGACCGCGCCCGTGCCGAGTAGCGGATCAGCGGTGGCGGGGCTGAACAACTCGGGGCGACTGAATTTTTCCGGTGGCGACACCCAGGTCTATGGCACCGTGCAGATGCTCGCGGGGTCGCGCCTGATCGCGAGCGGCGGGGCCACCGCGACCTTCGACGATGTTTTTCGCCACAACGGCGCGGAGGTCAAGGCGAGCGCGGGCTCGTCGCTGGTCTTCTTTGGCGAGGTCCGGGGGGCGGGGAGCTTTACGGGGACGGGCACGATCTACATGGAAGGTGGTTATTCTCCGGGCAATTCGCCGGCTAGCGTGGCCCTGAACACGGAGTTGGTGCTCGGCAATGCGGGGACGCTGACTTTGGAACTTGGCGGCCTGATCGCGGGCACCAGCTACGATCAACTGGTGCTCGGGGCTGGCGGATCGCTGGCGCTGGGGGGCACGCTGCTTCTGGATTTGATCAACGATTTCAGCCCCGTCGCGGGCGATTCCTTCCAAGTGCTCGACTTTACGCTGGGGCAACTCACGGGGGGCTTCGATGAAATCCGCCTCGCCGACCCGCTGTCCGCTGGGCTGAGCTTTGACACCACGCAACTCACCACCACGGGCCGCATTGGGGTGGTCCCCGAGCCGGGGATCGCCGCGCTCCTCCTCACGGGTGGGGCTTTCCTCGGCCTCCGTCGCCGCAACCGAAAATGAGACGCGTGCTCTTCGTGACCAGCCTCGTCTGTGGTGCGACGGCGCTCGGCGAACCGGCGGTCATCACCCTGCAACCGCAACTCGTCTTCGAGTCGTCGAACGTGCTGACCATGGAAATCGGGGGTCGGACTCCCGGCCCCGGGACGCCGGTGGATAATGGCTACGACAAACTCATCTTCACCTCGCTGGCGACGCCTCAGGTGACTTGGGGCGGCACGCTGAATGTCGGGTTCATCAATAGCTTCGCGCCCGTTGCGGGGGATGTGTTCGACCTCTTTGACTTCGACGCCGCGCGCGACGCGGGCACTTTCGCCACCCTGAATCTGCCCGTGCTCAATCTCGGTCTGCTCTGGAATGCGGGGAATCTTTATACCGATGGCACGCTCAGGGTGGCGCTTGATCCCGCGGTCACTGGGCGGGTGTGGGACGGGGGGGGAGCGAATAACGACTGGAGTACGGGCAACAACTGGAACCTCAACGTGGAGCCGCTGAACAACGGAACGGCCACGCTGACCTTCGCCAACGGGGTGCGGCTGGCGCCGAGGGTGGACACGGCTTGGAGTGTGGGGAGCGTGACTTTCAACAACACGGCGGGCGGGTTCACCATCACTGGACCAGAGGCGATCACCGTGGGGTCGGGCGGCATCGTGAATAATAGCGTCGCCGCGCAGACGATCGCCGCTTCCGTGGGGCTGGGTGCGAATGCGAGCTTTGGGGCCACAGCGGGCGACCTTTCTTTCGGTGCGGTGGCTTTGGGTGGCAAAACGCTGAGCCTTGGGGGAGCCCATGACATCGCCCTCGCGAGCATCTCTGGCGTGGGGACGGTGGTGAAAAGCGGGGCCGGCATATTGGAGATCAGCGGCGCACTTGGTTCGGGTGGCGTGACCCTCGACGCCACGGCGGGCACCACGCGCCTCCACCTGAGCCAGACACTCGTCGGACTGACTATCGGAGCGGGAGCGACCGTCGTCTTCGCCTCACCGCCGTCGGCTTTCGCCCCTGCCACCGTCCCTGAGCCCGGCACCTTTGGTCTGTTGCTCGTCGGCGCGCTGGGGATGCTGAGGCGTCGGCGGGGGTAGATCTGAGCGGGGAAAGTCGCGAGGACTTTCGCTGAAGCGGAGGTCTTCCTTTGGTGGGGTTGGGGAATGGAACTACGCGAGGGCTGCTGAACGAGCCGTGGGGCGGGGGTGGAGAGAGAGGGGGAGCTTACTTGGTTTGCTCGATGAGGGCGTAGGCGTTGTGATTGTGAATCGACTCAAAGTTTTCCGCTTCAATGCGATACCAAGTGATTTCGGGGACGAGATTGGCGCGGAGGGCGATATTGCGGACGAGGTCTTCGACGAAGACGGGATTTTCGTAGGCCCGTTCGGTGACGGCTTTTTCGTCGGGGCGTTTGAGGAGGCTATAGAGTTCGCTGGAGGCGGAGTCTTCGACGAGGCGGATCATTTCTTCGATCCAGACTGGTTGGGTGAAGCGGATGGAAAAAGTGACTTGTCCGCGTTGGTTATGGGCTCCGTGAATGCTGATGGCTTTTGAGCAAGGGCAGAGCGTGGTCACGGGAACGACGGTGGTGACAATGAAGTCGACCACTCCATTTTTGAGGGTGGCGGCAAAGCGGACATGGTAGTCCATCATGCCGACGGCGCCGGTGACGGGGGCTAATTTGGCGATAAAGTAAGGGAACTCGAAGTCGACATGGGCGCACTGGGAGTGGAGGCGGGAGGTGAGCTGGTGGAGGATGGTGTGGATGTTATCGACGTGGAGTTCGGGACCGAATTCGTTGAGGACCTCGACGAAGCGGCTCATGTGGGTGCCTTTGAAGTGGTGGGGGAGGTCGACGGTGAGGGCAACGGTGGCGATGGTGTGCTGAGATTCGCGAGATTTGTCGCGAATTTGCATGGGGTAACGGAGGGCGCGGACCCCGACGCGATCGATGGGGATTTGGCGGTCGTCGGATTCGTTTTGGGTATCTTTGAGTGGAGCGGAGTCGACCGGCGGGATGGGCATAAAGGATAGAGAAAATGTCGGCGAACGGCTGGGTTACTCGCGGTCGCGGCTGGTGAGTCGATGGATATCCCGGGAGTAGACGAGGTAAGCGGCGCTGCTGATGGAGACGACGGTGGCGATGAAGTAAGCCATGAGGAGCATATCCTTTTGGTCGGCGGGGGCGTCGGTGGAGTTGGGGATCATGATGAGGCAGACCACGGCAGCGGCACCAAAAAGGGTAATCAGGAGGATGCGCGCCCACTTTTGGCGGCGCCAGAGGGCGATGATCAGGCAACCGAGCCAGAGGGGGGCGACCCCGAGGATGGGGATCCAGATTCCTGGGGGGTTGGGGAGGGAGAGGCAGAAGAATCCGAGCGAGATGAGGATGGCAATAAAAACCACCACCAGACCCGTGCGAGCTCTGGGGATATTGCCGCTGCGATGTTTTCTTTGTCGTTGAGCGGAGCGCGGGAGGCGAACGGGTTGGGGTGTGCCTTTAGGATGGGGTTCGGAGTCCATTATGTGGAAAAGTGCCAGAAATTTACGGGGAATTTTCGGGGATTGGGAGAGAAAAAGCGTTTCTCTTGGTGATTTGTCGGCATAATTTGGGAACGGATGCATGCTTACCACGATCTACTCCGCCTTGTTTTAGAGCGCGGACAATTTAAGCCAGACCGCACTGGCACTGGGACTTACGCGGTTTTTGGAGCGCAAGCCCGCTTTGATTTGGCGGAGGGTTTCCCCTTATTGACCACGAAGAAGGTCCATTTGAAGTCGATCATCCACGAGTTGCTGTGGTTTCTTTCTGGGCAGACGAATATTCGGTATCTTCGGGAAAACGGGGTGAGTATTTGGAATGAGTGGGCGGATGCGGAGGGCAATCTGGGTCGGGTTTATGGGGCGCAGTGGTGTGATTGGCGGACGGGGGACGGGAAGTCGATTCATCAGATTGACGAGGTGATTGCCCAGATCAAAAGGAATCCTGATTCGAGGCGTTTGATTGTCAGTGCGTGGAATCCTGGGGAAGTGGAGCAGATGGCGTTACCGCCGTGCCACGCGATGTTTCAGTTTTTCGTTTTGGGCGGACGGTTGAGTTGTCAGCTATATCAGCGGAGTGCGGATTTGTTTTTGGGGGTGCCCTTTAATGTCGCGAGCTACGCCTTACTGACGATGATGGTCGCTCAGGTCTGCGATTTGGCGGTGGGGGATTTTGTGCATACTTTTGGGGATCTTCATTTGTATGCGAACCATTTGGAGCAAGCGCGGGAGCAGTTGGGCAGGGAGGTGCGTGGGTTGCCGACGATGGGGATCAATCCTGCGATTAGGGACATCCACGAGTTCCGTTTTGAGGATTTTAGCTTAACGGGTTACGATCCGCATCCCGCGATTCGGGCACCGATTGCGGTCTAGGGGTGAAGTCGTTTCGGAGACTTTTTTTATGTTGATCGATACCCATGCGCACCTTGATTTCCCGGAGTTTGCGGCGGATTTGGAAGCGATTTTAGAGCGAGCGTCGGCGGCGGGAGTGAAGCAGATTTTGAGCATTGGAACTTCGGTGGAGAGCAGTCGGCGGGCGGTGGAGCTAGCGGAAAAGAATCAGGCGATTTTTGCGGTGGTGGGGGTGCACCCGAGCGCGGCTGGGGAGGTGGAGGGGGATTACCTGGGCGAGTTGCGGGAGCTGGTCAAGCATCCTCGGGTGGTGGGGATTGGAGAGACGGGTTTGGATTATCACCGGATGCGGAGTCGGATGAGTGGGGAGGAGCAAGCTGGGGAGTGGGTGGAGAAAGATCGGGCGGATGGGGTTCAGCAAGCGAAAGTTTTTCAAGCTCAGCTGGAGCTGGCGGCGGAGGTGGGGCTGAATGTGGTGATTCACGAGCGGGATGCGTGGGAGGATACTTTGGCGATGCTCCGTCCGTATAGCGGGCGGCTGCGGGCGGTCTTTCATTGCTTTGGAAAGAGCCCCGCTCACGCTGAGGAGATATTTCGGCTTGGGCATGTGGTGTCGTTCACGGGGATTGTGACCTTTAAAAACGCCCAGATTGTTCAGGAAACGGCAAAAGTCATTCCCGCGAGGAGCTTTATGGTGGAGACAGATTGCCCATATTTGGCGCCCGTGCCGCATCGTGGGAAGCGGGCTGAGCCTGGGCATGTGCGGACGACTGCGGAGTGGATTGCTCGGTTGCGCGGGGTGACGGTGGAGGAATTGGCGGCGGAGACCAGTGCAACGGCGAGGGATTTTTTTCGGTGGCCAGCTTAGTCGAATGAGGGCGAGCGCACGCAGCTGGTGGGAGGTTTCCGCGCCCGTTTGGGGGGGATTGGCGTATGATGACCGATGGATTTGAATGCTCCTAATTTACGGGTGGGTGATCGAAGCGCGGGGTCACCCGTGGTGGTCGCGCGAGGCGTCCGGAAAGGCTATGAGAGCCGGGAGATTCTTCATGGGATCGACTTGCGGATTTTTCCGGGTGAAAGAGTGGCCTTGATGGGGCCGTCGGGTTCGGGGAAGACCACCTTGCTGAACTGCCTTGGCGGGGTGGATCGGATTGATGGAGGGGAGATTGAGCTTTGTGGCGAAGCCCTCCACCGGCTGGATCGGTCGGCGCTGGCGTTGGTGCGGCGTCGGTATTTAGGGACGATTTTCCAGTTCTTTCATTTGCTTCCGACATTGACGGTGGCGGAGAACATAGAATTTCCGTTGCAACTTCTGGGGTGGGGGAGGAAAGAGCGAGAGGAGCGGGTGAGGGAGTTGTTGGGGAGGGTGGATTTAGGGGAGCGGGCGCGGGCTTTGCCTGGGCAGCTTTCGGGTGGAGAAATGCAGCGGACGGCGATTGCTCGGGCGCTGGCGCATCGGCCGCCGGTGTTATTGGCGGACGAGCCGACGGGGAATTTGGATTCGGCAAATGGGGGAAGGATTTTGCAATTGTTGCGGGAGCTTTCTGACGAAACGGGGACGGCTTTATTGATGGTGACGCATAGTAATGAGGCGGCAAGTATTTGTCATCGTGTGCTTTATTTGTTGGACGGGCGGGTGACTCGGGAGGAGATGGGCGAATGAGCGAGTGGGGTTTGCTGCGGTTGCTGTTCTGGCGGTTTACTTGGCGGCATTGGCTTCGGGGACCGGGGCAAGCGTTGCTGTTGGTGACGATTCTGGCTTTAGGGGTGACGGTGTACTTTTCGATTCGGTTAGCCAATCGGGCGGTGTTGAGTAGTTTTGAGCGGTTCACGGCGGTGCTTTCTCGGGAGACGGATTTGGTGATTTCGGCGCCAGCGGGTGGTCTGGCGGAAGCGGTTCTTCCTGAGTTACGAGAGGCCTTGGGGGGGCGACCAGTGGAGATGATTCCCGTGCTGGAGACCACGGCGTCTCGGCCGCTGAGGGACTCGGCAAAGAACGGGGTGGGTGGGGAGAGTTTTCGTTTGGTCGGGGTGGATTTGCTGGCGATTCAAAATTTACGGGAAGACGATTTTGACGCGACAAAGGAACGGGTGGAATGGGGATGGGCGGTGGAGAAGTCTCGGGGACTGTTTGTGAGTCGGGCCTTGGGAGTGGCGGTGGGCACGGTGATTCCTTTGGTGATTGATGATGCGATTATTTCTTTGGAGGTGGTGGCACTGATTCCTGAAAGGATCAACGAGCCGCAAGTGCCGGCGTCGCTGATGATGATGGACTTACCGGCGCTCCAAGCTTTGTTGGGGCGAGAGGGGCAAGTGGATCGGGTGGAGTTATTAGTGGCTTCTGGGGTGGAGCGGGAAGGGCGTCGGAGTGAAATGGAGAAGATCGTGGAGCGGGTGGGGCGAGGTCGATGGCTGATGGAGAAGGGATCGGATCGTCGGGAGAGTGGAGCGACGATGACGCGGGCGTTTCGGTTGAACCTGACGGTGTTGTCGCTGATTGCTTTGGGGGTAGGACTTTATTTAATTTTTCAGGCTTTGGATGGGGCGGTCTTGAGGCGGCGCCAGGAGATTGCGGTGATTTTATCGCTGGGGGTGGAGGGGAAGACGATTTGGCGGGCGTGGTTGGTGGAGTCGTTGGTGG
>JBAWZW010000129.1:0-7527 GCA_037142835.1 Verrucomicrobiota bacterium
GTGGGGGGGAGGGCTTTCTTTTGGGTGAAGCGACGGAGGAGGTAGAGGGCAGTGACGACGAGGTAAGCGACGGTCACGGCGGCGTAGATTTGAATGTAGGTTTGCCAGGGCATAAAGAAATTCGGTGAGGCGCGGATTGGCCTGCCCAGAGAATCACTTTACGCTGATCTACTTAGAAGGATTCGTCGGAGGAGGCTGGAGGGCGGAGGTGTGTTTTAAGACAAAATCGACGATGGGCGTGGGATCGGGGAGGCTGTGGGGACGATGGCCGCCCTTGGGTTTTTTGATGACTTGGATGTCGCCGCCAAGCTCCTTGTAACGGGTTTCGACGAGGAGAGTATTTTCTTCGATGGGGACGATCCAGTCGTGGACATCGCCGATCACGCAGAGGAGGGGAATTTTTGCTTTGGCGAGGGGGGCGAGGTTATCGATGGGGTTGAGGGTGTAGGCGCGGGCTTGTTCGTCGGTCATGGCGTAGGCTTTGAGGACCTGTTGCCAGTCGCGGCCGGAGAAGCGGGATCGACCTTTGCCACCGGGCCAGCTTTTGAAGTCGCAGACTGGGGCATCGAGGTAGAGAGCGGCGACGCGATCGGGGTGACGCGCGGCCCAGTTGAGGGCGTAGAGGCCGCCGCGACTGAAGCCTTCGAGGACGGGCTTGGGGTTGAGGTTGAACGACTTGAGGATGTGGTCGTAAAATTTGTCCATGGCGTCGAGGGCGACGGGAGCGCCGAAGAGTCCACCGACATCGATATAGGCGACATGGAGGCCCTTGCCGAGGAGGGCGATATCGGCTTGGGGATCGATGCCGAAGAATTCGGTCCGCCAGATCCACGGTTGGTTTGGGGAGGGAGTTTTGGGGGCGACGAGGAGAGCGGAGCGGCCCTCGACTTTGAAAGAGGACATTTCATACCCGTTCCAGTCGGAGGCGTTGGCGGGGAGAAGGAGGAGGAGCGAGAGTGTGAAAAAGAGGAAGGATTTGAGCATAGAAAAGAGGAAGAGTGGATGGGGAGAATGGGAAACTGGGATGGATTTGCCAAGCGGGGAGTGCGGTCTGGAGGGGGGAGGAAACGCGGAGGGTCTGGGTGGAGGTCGCGCCCGTGATGAAGCGGAGGATCTGGGGACGATCTCACTGACAAACTCTTAATGGAGAGAGGGTTTCGCTGGCCAGCGGAGAGTCAGCGAAGGGTCAAGGATTGGAGGAGATGGGGACATCGCCGAAGGTGAGGGCGGTGATTCCGTTGGGGTTGTAAATGAGATCGGTCTGATTCCATTGGGGAGCGGGATAGGAGATGGTCTTTGCTTGGGAAGGGGATTTGAGGTGGAGAGTGATCACTTTTCCCGAGGCTGAACCTGAGGCGATGGGATTGGTTTCGCCTGGGAGGGTGAATTGGGCGGTCAGGGCATCGAGCCAGACGACTGGCTGATCGAATTCGAGGGCGATGGTGTCTTTGGTGGCGGTGGTGTAGGAGGCTTTTTGGAGATTGGGAGGGGTGATGGAGGTTGGGGATTTTTTGCCGTAGAAATCGCGCTCGAGGAGGGGCTGGAGGAGGGTGGCAAATTCCGCCCAGCCGGCGAGGGGATAGTGGCAGGTGCCTGGCGGGCGGATTCCGAGGGTGGGGAGAACGTGGAGATGGGAAAAGAGGGATGAGAGGGATCGTTGTTTTTCGCGGATCATCTTTCCGTCGCCCATGGAGCAAGCACCCGGCCAAATTTGGAAGAGGTAATAGTGTTGGATGTTGGGGAAGTCTTCCTTCCACGCGGCGGCCATTTCGGTGAAGTAGGGCTGGTATGATTTCCAATCGTAGTCGCCCGTTGGTCCCGCCATGCCTTGGTTATTTTCGCCTTGGTGCCAGATGACCGCGCGGATGCCATCGGTGAGGCGAGCCTGTTGGACGCGCCAGAGCATTCTTCCGTAGATCGTCGTGAGGTCGGTGGGGTTTTTCTGATTGCGCTGATGCTGATCGATGCGGCTTCCGCCGACGGCGGCGTTGATGATGAAGATGGGCATTTTCTGGCTGGCGACGAGGCGTTTGGCGAGTTCCATGCCCCAGTATCCGAGTTCGGCTTGTTCGCCTTGGGTGGCCTTCCAAACTGGTTGGCACCAGAGGTTTAGCCGTTCGCCGCTTGGGGATCCAGCCTTGGGACGGGCGTCGGGTTTTCCGTAACTGCGAATCCATTGGTTGGTTTCTGGCGGGGCCTTTTCGCGGGTATCGGTGGCGAGCGCGTTGGACTGTCCGTCGATGAGATAGGCATCGCCGCAGACGAGATCGGAGACCGTGCGGAGGAGGGTTTCGGTGGAGCCTGATTGGGTGCCGAATTCGACCTTGTATTTGATCAGGCCTGGCTGGAGCGGAGCGGTGAGGGCGTAGCTTTTGTCGGCGGCAGGCTTAGCGGTGAAGGTTTGGAGAAGTTTGTCGTCGGCGTAGAGTTTGAGGAACACCGAATCAGCGGGTGCATTGAGGGAGCCGTTGTAGTGGAGCGTGCCGTGATTTTGGTCATCTCGGGCGAAGAACTGGCCGTCTTCGGGTTGCTCGTCTTTGGCGGGAAGGCGGTGAATCCACGGGTCGGTTTCGGGTTCGGCGACTTGGAGAGTCGTGGAGACTTCTTGCGGTGAGCCGCCGTTATCGATGACCGCTCTGATGGTGAGAGGGCCCGAGAATTGGGAGCGTTTGAGGAGCAAGCGATCGGGGGTGATTTCTTGGATGACGGCGCCACCAGAGACCGTCCAAGTGGTATGAAAATCGGTGGCCCCTTTTGCTTGGATAGCGGGGAGATTGGTGATCACGGGGATCACCGCGATGAGGTCGCGGCCGTTCCAGTTTTGGGGAGATTGGAGAGTGAAAACGGGGTTAGGAATCGACTCTTTGACCGTGATGGAAATGTCTTTGGTTTTCACGCCCTCGGGGGTGATGGCTTTGAATTGGAGGACGGAGGAGGTGTCGGCGTCTACCCGTCCTGCGTGGATGGTGTAGGAGTCTTGATCGACGGCCACGATGGTCTCGCGGTCGGGGCGTTTGAGGATCCAGAAGCGTTTTTGGGCGCCGCCGGCTTGGGCGGTGATGGTGACACTTTTTCCTTCTTCTACGACCACCGCTGGGGAGGAAACGGCGAAGACTTTTCCTGCGGGGGGTGGGGTGCCGACGAGAGATTGGAGGGGGTTTTGGTTTTGGAAACAGAGGCGAATCCAGTCGGCGGAGCGGGTGACTTTGGAGATGCGGACTTCATCGACATCGCCGTCGGACTCCCAGTTTCGATACCAGTTTCCGACGAACATTCTGCAGGGACTTTTGAAATCCATGAGGGCTTTGGAGGAGGCGACGAGTTGGCCATTGACGTAGGCTTTTTGGGTGCCGTCGGGGGAGTAAGTGTGGACCACATGATACCATTGATTGAGGGCGACGGGATCGGGGCATTCTAGGCCGCAACTGATGTGGAGTGGGCTGAGGACGCCGATGAGGAGTTTGCTCCCGCTGCCTTCCACGCCCCAGCAGAGGAAGCGGCTGCCCCAAGGCCCGGGGAGTTTGTTGTCCTTGAACCAGAGCTCGGAGGTGGAGGGAGAATTGCCGGTGGGATAGTTGGTAATTTTTTCCCCGCCGACCACTCCTGGCCGACCGTAGACGAAATTGAGCGCCTTGCTGATCATTCCGGGGCAAGAGGTTGCGCCGAGATTGGTGGGGGTGAGCGTGCCGACGGCGTCTTGAGGATTTTGAGGATCGTCGAGGTGCATCACGGTGACGAAGCCGTTGGATTCGTTGAAGACTGCGGGGCCACTGGACTCGCTTTTGGCCTGAGGATTTCCCCAATGGAGTTGGATGATTTGGTGGGCGTTGCCTTTGATCAAAGGGATGCGAACCCAGACGGTGGCTTGGCCGGCGGTGGGGTTCCATTCTTCGATTTGGTAGGCGAGAGGCTGACCAGCGGCGGAGAAGCGGAGATCAGCGCCATGGGGTTGGGCGGTCTGGAAGTCGAAAGAGGGTTGGTTGAGGCGGACTAAAAGGGGGAAGTTTTCTTCGCTGGCGGAGGCGGGGAGGTTTGCGCCATCGGGGGTGGTGATGATGGAAAGCGGGGCGGAGTGTGACCAAGTGGGGTATTGGGCGGAGGCGTGGTGGAGGAGGGTGAGGAGGGCGAGGCCCGGGATGGCGAGGAGTTTGGAGAAGGGAGAGGGCATGGTTGGGTGAGGTGAAGTGGGTTAGATTTTCAGGGTGCCTTTGCCCTTGATGAATTTCGGGGAAGTTTTGGCATCGTAAGATCCGGGGGGTTGAGGGACGCCGTCGAAAGAGAGAATGCGGACGGGCATTTCGCCAGCGAAATTGAGTTCGAGAGTGGCGCCGGTGGAGAGATCGACGGAGGTTTTTGGGCTGAGGCTTTTGGGGGTGGAGAGGGCGAGAGTGCCGGCGGTCACCTTGGTTGGACCGGTGAAGGCATTGGATCCTGAGAGGGTCCAAGTGCCTTTGCCGGATTTGGTTAGGGCGGTGACAGCTTTGGCGTTGCGGTCGTGGGGGTTGGTGATGGGACCGGCGATTTCGCCCGTGCCTGCGGTGTCGCCTTGGAGGAGGAGGGTTTTATTGGCCCCGTAGCCGGAGAGGAGGAGCGGGGTGGAGAATTTGAGGAGGCCCGTGCCCGAGTGGTCGAGGGTGACCGTGGAAATTTTCCCGGCGAGATTGAGGACGCGATCGGTGGTTTCGCCTGTGCCGGTGTAGATGAGAGCGGCTTCGCCGTCTTTGTCTTCCTCGCCGATGACGATCTCGGCGGCCTCGATATTGGTGGGGGCACCGAGGCTACTGGTTGGCTTGCCGAGTCCTTTGGTGAAGCTATTCAGCGAGGAAACGCGGAGGGCGCCACTTTGGAGAATGGTCTGACCGGTGTAGGTATTTTTGCCGGAAAGTTCGAGGGAACCGGGGCCAGATTTTTTGATGAGGAAAGGGCCGCCTCCGGGGCCTTGGCCGTCGGCGATGGGGGTGGCGATGCGGGTAATTTCTTTCGGGGTGGTGGTATTGAGTTCTAAAATTGCCCCACCCATTAGGCCATTGTCTTGGAGGTTGGTGGTGAGATTTCCGAGGAGCGAACCGACTTGTGGGCCAGTGAATTCGCCGGGACCGCCGATGAAGAGGTGGAGGGTAGCGGCTTGGTGGATGGTGAGGTGACTGGTCGTCCACTGGGTGGGATCTCCGCGGTACAGGGAGGCAGCTTTTTTGACGATCAGCGTGCCGGGGAAAATAATCGTGGGGCCGGTGTAACTGTTTGTTCCTTCGAGGGTTAGCGTCCCGCCAGGGATCATGCTGAGGTAGGTGCCGTTGGTGCCGAGGTGGGTGATGCCACCGGGTCCAGAGAGATCGCCTGAGAGCGTGCAATTGCTGATCAGATGGGCGGTTCCTTTCAAGGTGACTGGGCCAGTGAGGGAGCAATGGAAGAGCGTCCCTTGGAGGATGGTGAGGGGATTGGGCAGGGGATTTTCGGTGGATAAAGTGCCGAAAGCGTGGATGGAAATGGGGCCTGTTCCGAGGCCGTCGCTTTTGCGGACATTGATCTTCCCGCCATGGATTTGGGTGCCCCCGGAATAGGTGTTGGAGTGGTTGATTTGGAGGATGCCGAAGTGGACATCGTGGAAATTGATTTTGGCGACTTGGGGATCACCGGAGCTTTCGAGAATCAAGGAATGGGGGCCGCTGATTGTTTCGTTAAAAGTGAGGAAGCAATTGGGATCGCGTTCGGTGGAGGTTTGGATGGTGAGATCATCGCGGAGAATGATGGGGAGGTTGAAGTTCACTTGTTGGCATTTGGCGGCGAGGATGGCTGGGGGAACATTTTTGCTGGGGTCCTTGGTAAAAGTGAGGGGATTGCCGGTGAGGATCAGGCCACCCGAAAGTTCGCCGACGGCGAGTTGGTTGAGGGTAAAGCCTGTGGGAAAATCGTTGGTGATCGGCGGGCTTTTGGGCTGATTAAAGCGGAGGAGATAATCGGGGTGGCCAGCGGTGGCGGGGGCGGTGCCGGTGGCGAGATTGTTTGTCCAGTTGGCGGGATCGCTCCAGTTTCCGCCGGTGGTTTTGCTCCAAGTGAAGGCGGTGGGCTGGTCGTTTTTGGCGACCATCACGGTGACGATTTGGGTGGAACTATCTTGGGCGGTGATGGTGTAGGACTGGGGCTTGGTGAAGTCGCGGGCGGTTCCCGAAGGAGGCGTGGCGGTGGCGAAAGGGGAGACGGTGAAAGTGGGAGCCAAGGCACGGAGATCGGCGGTGGGCGGGAGATGGACGCCGATCTGATTTTTGGAAATGGCGATGGCGGTGGTGTTGGGCAGGGTAAATCCGCTCATCTCTTTGGCGGGGCTTGGGGCGGCGGATTGGAGGGTGACGAGATAGGTTTTGGAGGTGCCGTTGGAGGCGGTGACCGTGTAAGTTTGGGGCTGAGAAAAATCCTGTGGGGAGTCGGATGCGGGAGTGACGGTGGCGCCTTCGGAGAGCTGGAGTTTGGGGGCGAGCTTGGTGAGGTCGGTGCCGTAGGGAGCGGTGAGGGTGAAGCGATCTTTGGCGCGGTTGACTGGCGGGAGTCCTGGGAAAGAGATCCCGCGGAGAGCGACTTCTGGGGGAGCGACGAAGGGCTCGTCGTCTTTGATGGAGAGGAAGGGTGGAGCGTCTTTGGCGACGTTGGCGGTGCGGGGGAGGCGGGTGGCTTTGGCGGGATCGATATACTTGGCCATGTCGCGCATGGCGATCACCGTGTAGTGATGCTTTTTTAGGTAATCCATCATCACTTTGAAAGTGGCGGGTTCGAGGCTGACTGGGGGGTGTTCCATATCGGGGACGCCGTGGAAGCAGAAAACCACCACGCGCCCTTCGCAGGCCATTTGGGCTTTTTTGATGAAGCTTTCGATGGAAAGGCCGTCGGTGACGGAGAAGGAGGGGACATCAAAAGGGTGATCGATGGTGGGTCGGTAAGGGCGTTCGTGTCCACCCCTGCCGAAGGTGTAACCGTTGGCGGTGAGCGCTGGGCAGATCGGCCAGACGACATTGTAAATGGGCCAGCAGACCGTGGTCATTTTCGGGCCGCCATTGGCGAGGAGTTCGTCTTCCATGCGGAGGAAATTTTCCAAGCCCCCGCCGTGACCGCGGGTGTGATTGCCGATTTCTAGCCCATCGGCGTTCATCGCAACCATTTGGCGCCAAGTCTGATACCAGTCTTTGCGGGTGGGGAAGGAGTCGAAGTTGCAGACGTAAATGGTGCCACCAAAGCCGAGCGATTTGAGGATGGGGGCGACCACCGTGGCGTGGCTGGCGGGGCCGTCGTCGAAGGTGAGGACGATGAGTTTATCGGGGATCGGTTTGAGGCGGACGCCTTCGGGATCGGGGTCGACAGGAGTGGCGCCGGGGGTTTGGGCGAGGGTGATGTTGGGGAGGATGAGGGTGAGGGCGGCGAGGAGCGATGGGAGAAGCGGATTCATAGTGGAGGAGCGGCAGTTGGTTGGTCGGTGAGAGTGGAAGGGAGGCGTTTTTACGAGGGCGACAATTTGGGTGGATGGGGTTTCAAGTCAAG
>JBAWZW010000130.1:0-7479 GCA_037142835.1 Verrucomicrobiota bacterium
GAGTGGCGGAGAGACCGAGCACACGGCAGAAGGGGTTAAGGCGGCGGAAGCGGGAAATCGTGCCTTCGAGACGGGCACCACGTTGACCGTCACCGAGCAGGTGGAGTTCGTCGACTACGAGCCAATCGACTTCTGGGATCCAGGACCAGTGGGTGCGCCAGGAGCGCGTGCAGGCATCCAAGCGCTCGGGTGTCATGATCATGACCCGCGCGTCGGAGTAGGGGACTGGAAGGGATTTGCCGGGCTTGCCGTAGTCGCCGGTAAAAACGCCAACCGGGGAGTCTGGGAAGACGGTGGTCCACGAGGTGGAAAGCTCATCGGCCAAGGCACGGAGTGGGCTGAGATACACGGCGCGGAATCCGCGTTTCAGTGAGGAGCGGATAGCTTCTCGGGCAAGCCAGGTTTTCCCGGAGCCGGTCGGCATCTGAAGCACGGTGCTGAATCCAGAATCCAAAACACCATGGTCGATCACCCGCTGTTGGGCGGGGTTCAAATAGGGCTGGTGGGTGGTGTTCACTTGAAGCGTTCAAGTGAACACACGGCAAATAAAAAAGCAAGGAATTTATTTGATTATTGTCTTTTTACTGTGCAAAATGCAAGCATGGAAGGAATTAGCGATGTAAGTCAGTGTTGCAGGAATCTCCGGTGGATGGTGCGGCAGGGTTGCCAAGACCCTTCTCAGTGGGCCGTGGAATTGAACAAACTGACGAGAACCTACCTTGGCTTCAGTAGGGCGTATGGATTGTTGGCCGGAGTGGATGCCAAACCGGATGAGATCCGGATGCTGTCTGAAATCTTCAAAGTCGAGCCGGAGGAACTGGTGACCGTGCCCCTCTACTCACGAGATGGTTCGGTTTTCCAATTCAACCTTGCCTACCTCATTGATTCGATTCCTCACGGCCAGAAAGACAAGGTGGCCAAATCGATTGGTGTCACGGCACCGCAGTTTTCCCGATGGGCGAACGGTGAGATCAAGCCACGGAAAAAGAACCTCCGCTTGCTACTCAAGATGCACGGGATTGATCCCGATCTCGACCTGGCGACGGTGCCGTTGTTTCTCTCGATGGAGCCTCTGAGTGGATTCCAGCAGAGAGCTTGGGTTACCAGTCGGGTGCAGGATTTGCCTGCGGCGGAAATCGCCAAGATTTACCCGGCTCTTCGAAAGATTCTTCGATACGATGATTGAGATCCCCCTACAAACGGTGGGGGAGATCTCTATGGATAATGAAAAACAGGTTTCGTGGGCCGGGTTGTCATTGGGTGAACCGTGGAATCAGGTCGTCGAACATTTGGTTTCCGGTAGCTTCCCGACCGACATCCAGATCAAAGCTCTGCGTGATGGAGGGTTGATGACATCGCGGCGGAACCTGCTCATTTCCGGTCCAACGAATTCCGGTAAATCGCTGCTCGCCTATCTGGCACTCCTCAGAGGAGTCCAGGCGGGAGGCAGAGTCTTGCTGCTAGAACCCTTGCGGGCGATTGCTCAGGAGAAATACGATGAACTCGAATCGTTGACGGAGGATCTGCAGGTATTGCTGGGCCACAAGATCGGTGTGAGCATCACAACGGGTGACTATCGATTGAAGGAGGAAACCATGCAAAGCCCGCCACCTGATGCGGGTGAAATTGTGATTGCCACCCCTGAACGGATCGAGGCGATTCTCAGAAACCCGGATTTCGACAAGTGGATAGATTCGTTTCGGGTGGTTTGCGTCGATGAAGCGCACCTGTTGGCAGATCCAGTGCGTGGGGCATCACTGGAGTATGTGGTGACTTCATTCCTTACGCTGACGGCTCCCCCCCGCATGGTGCTTCTATCAGCGACTCTGGGTGACGTCACGCCGCTCGTGCGATGGCTCGACCCTTGTGACGCGGTGCAATCGAATATCCGCAAGCCAGCTTTACTAAGAAAAATCTGCCAAATCGAGCCTGGAGAAGATGCGGGCGAAGCGGTGACCGTTCTTGTTCGAACAATTCTAAATGACCCGAATCACTCCGTCCTAGTCTTCGTCTATCAAACCAGTTGGGCGGGTGCGTTGGCGAGGAACCTGCAAACGCAATTGGGCGACCTATGCGGGAGCCAAGGAGCTGCGTGTTACCATTCGCGGATAAGCAGTGCAACTAAGGTTGCCGTGAGACGCCATGTCCAGGATGGAACAACCCGATGTGTCGTGAGCACCGCCGCCTTAGCGATGGGGGTCAATTTGCCGACCACACATGTCATCGTTCGGGACCTCAGCTACGGACCTGGAGAACCCCTACCGGTCGGAGCGCTGCAACAAATGACAGGAAGGGCCGGCCGAGGGTCCCGCCCCGGTGAAGCGATGCTCATTTTGAAGCGAGGCGATTCACGGGATGCTCAGGAACTTCGCCGCCAAATTGAAAATAATGAGTTGCCGACGTTGAGATCGGTCTTTGTTCAGCAATCCGACAAGGGTTGGGGAAAAAGTGGTGAACCACCACTGGCAAAAACTGTACTGTCATTTCTTGCCCGCCGACCGGACGAAAGGCTCAAGGATTCGGAGGTCGAAAAGTTTATCTCGAATACCATGAACGGTGCCGAAGTGGTGGACGAATGCCTGCCTGCCTTGCGATGGCTCGGCGGAGCGTCGAATTTATTGGCATTCGAAGAAGAAGGGGAGTGGATTTCAACACGGCTCGGCCAGGCTGCCATTCGTGGCAGTCTCCCACTCAAGACGGCTGCGGGACTGGCGCAGTTGATGCGGGATCTGCTGAGCATTGACGAAAAAGATGAATTTGTGAGTCAGTTCACTCCGCTCGATATTTTACTGCTCGTCGAGATGATGACCTCACGTCCGATGCTGAGAAAGCCATTCAGCGAGGAGATGGCAACTCAAGTGGACGATTGGGCGAGTCGCGAGGATACAAAGTCGCCACTGTTCCAGAACTGGATTCGTGGGAAAAAGGGGTTTTCTAAGGCTTCGGAAATTTTGGGGTCCCTGGGAATCGAGCTCAATTCCAAGAACACAGCGAAGGACGATGCAGCAAGGAAGTTCGCCTATCAGGCAATGCTGCGAACCATTATCCTGTGGCAGCGGGCGCATGGAGCCCTGCCGGGGGATCTGGAAAGACGATGGAAAATCAGCGACTTGGATGAAATCCAGGAACCATGGCGCGATGATCGGCTATTTCTGCTAGGTGCGATGAGAAACCTTTGGGAGATCCGATGTTTCTTCTTCCATCTCAAGGATGAGTGTCTTGCCGGTGATGGGCGGATACTTCGGGTGAAGCGTGGTTTTCAGCGAATGCAGGCGATGTCGCTGCGACTCATGAATCTGATCTCATGGTGCAGCCCTCTTGGACCTTTCTTCGTTAGATTGCGTGGAACTCTCGTGGGCGGATCAAAGTCATCCCCGGCTCAAGGGACCATGCGTCGGTTGGAAGAAGCCGGAATTTCAGATATCGATACACTGCGTGCATGTTCGTTAGAAGATCTAACAAAAATTGGCGTAAGGAAAGAACTGGCGGGACAGATCCTAATGTTCATCAAGAGAAGGTGAGTTGACTTTAACCACCGATTGTAATGGTCGGGCTGGGTTGACGGTGAGGAACTAAGCGCAGTGGCCGTAGTCGGAGGAGAGGTCATTGTGAGGCGGTCGGCCGATCAGGATCACTGCTTTCGAGTCGAGGCCCTTTGCCTTGCGAATCGAGGTATAGTGGATGGTGTTCGGCGCGTCTCTATGCACGATGCATTCCAGTCTGACGGATGATGCTGAGTGGGAGGTGCTTTGCGGGTATTTCTTCTTTTTATTTAGGCGAAATTACAATCTGCACATCTCTTTGCATTAAAAGCTTTTTTTGGGGGGGCTTAGCAGAAATTTTTTTGTGGTTTATTAAAGCTAGAGTGAAAAAGTAAAGTTCTCCGGAATGTCGCAACTAACTTGGATAGAGGTTGATGTGAGAATTTTTATTTCGTTTTTTTGCCATGCGGGTGAGTGGAAATTAAGGAGTTCGTCGTTTCTATGTTGTTGAAGTTGAGTTGCTTTTGATGCTCCTTTCAATTTTCTCGTTAGGATAAATGGCGTGGGATCGGTTGGGGGAAAAATTTGGGAGTGGGAGGGGATTTGGTTGGTAATTTTTTGGGGGATTTCGTTGGTTTCGCCATGCGCAAAACAAAAATCATTTGTACACTGGGGCCAGCGACGGAGGGGGCGGAGGTTTTGCAGGAGATGATCGTGGCGGGGGCGAATGTTTTTCGAATAAATATGAGTCATGCCACGCATGAGTGGGTGAGGGTGATGGTGCCGCGGATTCGGGCGGTGGCGAAGGAGTTGGGGGTGCTGGTGGGGATCTTGATGGACACGCAGGGACCGGCGATTCGGACGGGGGATTTGGAGGAGAAGTGGGAATTAAAGGTGGGAGATATTTGTCAATTTACGGTCAACGGAGCGAGCGGAACGGAGCGGTATGCGGTGGCGGTAAACTATGATGGGTTGATTGATGACATTTCAGTTGGGGACACGGTTTTGGTGGATAACGGGAATTTGCACATGCGGGTTTTGGAGAAGGGCGAAGGACGGATTCGTTGTGAGGTTTTGACGGCGGGGACGATGGGTTCGAGGCGGCACATTAACTTGCCGGGGGTGAAGGTGAATCTGCCGCCTTTGACGGAGAAGGACTTAGCGGATGTGATCTTGGGGTCGGAGCTTCAGGTGGACTTTGTGGCGTTGAGTTTTTGTCGGGAGTCGAGCGATATCGATGCGCTCCGGAAAGTGCTGAGGGAGCACGGAAGTGGGGCGCGGATTGTGGCGAAGATTGAGGATCAGCTGGCGGTGAAGAACTTGCACGCGATCATCGACAACACGGATATCGTGATGGTGGCGCGGGGCGATTTGGGGATTGAATGTGCGATGGAAGAGATGCCGATTATTCAGCGGCGGATCGTTAAGCGATGTTTGGTGAAGGGGGTGCCGGTGATTGTGGCGACGCATATGTTGGAGTCGATGATTGGGAATCCTGTGCCGACGCGGGCGGAGGTGACGGATGTGGCGAATGCGGTGTATGAGCAAGCGGATTGCGTGATGTTGAGTGGGGAGACCACGGTGGGGAAGTATCCTGTGAAGTGTGTGGAAGTGTTGCATAAGGTGGCGATGAGGATTGAGCGGAGTGGAGGGGCGGGATTTGCGGAGGGGGCGTTGTTGGAGGATGACCGGAAGAAAACCGTGAGGTCGGCGGTGGGGTTAGCGGATTCGTTGGGGTCGGCGCGGATGGTGGTTTTTACGAGGAGGGGAACGATGGCGGATTATGTTTCGAGTCTGCGTCCGAGGGCCCCGATTTACGCCTTTTCTCCGACGTTTGAGGTTTGTCGAAAGTTGGCGGTGAATTGGGGGACCTTTCCGCAACAGTTGGCCTTTGATCCGAATCCGAACCGGACGATTAGCGCGGCGATCGATTGTTTGGTGAGGCAAGGATTGGCGCAGACTGGGGATCATCTGGTGATTGTGAGCGATATGCTGGCTGGGGAGGAGCGGTTTGATACCATCCAACTGCGGGTGATTTGAGGTGGCGTGGTGGAGAGAATTTTCTGCTGGAGTGGCGGAGAATAAAACTGCTCGACGAGGGAGAGGGGTGGGGATATTGAATGTGCTTCCTCTTTTATTTGATTCTTTAATTACTGAATATGCGACTGACCAAACCGAAAACAATTGCTGTAGTTTCTGCCCTTGCTTGGATGACTGGGGTATCGTGGGCGACGACGGTGGCGACGCCTGATGCGGATGAAATTTTGAGGAAGACTTCGGCGACGTTGAGTGGGGCGAAGCAGTTTCATTTTAATTCTGAGACGGATAGTCATGGGGTGGTGCTACCTGGGCGGATGCGGGCGGAGAACGCGAAGCTGGAGGTGACGGTGATGCGACCGAACCACTTTGTTTCCAAGTCCACGAGTGCGGGGGATGTGCGGCACTTTTATTTTGATGGGAAGTCATTGACGGTTTTTGATGCGACGAAGCATTTTTACGCCGTCGTGCCAGAGAAGGCATCGATCGACGGATTGCTGGCGATGATTGAGTCGAAGTACGGATTTACGCCACCGCTGGGGGAGTTGGTGGTGAGCAATATGTATGAGGATGTGCGGAAGAAGGTGCAGAGTGTTTCGTATCTTGGGCATGGGAATCTTTCCTCGGGCTTTTTGGGTTTGGGCGGGGTGGATTGTTATCGGGTGAAGCTGAATGGGAAGCATGTGGATGCGGAGTTATGGGTAGGGGTGAAGGACTCTTTGCCGAGGCAATTGATCACCACGCATAAGATGATCGCTGGGCAACCGAAGCTGACGGTGAGGTTGAGTGATTGGGATTTGAGTGGGCCGATCAGTCCGGGGGCTTTTGAGTTTCATCCGCCGAAAGGGGCGATGAAGATTCCGATGAAAACGACGGCAGAAATCAAGGCGTTGCGGCCGGCTCTTTTGAAGAAGAAGAACTAAGATTTGCTATTTTCACCAAACACCTTAACCAAAACTCCCTTCTTATTTTTATGAAATTGAACATGCGCGCGGTTTTTCAAGCTTCGATCTCTGCTCTGCCTGCCCTGCTTTTGGGTGGAGGGATGTGGGTGAGTCAGCCGTCTGCTGAAGCGCGTCCTGCGGGTGGTACGACGGCGGTGGCGCACGGGACGGTGGTGGCTGGTGGGAATGGGAATGGGGTGGTGGTGGCGCACGGGACGGTGGCGACGACGAATGTGCGGCCGGGGTTTACGCCTGCGACGCCGGTGGCGAACGGGTATCGTGCGGGTTATGGTTATGGGTATAACACGGGATACAATAATGGGTATAATAGCAGTGCTTATTACGGGAATAACAACACGGCGCCGGTGACGATTTCGAGTAATCCGGTGTCGGGGCTGCCGAATGGGTATTATGCCACCTTGCCGCCTGACGCGGTGTCGGTGGTGGTGATGGGGCAGACGTATTTTTTTGCGGACGGGAATTATTACAGCCCGATGATTTACGGTGGGAGCACGGTTTTTGTGCTGGCAAATCCGTAAGGCGGGCTGGGGTGAGTCGCTCAGTTGATTCGATACTCAGTTCGTGAGGGATCGCTCTGGGGGTGAGGAGGATGCAAGGGCGTGAGGATGGTCCGGTGACCGATCGAAAGTGGATGGGGAGGAGGTGGCGTTTCCTTTGGGGTGGGATGCGCTATCAGGCCCAGCGGTGGGAGGTTTTCTCGAAGTTATTGGGAAAGAAACTTTCCGATCGAGACTCTAGGGATTGCTCCGCCCTTTGGGGGGCGGGCGCTTCGCTCCTTGGGGAGGGGGAGATTTTGGCGTTCCTGGATGATCTGCAGCAAAACCACGGTGACGAGGGGAGCGCGATCAACTAGGCGGGTGGTATTTACCTATTTTGGCACAAGGGTTGGGTAGGGTGGAAAACGATTCCGTCCCTTGATCCGCTTGGTTCTTGATCTGGCTTTCTTCGTGACGGTGCGACTCCTGCCGAGGTCGGGGGGCATTTTGTGGGATACC
>JBAWZW010000131.1:0-7474 GCA_037142835.1 Verrucomicrobiota bacterium
GGAGGACATTGAAAAGGAGAAAGAGAAAAGACCAGAGGGCGAGGAGAGTGACGGCGAAGAAGGCGAGGGTGAGGACGAGAGGGGTGAAGAGGGATTTGATGAGGGGGAGATCTTTCCAGCGGAAACCGAAGATGGGGAGGGAGTAGGAGAGGGTGAAGAGGGAGCCGAGGGAGACGATGGTGAGGGTGGACCAGGCGAATTGGCAGATGGGGATGGAGAAGAGGGTGAGGGCGGAGAGGACGAGGGTGAGGATGGCGAGGGGGCGGAGTTGGCGGGTGGAGAGAGTGCGGAGGGGGAGCTTGAGGGGATCTGCGGGATCGTGGCGGAGGCGGTCGGCGTTGTAGACGAGGAGAGCGGCGGAGAACCAGAGGGGGATCCAGGGGCGGGGGTTGAAGTGGAGGAGGGAGGTGAGAGAGGCGGCGAAAAGGGTGAGGCCGGTGGCGGCGTAGATTTGGAGGGAATGGATGGCGGTGAGGAAAAGAGTAAAGAAACGGAATGGAATGGGGTTGGAGATTGGCAAGGGCGTTTTGGCGTGATGTAATGGGTTTTGAAATATCGCTAGGGGGCCC
Organism: Verrucomicrobiota bacterium; assembly: GCA_037142835.1. Classification (GTDB taxonomy): domain Bacteria; phylum Verrucomicrobiota; class Verrucomicrobiia; order Chthoniobacterales; family Chthoniobacteraceae; genus Chthoniobacter. The sequence continues at coordinate 570 of JBAWZW010000131.1, forward strand.
TCCAATCAACCACACAATGAGTATGAATCCTGAGAATCCTGAGAAACCTGAGAATCCCCCAGCGGAGAGATTGGAGAATGGAGTGGCGGTGGGGGAGAGTGCGGAAAAGGCACGGGCAGATGATGTGGAAGCGGTGGCGTATTTTAAGGAAGCGCACGGGCTGATTAAGCATCAATTGGCGAAGGTGATTGTCGGTCAGGATCGGGTGATTGACGAGTTGTTGATTGCGATTTTCACGCGGAGCCATGCGTTATTGGTGGGGGTGCCTGGGTTGGCGAAGACCTTATTGATTTCGACATTGGCGCAGACGATTAATTTATCGTTTAAGCGGATTCAGTTTACGCCCGACTTGATGCCGAGCGACATTACGGGGACGGAGGTTATTTATCAGAATCCGCAAACTGGGGAGCGGGAGTTTAAGTTTTTGAAGGGACCGATTTTTGCGAACGTGATTTTGGCGGATGAGATTAACCGGACGCCGCCGAAGACTCAGGCGGCGATGTTGGAGGCGATGCAGGAGCGTCGGGTGACTGTTGGGGGGGTGAACCATGTATTACCGGAGCCATTTTTTGTGTTAGCGACGCAGAATCCTGTGGAGCAGGAGGGGACGTATCCGTTGCCTGAAGCGCAATTGGATCGGTTTATGTTTATGATTTTCGTGGATTACCCGTCGATGGAGGAGGAGTTAGAAATTATGAAGCGAGGGACGGGGAGTGGAGGGGGGAAGCCTCGGGCGATTATGGAATTGGAGCACATCACCTATTTGCAAGGGGTGGTGAAGCGGATGCCGGTAGCGGATCATGTGTTTGAGTATGCGCAGAAGATTGCGGCGGCGACGCGGGCGAAGAGTCCGCAGGCGTTAGATTTTTGCAAGAAGTGGCTGGCGTGGGGAGCGGGACCGCGGGCGTCGTTGAATTTGATTATGGCGGCGAAGGCGCATGCGATTGTCAAGGGGCAGGTGTATGTGAGTTGTGACGATGTGGCGGCGGTGGCGCCATCGGTGATGCGGCATCGGATTATTCCGAATTTTGCGGCCCAGAGTGAGGGGGTAACGAGCGACGACATTACGCGGATGATTTTGGAAAAGATTCCCAAGGATCGGTAATTGAAGGAGGGCGAGATGGTGGAAAAAAAGCCGAAGAGTAGTTTGTTGGATGCGGTGGCGATTCAGAGTGCTGAGCACTTAGGATTGCAGGCCCGGATGGTGGTGGAGGGGTATATGGCGGGGGCGCATCGGTCCCCGTTTCGGGGGTTTGCGATTGAGTTTGCGCAGCATCGGGAATACGTGGCTGGGGATGATACGCGGCATTTGGATTGGAAAGTTTTGGGGCGAACGGATCGGTATTATATCAAGCAATACGAGCAGGAGACCAACTATGTGGCGCACTTGATTTTGGACGGGAGTGAGTCGATGAAATACGGGTCGGGGAAAGTCACCAAGCTGGATTATGGGCGAACGATGGCGGCGTGTTTGGCGTATTTGATTCTCTTGCAGCGGGATGCGGTGGCGGTGGGGGTATTTGATGCGAAGATGAGGGAGTATCAGCCGCGGACGGATTCGTTGGCGAAGATTCATCAGATTTGCGAGGTTTTGAGTCGATTTGAGCCGAGCGAGACCACGGCGATTGCGAGTGCCTTGAGTGAGATCGGGCGGCAGGTGAAGCGTCGGGGGATTGTGATCTTGATCAGTGATTTGATGGATGACGAGGAGTCGACGATGCGGGGGATTCAGCAATTACGATTTGCGGGGCATGAGGTGATTGTTTTTCAGGTGCTTGATCCCTACGAGTTGAGTTTTCCGTTTCAGGGGACGGTGGAGTTTGAGGGATTGGAGGGGCAGGGGCGAATTTTGACGCGACCATCGGAGTTAAAGAAAAGTTATTTGGAAGAATTTGGGGGGTTTTTGGATCGGATGCGTTTGGGGTGTGAGCGAGCGGGGTGTCAATATGTGAGGGTATCGACCGAGCAGAAATGGAGTGAGGTGTTATCGGCATTTTTGGCGACGCGCCAGCACCGCTATGGATGAGGGAATTGAGGTGAGAAGGGTGAAGGGGAGAGGGGAACGATGGCATTTTTAAATCCATTTTTGTTGTGGGGGATGGTGGGAATTGGGGCACCGATATTGATTCATTTGCTGGCGAGGAAGCGGATTCGGCGGACGGCGTGGGCGGCGATGAAGTTTTTGAAAATGGTGGTGGAGAAGAATCAGCGGCGGATGAATTTGGAGGATGTGGTCCTTTTGATTTTGAGGTGTTTGATTTTGGTGGCGTTGGCGTTGGCGATGGCGAGGCCATCGATGAAAGAGGGAGGGTTTGGCGGCTTTGGGGGGAGCAATGAGTCGGCGATTTTGATGATCGACAATTCGGGGAGCATGTCACAGAGCGATGGGACCACCTCGAAATTTCAGCAGGCCCAGAAAGTGGCGGAGGAGATTTTGGATAGTTTACCGAGTGGGAGTTCGGTGGCGGTGTGGATGGTTTCGGATGTGGTGAGTGGGGTGATTCCGGAACCGACGCATGATTTTTCGATGGCGAGGAAAGTCATTCGGGAGGCGAGGAGAACCGATCGAGGGTCGGAGATGGGGGCGGCGGTGAGGCAGGCGGTGGAGGTGATGAGGAAGCAAACCACGGCGGTTAAACAGATTTTTTTATTGACGGATGGGCAAGCGGTGGGGTGGAAGCAATTGGCGGAGACGCGGATATTGTTGGAGGGGGTGAAGAAGGAGATGGAGACGCGACTGGTGATCTTGGGGGAGAGTGAGATGCATAATTTGGGGGTGACGGGATTACGGATGAGCAGTGCGTTGGCGGTGGTGGGTCAAGCGGTGAGATTTGAGGTAGAGGTGGCGAATTTTGGGGTGGAGGAGGCGAGGAATGTGCAGGTGAGTTTGGGGGTGGATGGGGAGGCGGTGAGTGATGAGTTGGGGATTGAGTCATTGGGGGTTGGGGAGAAGAAGAAGATTTCGTTATACGTGCAATTTCGGGATGCGGGTTATCATTCGGTGACGGCGCATCTGCCAGCGGATCGGAATCCTGCGGACGACCAGCGTTCGGTGGCGACGCGGGTGATTGGGCAGATTAGTGTTTTGTTGGTGGACGGGGATCCTGGGGTGGAGGCGCGGGAGAGCGAGGTCTTTTATTTGCGGCACGCGTTGGTGCCGGTGCCGGTGGAGCAGCGGGAGAAGTATTATATCAAGACGAAAACGGTGACGGCAGGGGAGATGGGAGGGGTACGGTTGAGTGACTATGAGGCGGTGATTTTGGCGAATGTGGCGGATTTGCCGGAGGCGATGTTGGGGAATTTGGAGAAATATTTGCGGGGTGGGGGAGGGTTGTTGATTTTTCCTGGGGGGCGGATCAGCACGACTTTTTATAATGAGAAACTTTTTACTGAGCGGGGGTGGTTACCGGCGGCCTTTGGGGTGGCGCGTGGGAATGCGGAGCAGCAGGAGAATTTCTTTCATTTGCAATCGAAGGGGTACGAGCATCCGATTGTTTCGATTTGGAAGGATCCGGCGTCGGGGAATCCAGCGACGGCGAATTTTTACCGGGCGTTTGGGTTAGAGGTGGAGAAGACGGATGTGCCGAAGGCGGGGGTGGGGGCACCGGCGGTGGTTTTAAATTACGACGATGGGACGCCAGCGGTGATGGAGCGGACGTGGGGATATGGGAGAGTGATTCAGTTTAGTAGCACGGCGGATAGTGCGTGGAACGACCTGTGTATTCGGCCGATTTTCGTGCCTTTGATTCATCGGATTTTGGGATCGGTGGTGACGCGGCAGGACGAGCATTTGAATTTGCGAGTGGGGACGAAGCTGAGTTTGGTGGTGAATGGGGATTTGGTGGGGAAAGACGTGCGGATTGGGACACCTGGGGGGAAGAAAGAGGCGATGCGGTTGCAGCGGATTGCGTTGAGTGGCGGGCTACCGCTTTTGGAATTTGACGAGACGGAGAGTGGGGGGGTGTATCCTGTGTATTTGGGAGATGATGCGACGGCGATGATTCAATTTGCGGCGCAATCGGAGGCGAGCGAGTCGAAGTTGGCGGAGTTGAGTGGAGCGGATTGGAAGGTTTTTGATGGGGTGGCGAAAGTGATTCGGTGGACGCCTGCGGAGAATTTGCGATTTCTTTTAGAGAAAGAGCGAACGGGGACGGAGTATTGGTTGGGGTTAGCGATTTTGGGGTTACTTTTGGCGATGATGGAGATGTGGTTGGGGAACCGATGGAGTGTTTCAAAATGATGGGATCGACAGAAATTCTGATGCGGGTGTTTGGGGTGAAGGTGGATAAGACTGCCCAAGTTTCTGGGGTGGAGTTGCTTTTGAGGAATGGCGCCTTCTTGGGTTGGGTGATTTTGTTGGGGGTGGTGTTGGGGGTGTGGACTTGGTGGAGTTATTGGAGGAACACGCGGGGGTGGATTTCGCCGGGGCGTCGGCGGTTCTTGACGGGATTGCGGATGGGGCTTTTTGGGTTGTTATTGTTGTTGATATTGCGGCCGGTTTTGACCTTTAGGATTGAGGGGACGATTCGTCGGACCTTGTTAAATTTGTTTGATATGAGTGCGAGTATGAAGATCGCGGATCCGCGGTTTGAGACTGGGGATTTGAAGCGAGCTGGGTTGGCGAAGGGGGTATTGGAGATGAAGAAGGGGTTGGATCAGCCGTTGGATATGAAAGTGGCGGCTGGGTTACATTTGGTGTCACGGATCGACTTATTGAAGGGGGTATTAAAGAGTGATGATTTGGGGTTACTGGATCAATTTGCGAAGGAGTATGATGTGGACAGTTACACATTTGGGGCGGGGTTGGCGGAGTTGATGACGGCGCCGCCGATCGTGGCGGTGGAGGGTGGAGGGAAGAGTGGAGGAAAAGGGGGAAGTGAGGCGGTGGTGGATTTGCGGGAGTGGATTGGGAAATTGGATCCGAAGAGTCAGACGACGGCGTTGGGGGATGGGATTCGGGAATTATTGATGAGGAAGAGGGGGCAACCGTTGGCGGGGATATTTTTGGCGACGGATGGGGCGAGTAATTTGGGGACCCAGCCATTGGAGGCGGCGAGATTGGCGAGATCGGAAGGGGTGCCGCTGTATATTTACGGGGTGGGGATTACTTCACCGCGGGACATTATTGTGGCGAATCTGTTTACGCAGGAGGTGGCGTTTGTGAAGGACGAATTGCCGGTGACCGTGCGGGTGCGTGGGCAGGGATTGAAGGGGGAGCGGGCGAGGATTATTTTGAAATTGGGGGAGGAGATGGTGGCGAGCAAGGAGTTGACCTTTACGGATGACGAAGAGCAGACCGTGCCCTTATCCTTTACGCCGAAGAATGTGGGGGAGTTTCAGTTACGGGCGTCGATTGAGGCGCGGGAGGACGAAGCGGTGAAGGATAACAACGCGGTGGGGCAGCGGATCCGGGTGATTGATAGTAAGGTGAAGGTTTTGCTGGTGGAATCGGGGCCGCGATGGGAGTTTCGGTATTTGCAGAGTGTGTTGTTGAGGGATCGGCGATTGGAGGTGAAGTGTTGGTTACAGGAGGGAGATCCGGGGATTGCGGATGGGGAGGGATCGCCGTACGTGAAGGGATTTCCCGCGACCAAAGAGGATTTATTTAAGTATGACTTGGTGATTTTGGGGGATGTGGATCCGAAGAGTCTTGGGGAGGGGGCGATGGGTTGGTTGGGAGAATTTGTGTCGAAGTTTGGGGGGTCGTGTTTATTTTTGGCGGGGAATCAATTTAATCCTGGGGGGTATCGGGGGACGATTTTGGAGAAGATGCTGCCTGTGGAATTGGAGGAGGGGGTGAATCGGCCAGCGGTGGTGGATCGGCCGACGAGTTTGGAGTTAACGGCGCAGGGGCGAACGAATCCGATGTTGAAGTTATCGCCGAAGGACGAAGAGAACACGATGATTTGGCGTCGATTTCCGAAAGTGTATTGGGTGGCGAGGGTGGGGAGGGCGAAGCCAGCGGCGCAGGTCTTATTGCAGGATGGGGATGCGACGAAGGGGACCCGATTTGGGAAGATGCCGGTGGTGGCGCAGCAGCAGTATGGATTGGGGCAAGTGTTGTATGTGGGGACGGATAATACTTGGCGTTGGCGGAAGAATGCGATGGATCGATTTTACCCGATTCTTTGGGGGCAAATTGCCCAGAAGTTGGGGTTGGCGCATTTGTTGGGAGGATCGAAGCGAACGCAGTTGAATGTGGACAAGCAGAGTTACAGCACTGGGGATCGGGTGGCGGTGTATGCTCGGCTGTATGGGGCGGATTTTAATCCATTGAAGGAGGCGAGCATGGAGGGGAGTTATACGATTCAGGCGGTGGGGGCGGCGGCAGGAGGAGCGGTGGGGCCAGCGCAGGAAGTGGTTTTGAGGGCGGTGCCGGAGCAACCGGGGATGTATCGAGGGGATTACACGGCGTTACTGCCTGGGGTGCACCGATTTTCGGTGAAGAACGAGCCGTTGGTAGGGATTGAGTATACGGTGACGGAGCCGGCGTTTGAGTTGGGGGAGACGGCGATGAATGAGGGGATGTTGAAGCAGATGGCGGAGATTACGGGGGGCGGTTTTTTTCGGGAGGAGACCTTGATGGGGTTGCCGAAGATGATTGCGTCGAAGACGGAGAGGGTGAGGAGTTATGTGGATGCGGAGTTATGGTCATCGCCGATCTACTTTTTGATGGTCTTGATTTTTGGGGGATTGGAGTGGTATTTGCGGAAGAGGGCACAATTAAAGTGAGGAAGAACGCGTGATGAAGATGAGTGAGACGATCAGAGAAACTGAGGAGCGGCCGCGGCTTCCGCGGAAGGAGATGATGGCGATGCGGGCTTCGGTGGCGTTGAAAGCGGATGAGGGGGAGCGGGTGGGATTGGAGATTGCGGCCAAGGAGATTGGGCGTCGGATTGGTGGGG
>JBAWZW010000132.1:0-7436 GCA_037142835.1 Verrucomicrobiota bacterium
GTTGTAGCCGGGCTCGGTGAGCCCGGCTACAACGGAGGGGGGGCGGGGGGACTTTTCGGCTAGCGGAGGTAGTCGAGGAGGGAGGTGTTGAGAATTTTGGCACCGCTTTGGAGGGCGGCTTGGTAGGCGGTCTGGGCTTGGGTGAGTTTGACGACTACCTGAGAGAGATCGGCATCGGTGGTGGTGGCGACTTCTTTTTCGAGGTCGGAGAAGCGGGCTTCGTTTCGGGTGGATTCGGCGGCGAGCCGGGTTTGTTTAGCGCCGATTCCGCTGAGGGTGTTGAGGAGGTGATCTTCGCTGGATTCGATATTGGGGCGAAGGGCTTGGATGGTGGCGGGATTGGCGGATTGGAGGCCATCGCGGAGGGAGACGAGTTGGTTGAGAAAATCGGCGACTTGCTGATTTTCGGTGCCGGTGGTGAAGGGGGAGATGGTGCCGCCTTCGGCGATCTTGAATTCGGCGCCGGCGGCGGCCCCATTGTAGGTGATGGCGGTGATTTTTCCGGCGGCGTCGCGGGTGGCGGAGAAAGGGGGTGCATCGGTTTTGGTGCCGCCGAGGAGATAATCGCCACCCGAGCGAGCATTGGAGAGTTGGAGGGCTTGTTCGAGTTGTTGATTGGCCTCGGAGGCGTAGGCTTGGTAGGCTTGGGGGGAGGTGATTCCGTTGCCGAGGGTGGCGAGTTCGCTGGAGCGAACGGCGACATTTTTGATTTGGTCGAGGGCAGAAAAGCTGACTTCGGAGATTTGGGTGGCGTGCTGATTATTCCGATGGAACTGGGAGACCTGTTGTTTTTCGGATTGGATTTGGAGGACGCGGGTGACGGCTTGGGGATCGTCGCTGGGGTTGGTGATGCGTTGTCCAGTAGCGGCCTGTTCTTGGAGTTTGGACTGTTTGGAGCTGAGAGATTGGAGTTGGGAGGTGAGCCGTTCCGAGAAGAGATTATTCGGGATGCGCATAAGGATTTTGAGTTAGCGGATCAGGCCGTTGACGAGGCCATCGAGGAGTTCGTCCATGACGCGAAGGACCCGAGCGGAGGCTTGGTAGCTGCGTTGAAACTTCATGAGATCGGCCATTTCTTCATCGGAAGAGACGGAGGAGACGGCGTCGCGTTGGCCGTTGATCATTTTTTCGACGACTTGCTGGTCGGCGAGTTGATCGGTGACAGAGGCGAGAGAATGGCCGAGGGAGCCGACGGCTTGGTTGAAGACGCCGCTGATCGTGCCGTTGATTGCGCCACCGGAAGCGATCGAGAAAGTGGTTTGGGCGAGATTAGCGATGGCGGAGGCGACTTCATTGGCGCCAGCGTTGGTGGTGGCGGTGGCTTTGAGAGAGGAGAAATTGAGGGAGGGGTCGAGGGCGATGAGACCGGTGCTGGGGGGAGATTGGAAGAAATTGGCACCTGTGGGAGCGTAGGCGGTATTGACGCCGGCGGTGAGTTGGTTGGCGGTATTTTTGAGGGCATCGCGGAGGGATTGGATGGCACCATCGCGGGCGAGGATCTGTCCTTTGATGGAGCCGCCTTGGAGGCCGAGGGTGGAGGATGGGGAACCGCCACTGAGTTGGGTGCCGTCGAAGGTGAGGCCACCGAGAACCAGGGATTTATCGACGAGGAGGACTTCGGCACCGGAGGCATCTTGGGAGGCGATTTGGATTTGGCCGTGGCTCCCGGGGATGGAGCGCGAAGTGAAATCCATGAAGTTGGAGAGTTGTTCGAGGCGAGCTTGGCGTTGGTCGCGAAGTTCGACCGCGGCGTCTGGGGCATTGAATTCGACTTGGGCGATGGAGTTATTGAGATCGGCGATTTGGTGGAGGAGCGAATTGGCTGAGGCGGAGTCGGAGGTGGCGGCGGTGGTGAGGTCGGTTTGGAGTTTGGCGAGTCGGGTATCGGCGAGGTTGAGTTGATTGGCGAGGAGCGTGGATTTTTCGAGGAGGAGTTGTTTTGCGCCTTGGTCGGTGGGGCTGGCGGAGAAGTTTTCGAAAGCGTTGAAGAAATTGTTGAGGCCGGCGCTGATGCCTTGGGGGTTGGCGGTGGAGTCATTGAGGGAAGCGGAATCGGAGGAGCGATCGATTTGTTCTCCGAGATTGGATTGGGCTTGGGTGAGGGCGTTTTCTTGGGCTTCGAGGGCGGCGCTTTGGGAGGACTCGCGGGTGACGGCTTGATCGAGAAATTGGTCACGGATTTGGGTAATGCCGAGGGCTTCTACGCCGTTGCCGATGGGGCCGAGCTGGCTATCGAGGGTGACGCGTTCACCGAGGATGGCGCGTTGGCGAGAATACTCGGGATTATTGACATTGGCGAGGTTGCGACCGGCGACTTGGACGCCCGCTTGTTGGGCGGTGAGAGAATGGGCTGCGCTGATGAGACCACCGATTAATCCAGACATAATTTAGCTTTTGACGATGAGACGACTGGCGCCATTGGAGGCGCTGATTTTCATGCGGCCTTGGGCGGAGTAAGTGCGGGTGACGGTGGCGGGATGGAGTCGGGCGAGGATTCCTTGGGTGACCTCGATGGAGCGAGCGAGGAGCATTTGGTTTTGTTCGGCGCGTCGGCGGCCGCGGGTGATGAGTCGATTGACCTCGGTGATGAGGGCTTGGAGGAGAGGGCGAACGGATTCACGGAAGAGGGGGATAAGTTCGGTGATCGTGGTCTGGGGAGGTTGATCGTTGATGGTGGCGAGAGCGGTGACTACGGCTTCGCGATGTTTGCGATGGGAGCGGACGACGAGGAGATGATTTTTGATTTTTTCATCGTAATCGAGCACGGCATCGGGATTGCGAGCGAGGATGGCATTTTGCTGTTCGTCGAAGAGATTCATGAGACCGCCGCACTCTTGGAGTTCGGCTTGAAGTGCTTCGATGACATGGACTTGGGGAATGGGTGGGGCCCCGATTTCTTCGAAGATAGATGTCATCGGGTTTGCTTACCGAGTTGAGATTGGAGGACGGAGGAGAGGCCTAAGCCGCCGGCGTCGCTGATGCTATTGGCGAGGGCATCGGTGAGGAGATAGCCGTAGACTTGGCCGGTGGGACCGCCTTCGAGGAGGGGTTTCATGGAGTCGGTGAGGAACTGGCGGAGGAGGATACTTTCGAATTGGTGGGAGGCTTTTTCGACGCCGGCGGTTTGGGAGTCGGCGGAAGAAACGGGATCGATTTCTGGTGTGGGGAGGGCGGTTGGCGAGGCGGAGAGAGGGGAGATGGACATGGGTTTAGTTGAGGATGAGTTCGGCTTGGAGGGCGCCGGCGGTTTTCATGCTTTGGAAGATGGACATCATGTCGCGGGTGGTGAGGCCGAGGGCATTGAGGGCGGAGGAGACCTGTTGGATGGTGGGGAGTTCGGGGACGACTTTGAACGACCCTTTTTCTTCGTTGACCGTGGTATCGGTGCTGGGAACTACCTCGGTTTCGCCGCGTTTGCTGAAAGCGCCTGGTTGGCTGACGCCGAGGGTGGAGGAGACATTGATGAGGAGCGAGCCGTGGCTGACGGCGACCGTGGAGATACGGACATCTGAAGTGGCGATGATCGTGCCGGTGCGTTCGTTGATGACGATGCGGGCGACATTATCGGGGACGACTTCGATGGCGCCGAGGGAGGCGATGAAGTTGACTTCGTAGCCTTGGTATTTAGTGGGCACACAGATGTTCACGGCAGTAGCATTCCGAGCAAGAGCCGTACCAGGGAAGACGGTATTAACGGCTTCAGCCATGCGAGCGGCGGAAGCGTAATCGGGGTTGAGGAGGAGGAGTTCGATGGTTTTGTCGCGGACGAGTTGGGTAGCGATTTCGCGTTCGACCAAGGCCCCGCCGCTGATCACGCCGACTGTGGGGTGATTTTTTTGGACGGTGGCGCCGCCGGCCCCGCCTTCACCGCCGAGAAACCCGCCGACGGCGATGGCGCCTTGAGCGACGGCGTAGACTAATTCATCGGCCCCGAGCATGGGGGTTTGGAGGAGGACCCCGCCTTGGATGGTTTTGGCGTCACCGATCGAGGAGATCGTGACATCGATGCGGGAGCCTGGTTTGGCGAAGGCGGGGATATCGGCGGTGATCATCACGGCGGCGACATTGTCCGATTTGATGGTTTCTGGCGGGACTTTGACGCCGAAGCGTTGGAGGGCATTGGCGATACTTTGGACAGTGTAGGAGAGTTTGCTATCGCCTTTTCCCGCGAGGCCGACGACTAAGCCGTAGCCGACGAGTTGGTTAGCGCGACCGCCTTCGACGATGGTGAGATCTTTGATGCGCGAAGCGGAGAGGGGGAGTTGGGAAGCGAGCAGGGAGGCGAGACAGAGGATGGCGGAGAAGCGGGAAAATATCATGGTTAGAAAGGGCTAATTTTTTCGTTGAGGCGGAGGAGCCAACCTTTGCGTTGGGCGTCGGTGAGCGTGCCTTCGGAGACCACTTGGATGCGGGCGTCGGCGACACTGGTGGAGAGGACGGTGTTATCGGGTTGGATGTCGTAGGGGCGGACGATCCCGCGGAGGGAAGAGAACTGGCGTTCCTTGGAGAAGGAGACTTCGCGGACGCCTTCGACCACGAGATTGCCGTTGGGGAGAGTGTCGATAATTTGGACAGCGCAGCGGGTGGCGATGGTTTGGCTGTTGTGAATTTCGCCACCGCCGGTGTAGTCGGCGGCCCCGACTGCGCCGACGACTTGGGCATCGGGGGAGGTCACGCCAGCGGGGAGGGCTTTTTTGAGGAGTTGGGTGGGGACTTGGGCGAGAAATTGGTTGATGAGATTACCGGCGACACTGGCGCCGCCGCCCGCACTGACTTTATCGGTTTTGAGGCGGAGAGTATTGGAGAGAGAGGCATTTTCTTGGACGATGATCGTGAGGATATCGCCGACGCGTTTGGCGCGTTTATCGGCGCACATGCCGCGTTCATCGGTGATGCCTTCTTTCCAGAGAGATCCTGCGCGGGCGTGGGGGGTGGAGGCCCAAGAGGCGAGGAGGAGGAGAGCGACGGTGGAATTAAAATGGAATGCGGACTTTGTTTTCATTGATAATTTGGCCATTGATTTCGCGACGGCTTTCGAGGTTGCGGAGTTTGATGAGATCGCCAGCGGCCCCATTTTCGAGGGCGAGCGCTTTCATGGTGATGGAGAGAAGACCTTGTTGAGCAGAGACTTCGACAATTTGACCTTTGCGGATGATGGGACGAATGGAGACATCTTGGCGGGTGAGGGGGCGTCCTGCGGTGATGCTGTTGGTGAGTTCCAGAGTGGAGGGATCGACTTGGGCGGAGATGGGGGGTTGGCGTTCGCGAAGGGTATCGAATTTTTGGGAAGCGAGGAGCGAGCGATCGAGGGGTTGGCCGCGTTCGAGTCGGGTATTGGCGACCCAGACATCCTGCCAGAGTTGGGCTTGGAGGGGGACGAGCCAATCGGCGACGAGTTCACCGTCGGAGCTGATTTTGACACGGACGAGGAACGTGCCGGAGATGCCGTTGGTGGGCCATTCGGCGACGACGATGGAGTAATCGGGAGCGGGGAGTTTGAGTGGGGACCAGGGGCGAGAGAGGGAGAGTTTGAGTTCGCCGGTGAGGGAGAGATGTTTGGTGAGTTCGTGTTCGATGGCGGTGAGGAAAGCTTCCGCTCCGAGGGTTGGGGAATTGGAATTGGAATTGGTCGCGACTTTGGAGTTGGCTCGGGAAAGGTTGGGAGCGGGGAATTGGGTGGTGGTCTCGGTCTTTGGTGGAGGGTTGATGGGGATGAGGAGTTGATCGAGCGGGGCTTGGGCGGCGGCGGTGGCGATGGTGAGGCTGAGGGCTAGGAGGAGAGATTTCATCGTTTGAGTTGGGCGATTTTTTCGAGCATTTCGTCGGAGGTCTGGATGGATTTGGAGTTAATTTCGTAAGCGCGCTGGGCTTGGATCATGTTGACCATTTCCTCGACGATATTGACATTGGAGCCTTCGAGAAACCCTTGGGTGAGAGCGCCATAGCCGTTTTCGCCAGGGTTACCGGTTTCGGCGGTGCCGCTGCCGGGGGTTTCTTCGTAGAGATTGCCGCCGAGGCTTCGGAGGCCGCTGGCGTTGGCGAAGCGGGTGAGTTGGACGCGAAAGGTTTGGGTGCCCGCGGGGCCTTGGGTGGTAACCTCGCCATTTCCGGCGACGGAGACTTTGATCGTGCCTGCGGGAATGGGTTGGAAGCCACTGAGGACGGGGAGGCCATCGCTGGTGGTGACGCGGCCTTGGCCATTGACTTTGAGGGCGCCGTCGCGGGTGTAGGCGAAAGTGCCGTCGGGGCGTTGGACTTGGAGGAAGCCTTCGCCTTCGATGGCGATGTCATACTGGTCGCCCGTTTGTTTGAGAGCGCCTTGGGTGAAGACTTTGGCGGTGGAGACCACGCGGCTCCCGTTGCCCATTTCGACGCCCGTGGGGACGACCGAGCCGCCCCCGGCTTCGGCGCCGACGGCGCGAGGTGTCTGGTAGAGAAGATCTTGGAACTCAATTTTGCTGCGTTTGAAGCCGGTGGTATTGGCGTTGGCGAGATTGTTGGCGATGGTGTTGAGGTTGAGTTGCTGGGCTTCCATGCCTGTGGAGCCGGCGTAAAGAGATTGGATCATGAGGATTAGCTGTTGGGGTTTCCGAGGGTTTCGATGGCTTTGCCGGTGCTTTCGTCATTGGCGAAAATGACCCGTTGGCTGGCTTCGTAGGCTCTGGAGACGCTGACGAGATTGACCATTTCTTGGAGTGGAGAAACATTGCTGCCCTCGATTTGTCCGTTGAGGATGGAGGGGTTATCGACGGCTTGGGGTTGGACATTGGGATCGGAGGGGCCGAGGAGGCCATCGCCGACGCGTTGGAGTGATTTTGGGTTAGGGAATTCGAAGACGCCGAGTTTTGCGACTGGGGTATCTCCTTGAATGATCGTGCCTTCGGCGTTGATAGAGACTCGGCCGCCCCCTGGTTTGAGGGTGAGCGGGCCGCCATCGCCCATTACGGGGAAGCCTTGTTTGGTGACGATCGTGCGATCGGGGCTGAGTTTAAAGCTGCCATCGCGGGTGTAACCGACGGAGCCGTTGGGTCGTTGGATTTGAAAGAAGCCTTTTCCTTGGATGGCGAAGTCGAGTTCGCTGCCTGTGGTGCGAAGTTCGCCGGGTTTCATGCTGATTTCGGAGACAGTGGTGGGCATGACACCTGAGATATTTTTTGCGGAGAGACCTTCGCCGCCGACGCGTTCCACTTCGCTGAGGACGCTGGCGAAAGAGGACTCAGTTTTTTTGAAGCCTGAGGTGGAGGCGGAGGCGATATTTTCGGAAATCACCTGCTGCCAGTGTTCTAGGGCGGAGAGCGATGCGGCTCCTTGATAAACTCCAACATTCATAAACCCAGTACTCAGCAAAGGGCGTGCCATGGGATAGGAAAGGTGGAGATTGAGGGGTGAAGGGGAGGAGGAAGGTGGTAAATTCGGCCATCTGGGAATGGATTGGG
>JBAWZW010000133.1:0-7434 GCA_037142835.1 Verrucomicrobiota bacterium
GTTTCGGGGAAGGGGGGAGGATTTTTGATGGTGGGGAATTTTTTTAGAGGGGATGGGAAGAGGGGGAAAGCAGAATTTGACGGAGTTTTTTTAACGGATGGGTTGACAGGTTGTGGGAGATCGCTAATCTTCGCCCTCTTTTCCAAACGAACCAATGAAACGTACCTATCAACCCTCCAAGCGGACCCGCAAGCAACAATTCGGATTTCGTGCACGCATGAAAACAAAAAGCGGGAGGGCGATCCTTGCTCGCCGTCGTCAGCGTGGTCGGAAGCGGCTCTTGCCTAAGGGCGTAGAGATCCACTTTAAGCGGCACACTCAGGCCTAGGGATTGAGGGCATCAAGTGTGGATGCTTGGTGTCCAAATTGCCGGATCGGGAATCTTGGCCATTGAGGTTGGGATTGGCTCGTTCGTTGGCGTATTCGGAAGAATTTCTATCGTGTATGTCACCGATTCATGGTCGTTTTCCGAAGTCCGCCCATTTGAGAAAATCTGGGGAATTTGCGCAATTGCGTGATGAGGGCAAATCATTTCACGGGAGACTTTTTGTGTTGAGCGTGCTGGCTTTGCCGTCTGTGGGGGAACTGGGGGAGGCCAAGATTGGGCTGATTACCTCGCGTCGGGTTGGTGGGGCGGTGGTGAGGAATCGAGTGAGGCGTCGACTTCGCGAAATTGTTCGGGAAGCGTTGCCCCATTTGAAGCGGGGGATTTGGTTGGCGTTGATTGCGAGGAAGAGTGCCTCTGAGGCTAGTTATGAGGCGATTCGGTCGGAGTGGGTGTATTTGGCGAAGAGGGGGGCGATTCTTTGCTAATGTTTTTGGTGGGGATTTTTATTCGGGGCTACCAACTGCTGATTTCGCCGATTTTGCGGGTGATTTGTGGGCCTGGGGGAGGTTGTCGTTTTGAGCCAACCTGTTCGCACTATTTTTTGGGAGCGTGCAAGGTGCATGGGTTATGGCGAGGGGGCTGGTTGGGTTTGCGGCGACTGGGGCGATGTCATCCGTGGGGTGGGCAGGGGGTAGACATGGTGCCGACGCAGTTGGGGGTGAGAGGTTTTGTTGGGGGGAGAGAAAAGAGTGGGAGGACTTTTTGATGAGGGTACGTGGTTGGAGAACGACAATGTCGGGTGGAGTGAAAGCTTTTAAATAAACAATTTATGGATCGAAAAGGAATTATTGCTGTTAGCCTTGCCATCGCGGTTTTAATCGCGTGGATGGTTCGGAACAATCAGGAGATGAGCAAAGCGGCGAAGGCGTTGCCTGTGAAAGTGACTGAGGTGAAGGCTACGGGGGGAGTGGCGGAGGACAAGGGGTTGGTGGCGCCTGTGGTGGCGGAGAGTGTGGTGGTGCCTGGGGTGCCGGTGGTGGCGGAGCGCAAGGAAACGATTAAGACGGCGCTGGTGGAATATACTTTTTCGTCATTGGGCGGAGGAATTAGCACGGCACTTTTGAATCAATTCGTGTCTGAGGGGAATCGGAAGATGATTTTGAATGAATTTGGGAGTATTCCGATGGGGATGGTGAGTGAGGTGGCTGGGGAGGGCGGTTTGGCGCCGTTTGAGATGAAAGTGGAGGGTAATGTGGTGACGTTTGACCGGACGGATCAGCGGAAAGTGCAACTGACGAAGAAGTTTACGGTGGCGGACTCTGACTTACCGAAGGAGGGCTACGTGGTGAAATTGGCGGTGACGCATACGAATCGTGGGGCGGAGCCGATCGTTTTGCCTGGTCGTTATGTTTATACGGGTTCGGCGGCGCCTGTGCATGAGAGTGATCTGGCGACTTACACGGGGTTTATGGAGGCGGGCGGGAAGTTTATTAATACGACCTACTTTGATTCGGGGTGGTTTCATGCGGAGCGTCCGACATTTACGGTTGCCAAAGAAAGCATCGCTTGGGCTGGGGTAGCGGATCAATATTTCACGACATTAGTGACGCAGGTTCCGGCGGTGGTGACGGGAGTTCCCGTGGTGAAGCGGGGTGGAGCGGCTTGGGCAACGCGATTTACGATTGCGGAAAGCCGATGGACGGGGACTGGTCATGAGTCGAGAAACAGCACGGCGGTGCGCCATGGGATTAACGGGGCGTTGGGGCTATCGGCGATCACGCTGGCGCCTGGGGAATCGGCCACGGAGAACTTTGAGATTTATGCGGGGCCGCGAGAGTATGGGATTTTGAGAGGGATGAAGGACGATCAGGTCGCGATCATGGACTTTGGGATGTTCAGCATAGTGAGTCGGACGTTGTTAATTTCGATGAACTGGCTGAAGGGCGTATTGGGGAGTTATGCGTTGGCGATTATTGTTTTGACGTTGGTGATCAAGTCGTTGCTTTGGCCGATGCAGAACAAGTCGACGCAGTCGATGAAGCGGATGCAGTTATTGCAGCCGAAGATGACGGAATTGAAGGAAAAGTTTAAGGATGATCCTGCGAGGATGAATACGGAGGTGATGAAGTTGTATAAGGATTACGGGGTGAATCCGTTGAGTGGCTGTTTGCCGATGGTGATTCAGATGCCGATTTTCTTTGGGTTTTTCGGGATGTTGGGGAAAGCGGTGGAGTTACGGAACAGCAAGTTTTTGTGGGTTCAGGATTTGTCGTTACCAGACACGATTTTTCGGATTCCGAGTTTGGGGTGGCCGGTGAACATTTTGCCGATCGTGATGGCGGGGACGATGCTTTGGCAGATGATGCTTTCGCCGAAGAGTGGGGATCAGAGTCAGCAGCGGATCATGATGTTTATGCCGTTGATTTTCATCGCTTTCTGCTACAACTACGCGTCGGCGTTGGCACTTTATTGGACGGTCCAGAATCTCTTTTCGGTGGCGCAGCTTTATCTGACGCGGAATGCGGCACCGCCGACCTTGCAAAAGTTGGTGGTGGCGACGAAGGGGAAGAAATAAGGGGGCGGGGATTTGAGGGAAAAGCATCCCGGAGATCCGAGTGGGGTGGAGACTTAAAGCCCGCCTAAGGATTCGCGAAGGAAGCGAATCAGTCTTTGGAAGTGTTTGATGGGGTGTTGGTTGGGGGGGTTAGCCACCGAGGAGGGACATTTCGGGTTTGGGGGATTCCGTGGTGATGGAGGATCGGAGTTCGGAATAGCGATCGGAGCGTTGCGACCAGATGTGGCGAATGAGGTCGGCGATGGCGTCATCGGGGAGTCCGTTACGGAGTGGGGAACGGAGATCGTGGCCTTGGTGGGCGAAGAGGCAGGTGTAAAGTTGGCCATCGGCGGAGAGGCGGGCCCGATGGCAGAGGGAGCAGAAGGGTTGGGATACGGAAGAGATCACCCCGATTTCCGCGCCTTGGTGGTGGCGGAAGCGGCGGGCGACTTCGCCTGGGTAGAGTGGTGGGAGTGGGGTGAGGGTGGCGACTTTGCGGAGGCGTTCGATGATTTCGTTGGCGGGGACGACCTCGTGAGATTGCCAGCGGTTGGAGTTTCCGACGTCCATGTATTCGATGAAGCGGAGGATGAATTCTGGTTGGCGGAAGCGTTCCGCCATTTGTTCGATGGAGTGATCATTGATGCCACGGCGGACGACCATATTGATTTTGATGGGGGTGAAGCCTGAACGGAGAGCGGAATCGATTCCGTGGAGAACTCGATGGAGGGGGAAATCGACATCGTTCATTTTGCGAAAGGTGGGATCATCTGGGGCATCGACGCTGACGGTGAGGCGTTTGAGGCCGGCTTGGCGGAGGGCGAGGGATTGTTCGGTGAGGAGGGCGCCGTTCGTGGTGAGGGTGAGGTCACAATCGTCGGAGAGATGAGCGAGTTGGGAGATGAGTTGGGGGAGGTCGCGTCGGAGGAGGGGTTCGCCGCCGGTGACACGAATTTTGGAGACGCCGAGGGAAAGGAAGATGCGGGTGAGGCGGGTAATTTCTTCGAAGGAGAGAATGTCGGCGCGGGGGAGAAACTGGTGACTGCTACCGAAGACCGCTTTGGGCATACAATAGGTGCAACGAAAGTTGCAACGATCGGTCACGGAAATTCGCAAGTCGTGAAGTGGGCGGGCGAGGGTATCTAGGAGGTTTGGCAAGGTTCTAAAGCGTTGTGGCTGAGGTTCTTGCTGAGCTTATTTCGAGTGGGGTTGGGGATACTTGTGGCGGAGGGAACGGGCGGTGGAGTGGGCGAGTGGGGGCGGAAAAGGTGGGGGAGGGAAATTTCCGTGGAGGAGAGTGAGGATGGGCCGTTGATCGGCTAGGTTTTGGAGATTTGAGCGAAGCGTTCGCTGACGAAGTCCCAGTGGATGACATTTTGGAAGGCTTTGAGGTAATCGGCTCGACGATTTTGGTATTTGAGGTAATAGGCGTGTTCCCAGACATCGAGACCGAGGACGGGGATTCCGCCGGTGGAGTAGGGGCTATCTTGATTGGGGAGGGATTCGATGGTGAGTTTTTTGTCTTTAAAAACCAGCCAAGCCCAGCCGCTTCCGAAGACTTTGAGGGCGGCGGCGGTATAGTTTTCTTGAAACTTGGCGAGGCTTCCGAAGGTGGTGTTGATGGCTTTGGCTAATTCGCCTGAGGGCTGAGCGTTGGCGGATTTTTTGAGGGTTTGCCAGAAGAGGGAGTGATTGGCGTGACCGCCGCCTTGGTTACGAATTTCTTGGCGGACGGCTTCGGGGAGGGCGGGGAGATTGCTGAGGATTTGCTCGATGGATTGGGATTCGAAGCCGGGGGCTTTGGCGATGGCTTGGTTGAGTTTACTGACGTAGGCGGCGTGATGTTTGTCGTGGTGAATCTTCATGGTTTCGGCATCGATCCAAGGTTCGAGGGCATCGTAGTCGTAGCCGAGGGGGGGGAGTTTAAAGACTGGGGAAACTTCCGCGGGAGATTCGGCGGAGAGGCCATGGGAGGCGAGGGTGAGGGCGCCGGTGGTGAGGGCGAGATTTTTAAGAGCGGTGCGACGGGTGATCATAAGGGATGAGGAAGGGAGAGGTTTGACGTGGAGATAACTTGGAATCCAATTTCTTGGGATTTTACCGAAATGGGGAGGTGGGAGTTAGCCGCCACTGGAGCCATGGCCACCGGGTTTGGTCATGGCGATGGGGTCGAGGGCGATGGCGAGTTCTTCTGGGGGAAGGACTTGGCGTTCTTGGCAAATTTGGCGGACGGTTTTGCCTGTTTTGGCGCTTTCTTTGGCGATTTCGGCGGCTTGATCGTAGCCGATGATCGGGGCGAGGGAAGTGACCATGGCCATGGAGTATTCCACGAGTTCGGCGCAGCGTGGGAGATTGGCTTTGATGCCATCGACGCATTTTTCGCGGAAGACATTGGTGACATTGGCGAGGAGTCGGAGGGATTCGAGGATGGAGTGAGAGAGGACGGGCATCATCACATTGAGTTCGAAATTTCCGTTGGCGGCGGCCCAGGTGATGGTGGTGTCGTTGCCGATGACTTTGGCGCAGACTTGCATGACGCTTTCACAGATTACGGGGTTGACCTTTCCTGGCATGATGGAGCTACCTGGTTGGGTTTCTGGGAGAGTGATTTCGCCGATTCCGCAGCGTGGTCCACTACTGAGCCAACGGAGATCATTGGCGATTTTGAAGAGGGAAACGGCGATGGTTTTGAGTTGGCCGCTGGCTTGGACGAGGCCGTCTTTGGCGGCTTGGGCTTCGAAGTGGTTGCGGGCTTCGTGGAAGGCGATCCCGGTTTGGCTCCAGAGGTGGCGCATGACGATCGAGGAGAAATCGGGGTGACAATTGAGGCCGGTGCCGACGGCGGTGCCACCGAGGGGGAGTTCTTCGACGGCGGTGATGGCGTTGGTGGCACGGAGGCGGGCGTATTCGATTTGTTTGGCGTAGCCGCCGAATTCTTGGCCGAGGCGGATGGGGGTGGCGTCCATGAGGTGGGTGCGACCGATTTTGATGATATCCCAGAATTCGAGGGCCTTTTTTTCGAGGGAGCCGTTGAGGAGTTCGAGGGCTGGGAGGAGGAATTTGCGGATTCTTTCGGCGACGGCGATGTGGATGGCGGTGGGGATGACATCGTTGCTGGACTGGCCCATGTTGACATGGTCGTTGGGGTGGACGGGAATTTTCGAGCCGATCGGTTGTCCGGCGAGTTGCGAGCAACGGTTGGCGATGACCTCGTTGACATTCATGTTGGTGGAGGTGCCTGAACCAGTTTGGTAAATATCGAGGGGGAAGTGGGCATCGAGTTTGCCATCGATGACTTCTTGGGCGGCGTGAGCGATGGCGGTGGCGCGAGGTTCGTCGAGGAGACCGAGTTCGAGGTTGGCTTGGGCGGCGGCCCATTTGATGAGGCCGAGAGCGCGGATGAATTCGCGACCGAAGGGTTGGCCGGAGATGGGGAAGTTTAAAACGGCGCGTTGGGTGGAGGCGCCGTAGAGAGCGTCGGCGGGCACTTCCATGATGCCCATGGAATCTTTTTCGATGCGAGTGGAAGACATAGTTCTTACCCTGCACAAAAAACTGGGGGGATGGAAAGCGCGATGTGCGCTGGGCGGTTGGCGGGGTGGAGGTTTAGGGGGGAGTTAGCGGGCCGCGGTTGCTGACTGCGGGCGGTTTTGGGGGGATTTGTGGGCGTGCGAAGTCTTGTGGAATTTGGTGATGAACATCGGGGGGAGATTGATCAGGCAATACTGGCTTTCGACGCGAGAAAAGTGGCGGCAATGGCTGACCAGTTCGTTGGTGACTTGATAAATGATGAAAGCGGATTCGGGGGTGGGGGCGAGGGCATCGAAAGTGTTTTGTAAGAGCTCCCGTTTTTTTTCGGGCTCGAGGATGCTGAAAGGGATACCGGAGACGATGTAGTCGCAGTGGGGGAGTCCGCGTTCGGCGAGGACGGCGGAGAGGGTGGCGCAATCGGCGTGGAGGACAGTGACGCGGGGATCGGGGGAGAACTGTTTGGCGAGATGGGAGGCTAATTCGGGATCGAGTTCGAAGAGGATGATTTGGGAATCGGGGTGCATGCGGCGGAGGATTTCGCGGGTATGGCAACCTTCACCGGGGCCGTATTCGGCGATGACGCGTGGCTGGGAGAGGTCCATTTTATCGGCGACGCGTTTGATGAGCGTTTTGGAGCTGGGGATGATGGAGGCGACTTGGAAGGGTCGTTGGAGAAATCGCTTAAGAAAGATGGCGCTCATGAAAAGTGATTCAGATGGATGGTTCTGATTGAGAGAAAGGGTGTTTATGGGGTTGAAACGAGAGCTTGTCCAGCCCAGAGGAGAGTGAATGAAGGGAGAGATTTGAAGGGGGAAGAGAGTCGTGGAGAAAAAAAGGAAGTGGAGCCGATTTTTTTCTTGCCATCTTTACTTTGTGGTGCAAAGTAATGAATCTATGGCCATGCATGAACAAGCTGAAGAGCATTTACGGATCATCCGGTCGCTGATGGAGAAGGCGACGATTTACCGGGCGATTTCGGCACCGACGGCGTTGGTTGGGGGGATTTTGGCGAGTATGGGGG
>JBAWZW010000134.1:0-7422 GCA_037142835.1 Verrucomicrobiota bacterium
AAACTGGGGTGGGAGTGGGAACTGGTGGTGGGCCGAGCGTGGCGGTTGGGCAGTCGGTGGGGGTAAGTGGAGTGGGGACTTCTAATGCGGCGGCGTATCAAATGAGCAGTGAGGAGGCAGGGATGGCAAATTTTTTGGTGAATGATGCGGAGCAGCAAAGGGTGGGGATGAAATTGGACGCGATTTTGTCGCGGGTGGCGCGGCAAAGAGCGACGGAGATGGCGGCGCGGAATTATTTTGGGCCAGTGAATTTGGAGGGGTTGGGGGCGAACGCGTTGGTGCGTCGAGGTGGCTACACGCTTCCCGAGTGGTGGGGGGTGGAGGCGACGGCGAACTATGTGGAATCGATTGCGATGGGGCGTTCGACGGCGGCGGGGACTTGGGGGGATTGGATGGCGTCGGCGCGGGATCGCGCGCATTTGTTGGGGCTGGAGGGATTCTTTCAAGACCAGACGGCTTATGGGGTGGGGCATGCGGTGTCGGCGGGGAATCCGGGGGAGAGTTATTGGGTGGTGATCACGGCGCCACCGAATACGGTGGTGGAAAACGCGGGGTTATTTGTGACGCAGAGCGTTCCAGAGAAGATGGATGGAGGGGTGGAGTATAGCGTTTCGGTGCAGGTATTAAATACGGGGACAAAGACTTGGACGGATGGGGAAGGATATCGTTTGGGGGTGGAGGCGTCGGGCTGGGGAGTTTTGGAAGTGCGTTTGCCGAATGAGGTGGCGCCGGGTGGGGAGGTGAATTTTCGCTTTACGGTGAAGGCTCCAAGCGGTGGCGGGTCGGTGCCGTTTCAGGCGCAGATGATGAGGCAAGGGGTGGGAGCATTTGGTGAATTAACGCCAAGGATGATCGTTGCGGTGGTGCCAGTGCCGGTGGTGCCAGTGGTGTCGGTGGTGCCGGTGGTGCCAGTGGTGAAACCAACGACGGTGAAACCAGCGACAGTGAAACCAGTGGTCGTTAGCAAATTAAAGGCGAAGGCGAAGGCGAAGGCGAAGGCGAAGAAGAAGTGAGTGGGGAAACGGGTGGTGCGGGGGGCGTTGAGGAAGAAAAATTATGATGCGGGGAGATTGGGTTGATCCCAGGCGGTTTTGACAGGATGGAGAGTCCAAGCCCCGGCTTGGCGAGCGGCGGAGATTTCGGGGAAGCGGTCGCCGACGTGGCGAACGAAAGGATTTTGTCCGCTGAAATTGCGGAGTCGGAAGCCGAGATGATGGGCGAGGGTTGGGGGAAAAATTTCCACGTAGATGGGGTGAGGTTCGGGAATTGAAGCCACGCTGGTAAAGGATTCGCGAGTCCAGAACGAGCCAGTGGCGATCATGCTGAGCACCACGCTGGGATCAGTGCGGCGGGTGATTTTTTTCCAGAAGTCGAGGAAGGCGGGGTTCGCAGTTTGGGCGAGGAGATGGGGGCAGTTCGTTTGGTCGACGCGTCGGAGATGGAGGCCGAGGACATCGGCGTTTTCGGCGTGGAGGAAGGCGAGTTGGCGTTGGTTGAGATCGGGGATGAGGGGGAGGTGATCATACTCGGCGAAGTGAATATAATCGAAGTCGTGGTCTTCGAGCCAAGTGGTGGCGGATCGAAAAACTCCTGCGTAACTTTGGCACTCGCGCTGATGATCGCGGGTGCGGAGTCGGGGATCATCGATGAAGATTTTTTGGGCGAAGTTGAGCGCATGGAAATCGGCAGGGGAGCCGCCGTGAGCGACGAGGATCTGGGAGAGAGGGACAGATTTTTCCCAATGGCGGAGCATCGCCTCGACGGCCTCAGGGCGTTGGTGAGTGAGGAGGAGATTGAGGACGGGATTCATGTGGAAAGTCCGGGGGAGGAAGTCGTGTGAAGCCGAGATTTTGTTTCCAATAGGTGAGGCGGGCTTGGGGGAGGAAGACGGGTTTGACTTCGGCATCGAGGCCGATGACGGCGATTTTTCCGCGCCAAGGGAGGAGGAAGGCGCGACCGATGACCGCGCCCGTTTCGGCGTCGGTGATTGTCGAGCCGAGGGTGCGTGCGAGGGAGAGGACGAGCGAGCGAAGCGGGCGCGAAAAGATTGACATTGAGGGGGTTAAGCTTTCGGAGGTGGATCGGTGGGGCGGACTTTAGATTTTTCGTCGGCGTAAGCGTAGAAGGGTTCGCGAAAGAGGTAGAGGAGCCAGTGAGCGAAGCCCGCGAGCGGGGAGTGATAGCCGAGCCAAGCGAGGAAAGCGTTATTGAAGCAGATGAGTCCTGGGTAATCTGTCCACTTGCGAACGAGGTAAAACTTTTCCTTTTGGAAGTGGGCGATGGAGTCGTTGAGTTGAATATTTTCGAAGGGAGTCCACCAGCCTTGGGAGCGAAAGTATTGGAGATACTTCACCTTGGCTTCGTCGATTTGCATAATTTGGCAGCAAACGCGATCGGCGGCGACGAGATCATTGGAGCCGAGGACGAAGTTCATTTCGACGACATCGCCGAGCATTGGTCCCGTGCGATTGAGTCCGAACCGGCCATCGATGATGGAAAAAGCGTGGGGGAGCTGGCGATTAAACTCATACATGACCTCGGCAAAGTAGGGGTGCATTTTCAGGCGGACCGTCGGTTCTTGGATACAGCCCCACTGATTTTTGATCGACATGGAGACCTGAGTATTCATGTGGATTTTCGGTACGGGAAGGGTGATGAAGGCGTCGATTTCTTCGAGCATCATTTTGGGCATGGGGACTTGGAGGTGTCGCCAACCGCCTCGGACGGGCATCCACTTTCGTTCGGTAAAACTGACATTGACGATCTCAGCGCCAGTCTCTTCGGCGAGCTGATCGATGCCCATGCCTTTAAAAACTTCATCGATGGAAAAGCGATTGTACCCACCGCTGTCGGCTTCCCCGATGACCACGCGGTAGCCGTGTTGGATGAGGCAGAGGGTGACGGCGCGGAGGCAATCGATGGAGGTCATCACGCCTGGGCGGAACTCGGGAAAAGTGAGATTGGGTTTAAGAAAAACCCGTCCGCCGGCGGGGACAGTTTTAAAGAAGCCGATGGCGTGGAGAGTGGTCTCGATGACGGCGGAGTAGTTGGTGCCTTCGAGGTGTTGGAGGTGGACGATGGGGTGAGTGTTCATTGGTTGGCTAAGCATTTGCCATAAACGGCGACAATTTTTTCGACCATGTCGTTGAGGGTGAAGAGATTGGTGATGCGGCGCCGGCCTTCGGTACCGAATCGGGAGCAGAGTGAGGGATCGGCGAGCAACGTTTCGAGGCGGTCGGCGAGGGCGGTGGGGTCGGCTGGGGGAATGAGAAAGCCGGAGACGCCGTCTTCGATTTGTTCGGTGGAGCCGCCGATGTTGGTGGCGATCACTGGGAGGCTCATGCCCATGGCTTCCATGACCACGCCCCCGAAGGGTTCGGGCTGGCCGGAGGGGAGGACAAAAATATTCATGGCGGCAAAGGCGGGGCGGGCGTCGGAGATTTCGCCAGTAAAGATCACCGAGTCTTGGAGTTGGTGGTCGCGGACCAAGCGGTGAAGGGCATCGAGATGGTCTTCGTTGCCTGGAAGAGGCGCGCCGACGATCAGATATTTGGCGGTGACGCCGCGACTTTTTAAAATCTTGGCGGCTTCGATGAGAGTTTCCTGGCCTTTTCGGATGAGTTTGATGCGACCGACGCAACCGATGACGGGGCCGGAACCGAGTTGATGAGTGGCGCGAAATTTTTCGCCGACATCAGGGCTAGGCAAGATAAACTCTTCAAGATCAAAGCCATCGTGGACGACTTGGGCATGGTAATGGGGGGGGAATTGTTTGGCGATGGGGCCGGAGACGGCGAGGATTTGGTGAGAAAAAAACTCGATGTAGCTGGCGTAATATTTCCAGAAGAAGTGAAATTCTTGGAACCAATCGCGGATGTGCCAGACGTTGGGGACGCCCGCGAGCCAAGCGGCTGGGCCTGCGGAGAGGATGACGCCGGTGTTGGTGTGGACGAGGTTGATTTTTTCGCGACGGAGGATCCGCCAGAGGGAAAGGATGGAGATGGGGAGGGTGAGTAAAAAGGGGAGGATCCGCCAAGAGCTGAAGACTCCCCGAGTGATCACGCGGAGTTCTGGGAAAAAGATCACCGGGGTGCCAGTGTTTTCGAGGAGTTTTTCGAGGGGGCCGGTTTCGGGGAGGAGGACGATGGGATCAAAGCGGCGTCGATCCAGCCGTTCGATGAGGCGGACGAGGCATCGGCTGGCGCCGTAAATATCGGCGCTATTATTAACGAAGAGAATCCGCGCTGGGCGGAGAGTTAAAAGGTTGGGTGGTGCTGGTTTACGGGCGGGGAATGAGTGGGTTGGCGAGAGATTATTGGTTTGAGGTGTGAGGGGATCGGTTTCTTCTCCGTGGCAGGAATCGTAGACGGCGACGATTTTTGCGACCATCCCGTCGACAGTAAAGCGTTCGGCGAGGCGGCGGCGGCCGGCGGTTCCCATCGCGGCTCGCAAGTCGGCATTGCGGAGGAGCGGTTCGAGGCGATCGGCGAGGGCGAGGGGATCGCTTGGGGGCACGAGGTAGCCGGTGACGCCGTCGGCTACTTGTTCGAGTGAGCCCCCGATTTGGGTGGCGATCACGGGCAAGCCCATGCCCATGGCTTCCATGACCACCCCGCCGAAGGGTTCGGGTTGGGCGGAGGGGAGGACAAAGAGATCCATGGCGGCGTAGGCGGGGCGGGGATCGGCGATTTCGCCAGTAAAAATCACTGAATCGGTGAGGCCAGATTCGCGGACGATTTTTTCGAGGGCATCGAGATGGGATTCGTTACCGGGAAAGGGGGCGCCGACGACCAGATATTTTGCGACCAGCCCGCGTTGTTTTAGGATGGAGGCGGCTTGGAGGAGGACTTCTTGGCCTTTGCGGACGAGCTTGATGCGTCCCACACAGCCGACGACCACGGCGTCGGGCGGAATGTTCCAAGATTGCCGAAATCGGGGTCTGAGTTGGGGATCTTCGAGGAGAAACTCTTCGGGATCGAAGCCGTTGTTAATCACGCAGACTTTTTTTCGATCGGAGAACTGGTCGGCGACCGCCTCGGAGACGGCGATGATCCGTTGGGAGAAGCAAACCATGTAGCGTTCGTACCACTTCCAGAAGCTCCGAAACTCCTGAAACCAGTCGCGAATATGCCAGACATGAGGGAGACCGAGCAGCCAAGCGGCGGGGCCTGAGGAAAGGATGACTCCCGTGTTGGTGTGGACGAGATCGATTTTTTCGCGACGAAAGATCAGGGAGAGGCGGAGGATGGAGAAGGGGATACTCAGGAGGAAAAAGGGGAGTTTCCAGGAGCGAAAGACGTCGCGAGTGATGACGCTTAATCCTTGGAAAATAATTACTTGGGCGCCGGCTTCGCGGATTTGGGTGGCGAGTGGGCCGTCGGCGGGGAGGAGGACCACGGGGTCAAAGCGTTGTCGATCGAGGGTGCGCATGAGGCGGACGAGCGAGCGACTTGCGCCGTAAAGGTCAGCACTATTATGAACATAGAGAACGCGCTGGGACATAATCGAATCGGACTAGATCAGACGACTTTGCTTTGCATTGGCTCGGGAATCGCTCATTAAGTTTGATCTATGTGCGGTCTTGCTGGCTATGTCGATTTTCAAAACTCTCCGCTTCCTGCCGATCTCCGACGGATGGAGCAATCGCTGTCCCATCGAGGTCCTGATGAAGGGGATATTTGGACGGACGCTTACTGTGGGTTGGCGCATCGTCGGTTGCGGGTGATTGATCTCTCTCCTCGAGCGGCGCAACCGATGCACGATCTGGCAGCGGGGCGGGTGGTGGTTTTTAACGGGGAAATTTACAACTTTCAGGTGCTCCGTGTGGAGTTAGAAAAATTGGGCTGTGGGTTTCGCAGTCAAAGCGACACGGAGATTCTTCTCCATGGCTATGAGAAGTGGGGCGAGGCTCTTTTTGCGCGTCTTCGGGGGATGTTTGCGATCGCCATTTGGGATCAGCGGGAGCGTCGCTTAATTTTTGCTCGGGACGCTTTTGGGAAGAAGCCGTTTTTTTATTACGCGCAGGGAAGTACGATGATTTTTGGTTCGGAGTTGGTGGTATTTCGGCAATTGCCCGCCCTGACCCTCAGGTTATCTTCGGCGGCTTTTCGCGCTTACATGGAGTTTGGCTACCTGAGCGCGCCCCAGACTATTTTTGAGCAAATCGAGCAACTGCCGCCTGGGCATTACGGCACTTGGGATGAGAGAGGGATTCGCCTCCAGCGGTTCTTTTTTGTTCCTGAGAGTCCGCCGGCTTCCCCAGCGGATTCGAGTGTTGAGGGAGCCACCGAAGCTTTGGAAAAAAGTCTTCGTCAAGCGGTGACCTCCCGGCTGGTCAGCGATGTTCCGCTGGGCTGTTTTTTAAGTGGCGGGGTGGATTCGAGTTTGATCGCCGCCCTTGCTCAGGAGGCAAATCCCAGTCGATTAAAGACTTACACCGTGGGGTTTACGGGATCGGCCCAATCGGAGGCGACGGCGGCGGCGGCGGTGGCGGCTCATCTTGGGACGGATCATCACTCGATTGCCGTCGATGGGCAGAGCTTGATTACGGATTTTCATCCGATTTTGGCGAGTGCCTCTGAGCCATTGGGTGACGACTCATTTTTGCCTAGTTATGTGATTTCTCGGGAGACGAAGCGGGAGGTGACGGTCGCCCTTTCTGGGGATGGTGGCGACGAGCTTTTTTGCGGGTACCAGAAGTACCACCAGTTTGCGGGTGCCCGGCGTTGGCAAGGGCGGATTCCTGCGCCGGGGTTGGCTTTGTTGGGGATGTTGGGGCGGTTGCCTTTGGGCGACCGCCGGAAAAAAAGTCTTTCTGCATTGTCTACGGGAACCGCCCTTGGATTGGCACGATGGCTTTCTACGCTTTGGAAAAAAGAGGAGCTGGGGTCGCTTCTTGCGGAGACGTTTCCGCCGAGCGCTGGCGGAGATTTTTTCGATGCGACTTGGAATCGTTATCGTGCCTATTCGGAAGTGGAGCGTTTGATGCTCACGGATGTTGAGACCTACATGGTGGGAGACATTCTGACCAAAGTGGATCGGGCCAGCATGGCGGCTGGGCTGGAGGTTCGGAGTCCCTTTTTGGATCAGCAATTTTTTGAAGATACCCTGGCTTATCGGGTTCGGGCGTTGCCTGGTGGTGGGAAAGCGATCCTCCGGCGGATCCTCGACAAGCATCTTCCGCGCGCGCTTTACGATCGTCCGAAGCAAGGATTTGGGCTGCCGATTGAGGAGTGGTATCGGGGACCGCTTCGCCCCTTGCTCCTCGAGTACACCCAGCCTGAGCGGATCGCTCGGCGTGGCTTACTGAATCCCGTGGTTCTTCAGCGAGTCGTGGACGACCATCTGAGCGGTCGGCGGAATTTTGCCCGCAAACTGCACGCGATCGTGGCCTTTGAGGTTTGGGCGGACCAATACCTGTAA
>JBAWZW010000135.1:0-7419 GCA_037142835.1 Verrucomicrobiota bacterium
CCTTCGCTGGCGCTGCTGATTGCGCCGCCATCTCCGCTTTCGCCGCCGCTACCAACGATCCCCGAACCACCTCCACCCTCCCCGCTTCCACCTCGACCTTCGCCGCCACTGGCCGCGGCGCCACCACCTTCACCCCAGCCGACTTCACCTCCCGCTTCTCTGGCAACGCCCCACCACCGCGCAACGCCGTCAAGGTCTCCAACACTTCCGTCAAGGTCACCTGCCCAAGCGTCTGAATCGCCCGAATGACCGCAATCTCCATGTGCATCTTCTTATTCGCCGCCCATTTCATCCGCCCTTCCGCTTGCGCAAATTGCTCGATCAACTCCAGTAACTGCCCCGTGCTAATCCGCCCACTTTGCTCCAACAACGCCGCCGTGGCCTCCGCACTCAACTCATCCGCCATCCCCCGCGGATCATGCTGCACCACCAACAAATTGCGCAGGTGGACAATCAAATCTCCCATCAGGCGACTCAAATCTTTTCCCGCTTCCGATTGCCCGTAAATCACTTGCAACGCCTCCGCCGATGCCCCACCCATCACCGACTCACACAACCCAGCCACCGTCTCCTGACCCGTAAATCCAAAGACATCCAAGACATTCTCCTCGCTGATTTCATTCCCACAAAACGCCACCAACTGGTCGAGCATCGACTCCGCATCCCGTAACCCACCCTCCGCCCCACGAGCGATGGTATCCGCCGCCGCCGCCGCCAAAGTGAGGTTTTCTTTCCCCGCAATATACAGCAAATGACGGGCAATTTCCGCTCGGGGAATCCGCCGCAAATCAAACCGCTGACAACGGGAGATAATCGTCGAGGGCACTTTCTGGACATCGGTGGTCGCAAAGACAAATTTCACGTGCGCCGGGGGTTCCTCGAGCGTCTTCAGCAAGGCGTTAAACGAAGAAGTCGACAACATGTGCACCTCATCCACGATGTAGAGTTTATACTTCGCTCCACCCGTCGGCATGTATCGCACATTCTCGATAATAATCTCCCGAATCTTGTCCACTTGAGTATTCGATGCCGCGTCGAACTCCATCACATTCAAAGAGTTCCCGTCAGCAATCTCCTGACAAAGCGCACAAACCCCACAAGGCGTCGGCGTCGGCCCATTCACACAGTTCAACGCCTTCGCGAAAATCCGCGCCGAACTCGTCTTCCCCGTCCCCCTCGGCCCCACAAAAAGGTAAGCCTGTGCCAAACGATTCTGGGCAATCGCATTCTTTAATGTCCGCACAATATGGTCCTGACCAACGATCTCTTCGAAAGTCTGCGGACGATATTTGCGGGCGAAAACCGTGTAGCTCACCCCAAAACGTTAGCCTCCACCGCCCACCTTGCCAATCGTAGTTTGCCCGAATCCTTCTCTTTTTTTCAGAACGATTGGCATTTCCTCCGCTCAACTGCTTTCCTCCTCCCATGCTTGGAAATCTCATCGGCCCAGAAATCAAAGAGCTGATCGAGCAACGCAACTTCTCCGCTCTCCGAGAGGCCTTTCTCGATTGGTCTCCGACGGACATCGCGGAATGTATCGCCGAACTCCCGCACGAAGAACAGGCGGTGGTTTTCCGGATCCTCCCCCAATCCATCGCCACCGACGTCTTCGAATACCTCGAGCCAGATACCCAACAGTCTGTCCTCAAGGCCATGGGCCATACCGAGGCTGCCCGGATCCTCAATGACATGTCCGCCGATGATCGGACCGCCCTCCTCGAAGAACTCCCCGGCGTCGCCGTCCTCCAACTCCTCCAACTCCTCTCCCCAGAAGAACGCGCCGTCGCCCAGTCCCTCCTCAATTACCCCCCAGGTACCGTCGGTCGCCTCATGACCCCAGCCTTCCTCAGCGTCCGCGAAGGCTGGTCCATCCAAGAAACTCTCGACCATATCCGACTCCACGGCAGTGATATGGAGACTCTCAATGTGATTTATGTCACCGATGAACGGGGCCACCTCATCGATGACTTGCGCATTCGCGAAATCCTCATCCGCCCCGTATCCACGGTCATCTCGTCCTTCCGCGATAGCACTTTCACCTCTCTCCAAGCCACCGACGAACAAGGCGATGCTCTGGAAATCTTTCGCAAGTATGACCGCAATACTCTCCCCGTAGTCGATCAATCAGGTCACCTCCTCGGCATCGTCACCATCGACGACATGCTCGATGTCCAAGAAGAAGAAACCACCGAGGATATCCAAAAACTCGGCGGCGTCGAAGCCCTCGAGGATCCCTATATGGACTCCTCCATTTTCGCTCTCGTCAAAAAACGGGCGGTCTGGCTCGTCCTCCTCTTCATCGGCGAAATGTTCACCGCCACTGCCATGGGCTTCTTCGAACACCAACTGGAACGCGCTGTGATGCTCGCCCTCTTCATCCCCCTGATCATCTCCGCCGGCGGCAACGCCGGCTCCCAAGCCACCAGCCTCCTCATCCGGGCCATGGCTCTCGGCGAAGTCCATGCCCGCGATTGGTGGCGCGTCATGCGCCGCGAAATCGCCTCCGGCCTCGCCCTCGGCCTCCTCCTCGGCCTCATCGGCTTCGCCCGCATCGCCCTCTGGGGACAGTTCTCCACTATCTACGGCCCCCATTATCTCCTCCTCGGCGCCACCGTCGGCATCACCGTCCTCGGCGTCGTCCTCTGGGGAACGCTCGCCGGCTCCATGCTCCCCATCCTCCTTCGCAGACTCGGCCTCGATCCCGCCACTTCCTCCGCTCCCTTCGTCGCCACCCTCGTCGATGTCACCGGCCTCGTCATCTACTTCTCCGTCGCCGTGCTCCTCCTCCGCGGGACGGTCCTTTGACCTAAGCCCGTTCCCACGCTAGGGTTATCCCATTGTCACTTATGCGCCGCCTCGCCTGTCTCCTTTTCGCCCTCGCCTCTCTCTCCCTTTCCCCGCTCCACTCCTCTCCTCCCTCTTTTAATCGCGATATCCGCCCCATCCTCTCCGATCATTGTTTCTCCTGCCACGGGCCCGATGAAAAACACCGGAAAGCCGAACTCCGACTCGATACCCCCACCGGCGCTTTCGGCAAAGGCGAAAGCGGGTCCATCGCCATCGTCGCCGGGAATTGGAAAGGGAGCGAAATCGCCACCCGCCTCCATTCCACCGACCGCGATGAACTCATGCCCCCTCCTAAAGCCAATAAACCCCTCACCCCAGATCAAATGGCCCTTCTCCAAAAATGGGTGGAGTCTGGCGCCAAATGGGAAGGCCATTGGGCGTTCGTCGAACTCAAAAAACCCCAGCCTCCTCTCGCCCCTCAGATCCCCCATGAACAGGCACGCTGGGCCCAAAATCCCCTCGACCAATTTGTCCTCGCTCGCCTCCTCCACGACGGCCTCACTCCCTCTCCCCCCGCCGATCCCACCACGCTCGCCCGACGCATCTCCCTCGACCTCACTGGCTTACCACTTTCTCCACCCGAGGTCGCCGATTTCATCCAAGCCTCCAAGACGAATCGCCAAGCCGCCGTCGAAGCCCTCGTCGATCGCCTTCTCGCTGCCCCCTCTTTCGGTGAACGCATGGCCTGGGACTGGATGGAAGTCGCCCGCTACGCCGATAGCAATGGCTACGAACACGACGCTGATCGGACCAGCTGGCCTTGGCGCGATTGGGTGGTCAAAGCTTTCAACGAAAATCTTCCCTACGACCAATTCACCCTCTGGCAACTCGCCGGCGATCTCCTCCCCGACTCCACCCCCGAACAAAAACTCGCCACCGCCTTCCTCCGCAATCACCCCATCAACGGCGAAGGCGGCACCATCCCCGAAGAAAATCGCGTCAATTATGCCATGGATATGGCTGAAACCACCGGAACCGCTTGGCTCGGCCTCACTTTCAACTGCTGCCGCTGTCACGATCACAAGTTCGATGCCCTCGCCCAACGCGACTACTATAGCCTCTTCGCCTTCTTTAATCAGTCCCCCGTCGATGGCAGCGGTGGCAACCCCCAAACCCCACCCGTGATCATCCCGCCAGGCTCCAACGCCAAGGTGATGATCATGGAAGAAAGAAAAACTCCCCGCCCCACCTTCATTCTCGAAAAAGGCCTCTACAATAAACCCGGCCCCGCCGTTGAACCCTCTACCCCTGCCAAACTCACCCCCTTCCCCACCGATGCCCCACGCAATCGTCTCGGACTCGCTCGCTGGATCGTCGCCCCAGAAAATCCCCTCACCCCTCGGGTGGTCGCCAATCGTTTCTGGCAAATGATCTTCGGCGTCGGGCTCGTCAAATCCTCCGATGACTTCGGCGTCCAAGGCGAGTTTCCTAAACACCCCGATCTCCTCGATTGGTTAGCCGCCGATTTCCGTGACTCCGGCTGGGATACCAAAAAACTCCTCCGCACCATCCTCACCAGCGCCACCTATCAGCAATCTTCCGCCTCCACCCCAGCCCTCACCGAACGCGATCCCGAGAACCGCCTCCTCGCTCGTGGACCCCGCTTCCGACTCCCCTCCGCCATCCTCCGCGATCAAGCCCTCGCCGTCAGCGGCCTCCTCGTCAATCAAGTCGGCGGTCGCCCCGTTCGCCCCTACCAACCCCGCGGCATCTGGGAGGAAGCCAGTTTCGGCCAAGAAAAATATCTCCAAGGAAAAGGCCCAGAGCTTTACCGCAGAAGCCTTTACACTTTCTGGAGAAGAATCATCGGCCCCACGATGTTCTTCGATACCTCGGGCCGCTCGGTCTGCACGGTCAAACCCACCCGCACCAATACCCCTCTCCACGCCCTCGCCACCCTCAACGATCCCACTTACGTCGAGGCCGCCCGCACCATCGCCCAAAAAGCCTTGCTCAACGCCCAGTCCCCAGAAGATCGCCTCTCCCTCACCTTCAATCACATTCTCCTCCGCTCACCCAAACCCGCCGAATCTCTCATCCTCCTCGCGGGCCTCACCCGCACGATCAACCAGTTCACCGCTCACCCCGAAAACGCCACTAAACTCCTCTCCACCGGCGACTCCCCACACGATCCCTCCCTCAACCCCGCCGAACATGCCGCCTGGACGACTCTCGCCCTCACCATCCTTAATTTCGACGAAACCCTCAACAAAGAGTAACTCCCCGCCACCATTCTCGTCACCAAAATGAACCCGCTCGCCGCCCACCAAAATCACCTCACCCGACGCCAATTCCTCGGCAAATCAGCCACGGGAATCGGAGCCGCCGCTCTCGCCCAATTGCTCGCCAACGACGGCTTCACCTCCCCAGCTCATCCAAAAACTTTCGGCGGCCTCCCCGGCCTCCCCCACCACGCGCCAAAGGCCAAACGCGTCATCTACCTCTTCATGAACGGTGGCCCCACCCACGTGGATCTCTTCGACTGGAAACCCAAACTCCAAGCAATGCACGGTCAGCCCCTCCCCGCTGAATACATCGCCGGAAAACGCTTTTCCACAATGAGCGACACCAAAAATAAACTCCTCCTCGCTCCCGTCGAACCCTTCAAACAACACGGCCAAAGTGGCGCCTGGGTCAGCGCCCTCATGCCCTACACCGCCGCCATCGCCGATGACCTCTGCTTCGTCAAAGGCATGCAGACCGACGCCGTTAATCATGCTCCCGCCATCTCCTTCGCCTTCAGTGGCGCCCAACTTCCCGGCCGCCCAGCGGTCGGCGCCTGGCTAAGCTACGGTCTCGGAAGCACTACCGAAGATCTCCCCGCTTTCGTCGCCATGACCAGCGTGAGCAAAAATACCAGCTGTGGACAGATTTTCTACGAGTTCTATTGGGGCTCAGGCTTCCTCCCCTCCCGCTACCAAGGCGTCAAGTTCCGCGGCGGCAATGAACCAGTTCTCTACCTCTCCAACCCCGATGGCCTCAGCGCCGATGTCAAACGCGGCCTCCTCGATGACCTCGCCAAAGTCAACGAACTCAAACTCCACGAAGCCGGCGATCCCGAAATCGCCACCCGCATCGCCCAATACGAAATGTCGTTCAGGATGCAGACCAGCGTCCCCGAACTCACCGACTTCTCCAAGGAACCAAAGGAGGTCCTCGAAAGCTACGGCCCCCAAGTCAATGAGCCCGGCACTTTCGCCCATAATTGCCTGATGGCGAGACGCTTGATCGAACGGGGCTCGCGCTGCGTCCAACTCATGCACGCCGGCTGGGATCAACATAATTCCCTGACCACCGAACTCTATACCCAATGCCGCGATACCGATCAGCCCAGCGCCGCCCTCGTCAAAGACCTCCAACGCCTCGGTCTCCTCGATGACACGCTCGTCATCTGGGGCGGCGAATTCGGTCGCACCCCTTTCATCCAAGGCAAACTCGACGACCGCAAACGCTGGGGCCGCGACCACCATCCCTACGCTTACACCACGTGGATGGCCGGCGGTGGCGTCAAACCAGGCATCTCCTACGGCGAATCCGATGACCTCGGCATCAATGTCCTCACCGACCCCGTCCATGTCCACGATCTCCAAGCCACCACCCTCCATCTCCTCGGCCTCGATCACACCCGCATGACCTACCGCTTCCAAGGTCGCGATTTCCGCCTCACCGATGTCCACGGCCAAGTCGTCAAAAAAATTCTCGCCTAATCCCCCCAAACCACTCGCCCACAACCATTAGCCGCCGAGATATGCCGCCCGCACTTCCGCGTTCGCGGCTAAAGCGCTGGCTTCATCGGCCAAAATGATCCGCCCAGTTTCCAAGACATACCCGTAATCAGAAATCTCCAACGCCAGATTCGCATTCTGTTCCACGAGCAAAATCGATATCCCCAACTCTCGGTTAATCTCCACCACTTTCTCGAAAATCGTCCTCACCAAAATCGGGGCAATCCCCAGCGAGGGCTCGTCCAGCATCAAGCACTTCGGCTTACTCAACAGCGCCCGACCAATCGCCAACATTTGCTGCTCCCCCCCACTCAAGGTTCCCGCAATCTGCTTCCTCCGCTCCTCTAAACGCGGAAAAATACTCATAATATACGCCACATCCTTGGCGATCCCCGGACGATCCTTCCTCAAGTAGGCTCCCATCTGCAAATTCTCCCAAACCGTCAAATTCGCAAAAATCATCCGCCCCTCCGGCGATTGCGCTAACCCGCGAGCTACAATCTGATGGGGCGGTCGATTGGTCAAATCCTCCCCTTCAAAGAGCACCTGACCCGACTTCGCCTTCACAATCCCCGAGATCGTTCGCAAAGCGGTCGTCTTCCCTGCCCCGTTGCCACCGATCAAGGTAACAATCTTTCCCCGAGGAACTTGAAAGGTAATCCCCTGCAAAGCGCGGATCGATCCATAATCGACGACGAGATCTTTAATTTCGAGCATCCCCCAACAAATGCCATCCTCACCCAAATGAAAAGCCCACGCTTCACCTCCCCAACCCCCTCAGGACAAACCCCCCTTTTCCCCGCTTCCTGCCCAAGATACGCCGCAATCACTTGGGGATTCTGCCGGA
>JBAWZW010000136.1:0-7412 GCA_037142835.1 Verrucomicrobiota bacterium
TCCACCCGACGCTCCGCCCGAAGTCGCTTTTTGTAATGACTGCTGAAATCGCTGGTCAAATGGACTCCCCGTAAACACCAATCCCCCTTGCCGATCAAAAACAAACACTCGGGGAATTCCGCTAAACGCTATCGGACTCGTCACCCCCTTAGTGATCGTGTAACTCAAACGATTTTTCTGGGTCACGGCGATGACTTCCGCGTCGCTCCCGCCTTGGCAGTGCGCGCCAAAAATCACCAACTTATCCTTGTATCGCTTCGCGATCCTCTCCAACTCGGGCAAGCTCGCCAAACAAGGCCCACAATGAATCCCCCATGCGTCAATCAAAACCGCCTTGCCCGCTGCCTGCTCCAAAGTAATCGCTGGACCCGTAATCGTTTCACCCAATTTAAACTGGCTCAACTGGGCCACAGGAACCGCCTCCGCCGCTCCGTGCGTCATCCCGATCAGGCCCATCAATGAAATGAAAGTGGAGAGAATGCTTACTTTGATCATCGGACGAAGATAATGAAGAAAAGCCTCCCGACAAGCCTAACTGTGACCCATAACAAGCCTCTAAAGCTTGACCATATTTACCTGAAGATTGAGAACCCTTTTTCTCACCACCGATCCACCATCAATTGAGCAAAACGCCCAAAACACCAGACTTACAACAAGTCATCGACGAAGTCGTCAACCAATTCGCCGAGGGCAATGCCTCGGCGGCAAAGATGATCATTTCCCGACTCGACGCCGAAAGTCAGGAGCAAGCTTGGCTATGGATCGCTGGGGCATTCTACTTCGGCAAATCTTTACCCAAACAACCAGATGCCGCCTTCGAAATCTGGAATCGCCTCGCCGATTCAGGAAGCGCCTGGACGCAAAATCTTCTCGGAGAGTTTTATCTCCGAGGCGAATATCTTCAAAAAAACATTCCCATCGGCATCGCCCTCATCGAAAAAGCCGCCGCCCAAAATCTTCCGATTGCCCTTGCCACTTTGGGCGAAATCTACCGCCTCGGACTCCCCCCCATCCTCCCCGACTTCGCTCGCTCACTCTCCTATATGCAGCGCGCCGCGGATCTCGGCGAAACCGAAACGCTCGTCAGTCTCGCTGGCCTTTATTTTAATGGCACCGAACTGGAACAATCATTCGACAAAGCTTTTGAACTCAACCAACGCGCCGCCAAACTCGGCAATCCCAAGGCACATTACAACCTCGGGGTCGCCTACGAATTTGGACGAGGCGTTGCCATCGATGACCTCCAAGCCTTTCATCACTACAAAATATCCGCCGAAGCCGGCCTGCCTCTCGCACAGCACAACCTCGGTGCCCGCTTTGCTAACGCCCGCGGCGTCGCCCAAGACTTTGACTCCGCGGTATTTTGGTATTCCCGTGCAGCCTCCCAAGGAAGTGTCCTTTCTCTCCATTGCCTCGGACGCCTTTTCCTCACCGCCCAAGGCGTAGAGCGAAATTTACAAGCCGCCCTCGGATGCTTCATTCTCGCCAGCGAGCAAGCCCACGAAGAATCCGCTCGTCTTGCAAAAGCACTTTCCCCATTGCTCACCCCCACCCAAATTACCCACGCCCGCGCCTCCGCCTGCGACTTTCTCAACCAACCATCCGTCCGCATCTCCGCTCCATAGAATGCACTTCTCAAGTCATTTCAATGTGACGCTCTTACAACCTCCACCGACCGAAGGTGATCGGCAATTCCTCTTCCCTTGCCCGAGAAAATCTCCACCATCCCCGCGACCCATCTCCATGATTTTAATCCAATGAATCCTCTGCTCCAACGAACCTACCGACTTCTAGCGATCCCGACCATCGGCCTTGTCATCCTCACCTCAGGCTGTACCACCACCCCAAAAACCACCACCCCCAAACACTTGCCGGACCGCCAAGCCAGAATGCAACGCGGGTACCTTTACTATCTTGATGGAGCCGGCGGTGGGACCATGGAGAAAAATTGGGGAATTGGCGTCCGCAACGGACTCCTCGCCGCCGGCTATCCCGGAGCGGGCGAGATGTTCTCCTGGGAAACGGGGAAGGGGCTAATCGCCGATCAAGATGCCAGCGTCATTTACAAGCGAACCAAGGCCTCGGCTCTCGCTCAGGAAATCACCAAACAGGCTGCCGCCTTCCCTCATGCTCCCATTGATATCCTCGGATTCTCCGCAGGAACCGCCGAAGCGATCTTTGCGCTCGAAAAATTACCCAAAGGCGTTTCCGTAGAAAATGTCGTCCTCCTTGGCACCTCAATCAGTAAAGATTACGACCTCACCCAAGCGCTCCAACGAGTTCACGGGCACCTCTATCTCTACACCTCCACCAAAGATCGCATGCTCGGATTTCTCATGCCATTCACCGGCACCGCTGACCGAAAATATCATGACCCAGGTGCAGGAATTACTGGGTTCATCCTCCCTAAAGGAGCGAACAACCTAACCAAGAAACTCTACGCCGAAAAAATCGTGACCATTCCATGGACCAAAGAGCTAGAAACCGATGGCGATTACGGTCGGCACTTCGACAACATCAAAATGGAATTCATTCGCGACCACGTTGCCCCACTCCTCATGGGGAAGACGGTTCCTGGGCTGAACACCAAACCAAAGGCTCAACGCCCCTGATTTCGGAAGTATCCGCGCACACAGCGTATCGAGCGCTTCTTCCAACCTAATTGCCGACTTTCTGCTGAGTCTTTTCCCCGAGCAGAAGTCCCGTCGCTAAAAGCTTCGACTCGCTAAACCGCGGACCGATTAATTGAAGACTCGTCACCGAAACTGGCCCATGCTTCAAAGGAATCGGTAACGCCAAGGCGGGATTCCCCGCAAAGTTCACCGCCGCAGTATTTTGCAAATTAGCTAAATCTGCCTCAAGAAGATCCACCCCGACCAGTCGGAGACTCGCCGTAGGAACATAGGAAAGAATTTTCCGCGGATGGTTCAGATTGAGTAGGTCTGAGTTGATCAAGTTAGAAAATCCAAACCGCGCTTGAAGGATGTCCAATGTCAAACTCGGTGGTACGAGCGCTGGCAATTTCTGCATCGTGGGAAGGGCGATAAAATCCACCGATTCTAAAACTCTCTCCAAGGTCCGCTTCCACTCGCTCCTCCGTCCCAACGCCGCCTGATATTGGGTGGATAAAGCCACCGCACCAACGGTAAGCACGGACTTTGTTCGGGCTGATACCCCCAACTTGCGGACATAGGCCCGGTTACTTTTATAGGCCCCAGACGCCGCCAGAGTGTTCCCATCCCGCTGCGCCTGTTCCCACTTCGCCCGAAAGCTGTCTCCAAGGGAAATAACCTGAAATCCCGCCCGCTCCAACGCCTCATCCACCGCCCGATCAATCCGCTGATCCGTCCCCCGGAGATTCAATCGACCAATTTTAATCGCTTGCGCAGAAGGTGTTGCCACCACCGCCGCAGCATAACGAGCCGCAAATCCATCCTCTAAAAGGTCCATTCCCATGGCGACTCCTGCAATATCCCGAGCAATCGGCCCCACCGTATCGAGGTGCTCAGGCTCGACGGGATGCAAGCCTTTCAGCGAGACAAGCCCAAAGGTCGTTTTTAAACCCACCACCCCACAACACGCAGCGGGAACCCGAACCGATCCCGCTGTATCCGTCCCAAAAGCCACATCCGCTTTCCCCGTGGCCACCACATAAGCACAACCAGAAGAAGAACCACCAGGGATGAGCTTTTTCCAACGACTCAGCGGACTCCTCGGTGTGCCGTAATAGTCATTGATCCCCGATGGATAAACAGCGAACTCACTAAGATTCGTCTTTCCCACAATCTCCACCCCACGCCGCCGAGCAATCGCCAAACAGTCGGCGTCATGCTCCGCAGGCTGTCGCGTTTTTGCAAAGTATTCCGAACCCACGGTGGTCACCACTCCCTCCATGTCGATATTATCCTTCAAAGCGAGCTTCAGCTTCGTTGAACCCTCAGGCGAGGGAAAGTGGCTGATGAACGCGTGATCACGGGAACTCCCTTTCGGCCACCTCTGCGGGCTATCGCATCCGCAGATCAATAAGGCGAGGAGAAGGCTAGGAGATATCCAACAAAGAGAAAAAATCGGCGTCTTTCGCATCCACCCAATATAGCTACAGAATAGAAGATTCGGGAAACACGAAAACTTCCTCTTCCCCCACAAATTGAAACGCTGAACGTT
Organism: Verrucomicrobiota bacterium; assembly: GCA_037142835.1. Lineage (GTDB taxonomy): Bacteria > Verrucomicrobiota > Verrucomicrobiia > Chthoniobacterales > Chthoniobacteraceae > Chthoniobacter. Next base: position 4,165 of record JBAWZW010000136.1, read on the forward strand.
CGCCAAAACCACGCCGCATTCTCCTTAACTCCCCCTCTAAACCATCAACCTTCTCACTCTCCAGACCCTCGAGGGCTGGCTACGTCTTTGATTCCTTCATTGGTAAAGTCGCGATCTGTAAAACTCACATCATGCTTGATCCGAGAACCTTCAAAGATCGAACTAGCACTAGGACGAACTCCACTAACCGTCAAAGTCGCGGGAATATACCCCCCGTCATCCGAGACCACCCGGGTGGAATCAATCCGGCGAACCAGTTGACCCGAAGTGGAGTATTTTTCGACACGAAGCGGAAGGAGTCGCTTCATATCCACCCAACTCCGCACGCTCCCATAAATTGAGCGATCCGATTTTCCAGGCTTCGACTCGATGATCTGGCAACTCACTCGGTCAATCTCTTCCGTCCCCAAAAACAATTGTTGGTCCCAGGCAAAGAAATCCTCAATCACATCCGCATAAGCAAGGTCACTCCCGAGGAGCGATGCTTTCAGATCATCAATCGCATTCACCTGATTGGGCGGAACAAAAACCGCACCACTTGCCGGGCGATTGCCAACCATTCGAAGGAGGACCGACTCCCCTTTCCTCTCCTTGGGCCACAGAACTTGATAAACCACCTCCGTCCCATTCTTCGTTCGGCGCTCCTTGATTTGTAACTGGAGCGTCTGACTACTCGCCCCTTTTACTTCCAATCGTAAACGCACATAGGACGAACCGTTCTGACGCAACACACTCAACCGACTGGCCAACTCACTGGCCTTGATCGTGGGAGGATTCTCCGCGGCTCGGACAAAGACAGGCCCAGCCAGTCCAAAGATACCGACCGCTATCGCAAAAAAGTTTCGGTGGAATAAATGCATCATTGTTAATCTCAGTTTACTTAAAACATTCACGCCCCGTCTCATCCTTGCAAGGCGTGACTCGGGGTGAGGCGAGAACTCCGCCACGCAGGATAAATTCCACTAAATACCCCCACCACCACCGCAATCCCCACATCCATCGCCAACATCCGCACATTTAAATCGGGCTCAAGCATCCCTCGCATCACCGGTGCAGTGACCAACAAATTCACTCCAATGACCCCAATAATCACGCCTATCACCCCACCCAAAAAACCAAGCAACGCCGATTCCCAAAGCACCATCCGCATAATCCGACTCCGCTTCCAACCAATCGCCAACAACACGCAAAACTCTTGCGTCCTTTCAAAAACCGTCATCATCATCGTATTCATCACCCCAAGCACCCCCACAATGATCGCTAAAAGTGAGGTGCTCCAACTCATCGCCCGCGCAATTTGAAATCCTTGACTCGTCCCCACCACTTCACTCGCCACCATCGCCCGACCAAGAGGAAAGATCTTTTTCACCCCATCACAAATCTCTTTGACCTGCTCCTTGCTCGTCTCCGGCGTCACTCGAATGTCGATAAAGTTCACCTTCTCCTCGTTCCCCGTCGCGACCTGTAAAACAGGCAACGCCAAAATGATCGCCCCATTTTCCACAACCGCTTGACCATCGACAATCCCCACCACCTTCAACTCATCCGCCTCAATCTGCACGGTATCGCCGACCTTTTTTTTCAAAACCTCCGCAGCCAGTCGACCTAAGACCACCGCAGGCTCTTTCCCATCTCTTGGAAGTCTTCCCTCGATCACCTTCAGTTTATCCCAAGTAAATCCCCCCCATTCCCGACCCGAAACCATCACCATAGGAGCATCTTCCACGCTGAGCATCTGCATCAAAACAGCCGTCGTTTTCGCAACCCGCGGCAGCTTGGCAATCTGCTTCTCAATCGATGCGTCAAAAACTTTGGGCATAAATCCTCCACCCATATTGCTCACCACCAAATCTATCCCGATCACATCTAGTTGCTTGCCAATGCTTTTCTCATAACCCGACGACATTCCCACCAACGCGACCACCGCCGCTATCCCGATGGAAATCCCCACTAAAGTGAGCCCCGTTCGAATGGGTCGCCGAAGAAGTCCGCGGGAAACTACCGTAAAGAAAGTCATAAGTTAAATGGATGTAGTGGAAATATTCCCGTTCAAGTAAAAATCAAATCTTCTCATAAACTTCTAAGTCATAAATGTTTCCAGATCCAATCAGTCGAGCATTTCCAAAATTTTTCATCGCCATTAACTCCCGAAGTTTCGCCCTATCGCGGTAATCAAATCTTTTCCCAAAAAGCTCCAAAATCCGCGTACTCGCGTCTGGTCGATAGGTGTTGATAATCAACGTCCCCCCGAAATTGGTCGTCGCACTCAGTCGCGAAATCAAGTCGCCCGCACTCGGTGACTCCGCCAATTCTGCCAATCCAAGCATTTTCTCGGTGGTCACCATTGTGCACCCTTGAAAATACTCCAGAATTCCTACCGCCGTCACCACGTCATAGCCACGCTGGCACGATCCCGATTCCCCACTCTTCTCGACGAAAATATCCTCCGTCTCCGCAGAGATTTTTCCCTCGGTCTCCCTCTCCGAGGCTCTCCTCAAAGTGCTGGGGATTTTTGCCAAAATCTGCCGGGTCTTTTGCGTGTTCACCGCATCTCGGTCGGTAATCTGGATGGTGATTTTGTCTGGATCAAAACCGTCCGCAATCAACCGATCATACGCCACGATCAGGCTCAGTCCTGTCCCGGCCGCTACCGCTTTCATCCGCACACTTTCCCCGCGCTCCAGTCGAAGTTTCGCCGCCGCGTAACTCGCCAAGGTTTCACAAATAAAGCGCAGTTGAACATCCTTGCCCTGCACCGAATTTAAAAAGACCCGATCCAAAGCCGTACTCGACTGAAGAACCTCAGGAATAATCATCATGTAAGGCCCATTCATCGGATCACCTCCCTCGACCAAAGCCTCCAAATCCCCACTCGATGATGCCAACAATGCCCGCGCATAAGGGTGACCAGTCCGTTCCAAAATCGGATTGTGAAATGCCGTCGCCTCCCCAGTTTTATCGCTCCTCGTCCTCTCGGCGGTGGTGCACTGCAGAAGCCGGTAACTCAGTCGCGAAAACAAACGCTGCCCTAATCGGGCCGGCTCCATCGTCGATCCCCCAAAGACCGCTCGACTCAGACTCGCAATCATCGCCACCGATAGCTCTTCATTCCCTGCGGAATGGAGCGCGACTACCGCATCCATCGGGCGGATGGAAAAATTTTGCATCTTAAATGAGCTTCGAAGTTGTCTTCCGAGTATCACTAGAAATCATCCCATCTTTCATCGCAATCACCCGCCCCGCCTGCT
>JBAWZW010000137.1:0-7346 GCA_037142835.1 Verrucomicrobiota bacterium
CCTCTCCCCCAATTCCTCCCCCAAATCCGCCGCATCGATGGCACCGCCGCCCTCGATCTCCACCTCTCAGGCTCCCCAGAAAAACCCCTCCTCAAAGGCTCCGCTTCCCTCAACCTCAAATCCGCTCGCCTCGCCAATGATTCCTTCCCCCCACTCAATAACTTCCAAGGCCGCTTCTCCCTCGAAAATGATTCTCTCCGCCTCAATACCCTCTCCGGTGAAGTCGGAGGCGGCTCTTTTAATGCCTCAGGCTCGGTCGCCTTCCCCAATCTCTCCAAACCCAATCTCAATCTCCGCCTCCAATCGAAATCCGTTCTCCTCCTCCGCAATGACTCCATCACCCTCCGCGCCGATTCCGATATCCACCTCGATGGTCCTCTCCCCTCCGCCGCTCTCACCGGCTCGCTCTTCCTCACCCAAAGCCGCTTCTTCAAAGAAATCGATATCCTCCCCATCGCCCTCCCCGGCCGAAACTCTCGCCCAACCCCTCGCTCCGTCCAATCTCGCTACCCTTCCATCTCCTTCCCCCAGTTCCCTTTCCGCGACTGGAAACTCGATCTCGCCATCAAAACTCACCCCGATGATCCCTTCCGCCTCCGCGGCAATCTCACCAACGGCGCCGCTGTCTTTGACCTCAAACTCGCCGGCACCGGCCTCGAACCCTATCTCACCGGCTCCATCCGCCTCACCGACTTCACCGCCAATCTTCCCTTCAGTAAATTAGTCCTCACTCGCGGCCTCATCTCCTTCAAACAAGACGATCCCTTCCAACCCAAACTCGATATCCAAGCCGATTCCCAATTCCGCTCCCAACTCGTCCACGCCTCCATCTACGGCTCAACCGCCGATCCCCAAGTCCAACTCACCAGCGAACCCCCGCTCCCTTACGCCGATCTCGTCGCCCTCCTCGCCACCGGCACCACCGCCTCCGCCCTCGGCAGTAGCCCCGATGCCCTCGCCTCCCGTGCCGCTATGCTCGCCCTCCAAAAGCTTTACCATCAACTCTTTAACCGCAACCAATCCGTCTCCACCCCTGAAAATAAACAAGACCTCCAAAAATTTACCGAACGCTTCGACCTCCAACTCGGTGGCCTCAATCCCAAAACCAACTCCCAAGAAATTAATTCCAGCTTCCGCATCCGCGATGACCTCTATTTCCTCGGCGATATCGACAACGAAGGCCGCTTCACGGGAAGCTTCCAATACCTCATCCGTTTCCGCTAATGCCCCGCCATCCATCTCCATCCACTCTCCACTCCCTCCTCCTTACCCTCTTCTGCTCGCTTTTTCTTTCCTCTCTCTCCTTCTCCAATCCCTCTACCCCTCACCCTTTCTCCCTCCAGTTCTCTGGCCAAAATTCCTTCTCCTCCGATCAACTCCGCTCCCCTCTCCTCCCCCAAATCCGCGACATCGAAGAATCCGGCCTCTCCACTCCCACCGCCGACGACGCCGCTTATTTCCTCGCCTCTTTCTACCGAAAAAATGGCTTCTCCCTCGTCGCCGTCGATTACCAAATCTCCGCCTCCACTCTCACCCTCAAAATCACCGAAGGCCCACGCACCCTCCTCCACTCCCTCACCTTCCTCGATCACCCCTCCATCCCCACCACCGACCTTTTCGAATACATGATCGGCGCCACCCCCAGCCGCCTCGCCACCGATCCAGCCGCCTTCCCCTACACCATCGCCGAAATCGACGCCGGGATCGATCGCCTCCGTGGCCTCTACATCTCCAAAGGATTCCTCGATGTCTCCGTCGAAGTCGCCTCGACCTCCCTCAACCCCAACCGTTCCCAAGCCGATGTCACCATCCAAATCCACGAAGGAACCCGCTACTCCTTCGGCGACATCGACTTCGCCGGCGAACTCCTCTTCCCTCGCCCCCTCCTCCTCGCCACTCTCGTCGCCGATATCACTGGCCCCTTCTCCCAAGGCCAAGCCCTCGCCATGCAACATCACCTCCAGTCCTTCTACAAATCCAAAGGCTATTTCCAAGCCGAAGTCCTCCTCCATGCCGACCCCTCCACCGCCTCCCATGGCCGCGTCCCCGTCACTTTCACCATCCGCACCGGACCACGCTTCACCTTCAGCGGCGTCACCGCCCACAACGAAACCAAAGTCCCTCGGCTCCACGAAAATTTCCTCGCCCGTCGCTTCGGCCAACTCCAAGGACAAATCTATCAACCCCAAAAACTCGACGAAACTTATCGCGAACTCCTCCGCACAGGCCTCTTCGAAAATCTTCGCGTCTCCCCTTCCACTCTCAGTCATGATCAACTCCGCTGGGATTTCACTTTCTCCGAAGCCAAATCCAAGGTCCTCGGCTTCACCCTCGGCTACGGCTCCTACGACGGCGCCCTCGCCGGCTTCCGCATCGGTGATCTCAATTTCCTCGGCAACGGTCGCCCCCTCTCCGTCGCCGCCCAATACACCCAACGCGGCATCAGCGGCGAAATCCTCTACGTCGATCCCTGGCTCTTCGATTCCCATTTCATCCTCCGCTCCCGCATCTTCTCCGAACAACGCGACGAAATGGGCTACTCCAAATCCTCCTACGGTTGGCGCATCGATCTCTCCCGCAAAGCCCTCCCCCATCTCGAACTCGGCGTCTTCACCCAAGGCCAACACACCACGGTCTCCAACCAATCCATCCCCATCAACGATCTCGGCCCCACCCAATATACCCTCCAAACCCTCGGCCTCACCCAAAATACCGACTACCGCGATGACCCCGTTAGCCCACGACGCGGCTTCATCTTCGCCTCCTCCCTCGACCTCGCCGCCATCGACCGCTCCCCCGCTTTCCTCCGCTCCAATGCTCGCCTCTCTTACTATCTCCCCCTCGGAAAATCCCTCCTCGCCCTCGGCGCCCGCGGCGGCTACATCGCCCCCATTACCGATAACCTCCCCATCGATGTCCTCTACTTCAACGGCGGCGCCACCACCGTCCGAAGCTTCTCCGAACGCCAACTCGGCCCCCGCGACTCCCACAATAATCCCCTCGGCGGGGAAATCCTCTCGGTCTTCAACGCCGAACTCGATTTCCCCCTCTTCGGCGCTCTCCGCGGTGCCACCTTCACCGACGCCGGGAGCCTCAAAAATAGCCGCTCCACCGATGACCCAGGCCTCCGCTACGCCATCGGCGCCGGCCTCCGCTACAATCTCCCCATCGGCCCACTCCGCATCGATTACGGCATCAACCCCAACCCCAGAGACGGAGAAAATTTCGGCGCCTTCCACTTCTCTTTCGGCGCCGCTTTCTAACCCCCCACGCAGCCCGCCCCGCCTACTCCAAAGCCAACTCTTTACACCGCTTAATATCCAGTTTCCCCGTCCCCAAAACGGGAATCGCCTCCACCAGCCGAATCACCCGAGGGATCCACAAATTCGGCGTCCCACCCTCAGCTAACTTCTTCCGCAACTCCGGCACATCAATCTCTCGCGTGCTCAAAAGCACCAACGCTTCCCCCTTCGCCTCGTCAGGAATCGCCGTCAACGCACACACCCGCTCACTCTCCCGACCCCACCCCAATGCCTCCACAATCCGCGTCTCCACGGTCTCATGCGGCACCATCTCCCCTGCAATCTTGCTAAATCGCGCCATTCGCCCCTCGATAAAACAAAAGCCGTCCTCGTCAAATCTGGCCAAATCTCCCGTCTTAAACCACCCCTCCACCACCACTTCCGCAGTCCTCACGGGATCGTTCAAATACCCCTCAAACACATTCGGCCCCCGCAACCATAACATCCCCGTCTCCGCCAACCCCATCAACGCTCCACTCTCCGGATCCCGAATCTCCGCCGCCATCCCCGGCGCCAGTTTCCCCACCGATCCATCCCGCTGACTCAGCTGATCCTCATCATCCTCCCGGTTCTTCAGCGGGTTCGGCACGTTCACCGCCGCACACGGCGAGGTCTCCGTCAAACCATACCCCTGCAAAACTTTCAGCCCAAATCGCTCCTCAAACGCCTTCTGCAATTCCGATGGCAACTTCTCCGCCCCAGTCACTAAGAGTTTCAACGAAGCCAATTGCTTAGGCTCCGCTTTCCGCAAAAATCCCCGCAAAAAGGTCGGCGTCGTCACCACCAACGAAATCCCATACCGCTCAATCAATCCCGCCAACTTCGCAATCTCCAACGGGTTCGGATACGTCACCACCGACACCGTATGGATCATCGGAAATAAGACCGTCACCGTCGCCCCAAAACTGTGGAAAAATGGCAACGACCCCAAAACACTATCCTCCACCCCCAAATCCAACATCGCCGCAAATTGCTCCACATTCGCCAGCAAATTCCGATGCGTCAGCCCCACCCCTTTTGGGGCCCCACTGCTCCCCGAAGTAAACAATAAAAATCCTTCTGCCCGATCCCCCACCCGGGGAATCCCCAAGACCCGCGCCAATAACCACGCCGGCATCACCCCCACCGCCAACCGCCAACCGATCATCTGACGCTTCATCGTTGGCAACAGGTCGTCCAAAAATATCTGCCGCTCCGGCCAGGGAAACGATTCCCCTAACCGTTTCACAAACCCATGCGCCGTTAAACAATCCTTGATCCCCGCTTGCTCAATGCAACTCCGAATCGCCTCCCCACCCGCCGTGAAATTTAAATTCACTGGCACTTTATCCGCCAGCAAAACCGCCAAATTCCCAATCAAGGCCGCTTTCCCAGGGGGCAAAACAATCGATACCCGCTTCCCCACACACTCCACCCGCAATACCCGACTCAACGCCGCCGCCGCCGCCAATAAACTCCCCCGCGTCAAGGTCGTGTCATCCATCCCATCCACCACCGCCACCTTACACTGCCCACGCTTCAACCCCCGCAAACACGCCTCCCCAAGATGCCCACGCAACATCGGCCGCTCCCCATAACAAAATTCTCCCAACTTCAATAACTTTTCCCTCACCAACCCCGTGGTCGCCACCTCCGCTGCCATCCCCTCCCCAAACGCCACGGTCACCTCATACGGAAACCCCTCCGGCATCTTTTTAAAATATTTTCCCCCCTTAAAACTAAAAATCGATCCCCACAGATTATCCGTCCACGCAGGCACCACCGGACACTTCGCCGTCCGCGCGATCAACTCATACCCCCGCTTCAACCGGAGCAACATCCCACTCCGCGAGAGCTCCCCCTCTGGGTAAATACACACAATCTCCCCCGCCACGATCGCCTCACTCGCCATCCGGATCAAATCCTTCGACTTTTTCGGGTTGATCGGCATCGCCCCAATCGCGTGCAGCACAGGCTTCAATAGTCGATTATTGTAAATCCTGTCAAAAATCACAAAACGGATCGGCCGCGGACAGGCCATCTGCAAAACCAACGCATCCACCCAAGTCAAATGGTTCGGCAACAATAGAAATCCCCCTTCTGGAAGGTGCTCCAACCCATGGACCTTCACCCGATAAATAAACTTCAAGATAAACCGTCCCCCAACTCGAACCAAACTTTCAAAAAATGAAGGCGAAACAGTAGCTTTATTCACAGTTCCGTCTTTATTCGATAAATTCAATTCCCTCTGCAATCTATTTCTGCACTTAATCACCCCACCACTTCGACCAATCTTACTCCTCTTTTCTTTTATCCACCGATCATGACCCCAAAACCTGTCTCCTCACCTTGGTTCGCCCTCTCCCTCCTCCTCGGAATTAATCTTTTCAATTATCTCGACCGCTACGTCCTCGCCGCCGTCGAACCCCTCATCTCCAAAGACTTGTTCCCCTATGACACCGACGCCAAAGGCAAGGTCGGCCTCCTCGCCACCGCTTTTCTCCTCAGCTATATGCTCCTCGCCCCCCTCTTCGGTTGGCTCGCCGATCGACTCTCCCGCTGGCACCTCATCGCCTTCGGTGTCGCCATCTGGTCCCTCGCCAGCGGGGCCTCAGGCCTCGCCACCACTTTCACCCTCCTCCTCGTCACCCGCGTCTTCGTCGGAATCGGCGAAGCCGCCTACGGTCCCGCCGCCCCCACGATCATTGCCGATCTCTTCCCCATCGCCAAACGCGGTAAGGTGCTCTCCTGGTTCTACGTCGCCATCCCCGTCGGCTCCGCCATCGGTTACGGCTTCGGTGGCTACTTCGGCGAACACTACGGCTGGCGCATACCCTTCTACCTCGTCACCATCCCCGGCCTCCTCCTCGCCATCCTCTGCCTCCCCATGAAAGATCCCCGCATCGCCCTCCAAAAAGCCTCCCTCGCCCCTCCCAAAAAATCCATCCGCCTCCAAGACGTCCTCGCCCTCTTCAAAATCCCCTCCTACGCCTACAACACCGCCGCCATGGCCGCCATGACCTTCGCCATCGGGGGCATCTCCTTTTGGCTCCCCAGCTACCTCTTCACCTACCGCGCCGCCGACTTCGGCACCACCCCCAGCCTCGGCCAAATTAATCTCACCTTCGGCGCCATCACCGTCCTCGCCGGCCTCACCGCCACCCTCCTCGGTGGTTGGCTCGGCGATCGCCTCCGCCCTCGCTTCCCCAGTGCCTATTTCCTCGTCTCAGGCATCGCCATCGGCCTCTCCTTCCCCTGCATCCTCGCCATCCTCTATTGCCCTTTCCCCATCGCCTGGATCTTCGTCTTCCTCGCCGTCTTCTTCCTCTTCTTTAATACCGGCCCCTCCAATACCGCCCTCGCCAATGTCTCCCCACCCGCCATCCGCTCCACCGCTTTCGCCATCAATATCCTCGTCATCCATTTACTCGGCGATGCCATCTCTCCACCCCTCATCGGCTGGATCTCCGATCGCTCCGACATGAATAAAGCCTTCCTCGTCGTCGCCGCCACCACCCTCCTCGCCAGCCTCCTCTGGCTCCTCGGCGCTCGCTTCCTCGGCCGAGATACCGAAACCATCGCCCGCTTAGAAAATCCCCTCCACTCCCCCACCTCCCCCACTCAAGGATGACACGCCCCACACGGCTTTAACCCCGCCGCCATCGCCAATTCCCGCGTCTGATAAACTACCCGATTCTCCGGGTGAATCTTCGCCGCCCACTGGCACCCCACCGCCTTGTGAAATTTATCTGATTTCGCCGACGCCACAAATCCTCCCGCCACCGCCACCGCGATCGGTGGCACCACCACCGGCCCAGCATTCGTCACCGCTCCACCTTGCACCTTCGGATAAGGATCGCCTAAATCACCCTCCAAAATAATCTGACTCGCCGTCTCCACAATAATCTCTGGCGTCTTCTCTTTATACAGCACCACTTCCCCACGCAACTCCACCCGCTTCCCCGCCAACTTCCCCGCCAATTCCCCACCTAAACCCCTCCGCACCGCCGCAAAATTCTCCTCTTTCACAATCCTGCTGCTGGTCCTGAAAATTATTGTTTTGTA
>JBAWZW010000138.1:0-7250 GCA_037142835.1 Verrucomicrobiota bacterium
CGGCTAATTGCAACATGAATGACCAGCTGATTGCATCATTTCAGATTCCTTAGCTGCATTCCCGGCTCTTTCCCCAGCACCACCTAGAACCTATCCGCACCACGGCGGAGGAGGATGGCGGGAATGGGGGAGGGTGAAAAGATATTGGATAGTGGTTATTGGATATTTGAGGCCCCGAGCTCGTGCCAGGCTTGGCGGGTGGCGATGGATTTCGCGGTGGGGGTGGAGAGGTATTTGGGATCCGGGGTGATGCCGACGCGGCCGAGGTCGAGGCGGTCGGCGTCGAGGCAGACGGCGAGGGTGGGATCGGTTTGGGGAGGTGCGCCGTTGTGGATCTCACAGGCGGTGACGAGGAGGTTCATGGGGGTGTCGGCGAGGTGGAAATGGCCGGCTTGGCGGAAGGCGATGGCGAGCTGCGCCCCGCGTGGGCCGTGCAAGGGATCAGCGTATTCGTCCTCGCGGCAGGAATCGTGGAAGACGGCGAAGAGGCGGACGATTTCCTCATCGGCTCCATGGAGCGGGGCGAGGTGGAGGCCGTTGCGGCGGACGGTGAGCCAGTGGGATGGCCCGTGGTGGGAGTGCTTGCTGAGGCGGAACTGGGCGGTAACAAGTTGCCAGAGAGTCTGTTCGTGAGGGAGGAGCAGGGGCAGTGGAAAATTGAATATTTGAGATTTATTCTTCGGGTTCAATGGCGTCGAATTTTTGTTTCATGGTGGGGTTGCCGTGGGTGAGTTTTTTGATGGTGATGTCTTGGGCTTTGTCGTTGGCGAGGCGGAGGTTGTTCTGCGAGCCGATGAGTGCGTCTCTCGTTTTTTGGAGGTGGTCGATCGACTTATCGATTTCTTCGATGGCGGTTTGGAATTTTTTGGAGGCGAGGTCGTAGTTACGGGAGAAGGCGCTTTTGAATGTATCCAATTTCTCCTCAAAGTGGGAGACGTCGATGCTCTGGGATTTCACCAAGGCGAGTTCCGCCTTGTATTGCATGGAGTTCATCGCGGCGTTGCGGAGGAGGGTGATCATCGGAATGAAGAATTGAGGGCGGATGACATACATCTTGGGATAGCGGTGAAAGACATCGACGATGCCGGAGTTGTAAAGCTCGCTTTCCGGTTCGAGCAGGGAGACGAGGACGGCATATTCACAGCCTTTTTCGCTACGATCTTTATCGAGTTCCTTGAGAAAGTCCTCATTCCTTTTTTTGGCGGCGGTGGTGTCGATTTCGTTTTTCATCTCGAACATGATCGAGACGATCTCGTTGTTGTCCGTATCGGTATCGCGAAAGATGTAGTCGCCCTTGCTGCCGCTCTTGGCGTCGTTGTCCTTTTCGAAATACGCTCTGTTGAAAGCGGTGGCTCGCAAGCGGTTGAACTCGGTCTCGCAGTGTTGCTCCAGGGTCTCACCGACCATTTTGGTGGAGAGCTTCGCTTTCATGTCGCGAAGGCGCTCGATGGCGTCGTCCCGATCCTTGATCTGCGTCTCGTAGCGTTCTTTGAGGGATTGCTCGACGAGTTTTTTCTGCAGCTCAAGTTGCTGGAAGTTGTTTTGCAGGGTGTCGCGCTCTTTCTTGACGACCTCAAGCGCTTCCTTGATCGCGAGTTTTTGATGCAGCTCGTTGGATTCCAGTTTGTTTTTGAGTGATTGAATCTCGGCTTCCTTCGCGGCAGTAGCCCTTTGCATTTCGCCGACGGATTTCTCTTTGGCGAGTTCGAGAGCATTGAGCTTTTCCTTTTCAGCGAGTTCAAGTCGCTGGTGCAGTTGATCTTCAAACTCGCTGTTGCGAACCTGCTTTAGAATATCAGCGTAGCCGGCTTCATCGACTTTGAACGCTTTATGGCAATGAGGGCAGTTGATGTCTTTCATGATTTGAATGGTGGGAGATTGAAGATTGCTAATTGGTTAGAGGGATGTTCCCAGCCACTGGGAGGCGGGGTCTTGGAGGAAATCGGCGATGGGCATGCCTTGTTCGTCGACGAGGAGTTTGGCGGTAGGGTGGTACGTTTTATCGAAGGCGGCGATCCCGGGGAGGGTTTGCTTGCGTCCGCCACTTTTGACCTCGATGGCGACCAAAGAGTCGCCGCGCGGGAGGACGGAATCGACTTCCAGACATGATTTATCTTCACGGCCCTTAAGTTTTCTCGGTCAACCGCCGGGTGGAATCCTCTAAGTCTCTCAGAAAATCGGGGATTCTTTCCAGCCGTTGACCCATTTCCGCCATCTCGCGCATCGTCTCCAACCGAAACAATTGGCGGGCAATGGGACTCTCAATCACTCGCATAATCGGGCGGCCGTGTTGCCCTATTTCAGCTAGTTCACCCATCGACTGCCCTGCAAAACTCTGCAGCGATGCGACGGCAGTCCGCGTTTCAGACGGCAAAAATGTGATTAATGGCCCCCTGAGAAGCGCGGCGAGAATGATGACGGCTACCCCGTCGAGATTGAGACCTAGGTCGGTGGCATGGCGGAACAAATTGTCCAACTCTTGAAGTATCCCAGCCCTTTTAAGGAGATCCATCGCCCGATTAGCCTCCAACATGGAGGGGTCGTCATCGATTGCTGTGAGGAGCCGGAGAAAGTGTCCCGGTAGCTCGGGGTCCGCGGAACAGTCCTCCCCATCCGAGATGGAAGCACTCTCTTGAGGTATGAACGTGGGAATCGAGCAGGCCAAGATCCTGCGGGACGAGCTCGCACCGATACCGCCCCAGCCGGCAGCGAGCGTCTGAGGCACTTTGCGCAAAGCCGGCAGATCCAGCGACTTCTCTCCATCGGCTCTCACGTCTATGACCAGCCAGTTGGTCCAGGGACTGACCAAGCGATAGCGAAGAGCCGTGTCCAATGCGGCAGTTTCATCTAGTTCCCCCATACGAGCCGACGCCGCGATGCGGGCTACGGTGGACAGATCATTGGTAGTGTCAAGGCTCGGAGCCGCCACGATCGGCAGTCGTTGGTGAACGATCTCGCCCGCTTCCGTCTCAATCTCCAGCGCGACTTCACCGCTGACGATTTTTCGGTCGAAGCGGGCGTAGGCGACGACCGTATCCCCCTCGAAAACTGTTCCTAAGCTGTTTGGGGCGAGTTCGCGCGCGCCCTCCGGCCAGAGGACCGCAACCCTGGCAGCGCGGGGCGCACGCATCCGCTCGAAGTGCCGAAGAACCCGGCCAGCCATTCCCTCTTGTGGTGAAACCAGTTCACAAGCGCCGCCCGTTTCAGTAGCCAACTTCCGCAGAAACGCTTCCGAAACGGCGCTGCCGACACCGACGGTAAAGATCCGGTGCGCCGAGCGTTTTGCCTCTTCAACGACGCCTTCCCAATCGGACACCTCTCCGTCTGTCACCAGAAATATGTCCCCAGCCTGAGCGTCAATCGCCGCGTAGGTTGTGCTGAGCGCGCTGGCGATCTCAGTACCACCCATATCCGCGTCAAGTTGCTTGGCAAAGTCTTTGGCCTTGACGAGATTAGTTTCGTCGCAGGGCAGTAGTCGGTTGGAGAGCACGTTCGTGGTGTTGCCAAAAGCGATCATCGTCACGCGATCATGGGGCTGCAGGGCATCAAGAATGCCAGCCAGAGCCTGTTTAGCCTGTTCCATGGAATCGCCCTCCATGGAGCCGGAGCAATCGACGACGATGGCAAGATTGAGCGGTCTCGGCTGATGTAAGCCTGGAAAGAATGGTTGGAAGCTGGCGACGGCGGCCAACCCATCTCCGTCCGCGCCGCAGAGGGTGAAGCTGCGGGTGGCCTGCGGAGCCCTTATGTTCAGGATGAAATCGCGGTCCATGACCGCTTTGGCCTGATGCAGAGTAATGACAATCCTATCCGACAATTGGGCCAGGTCTACCCGATGGGAGGGGCAGACAAACTGCGCCTCGCGCAAACATCCGAAAACCTCAACCTTCAGCGAAAACTGGTTCTCGACCGTTAGCGAGGCTTCCGGCGCCTTGTGATGCGCATGGCGGGATTCACCGAAACGCGGAGCTATGGTCGTCGGTAGAAATACCCGGAGGCGGTCATCCGCCCAGCGGTAAAGGGTCGCGTAACTGAATGTGATCGTCGCCTTCTCCTTCGGGAGGAGATTGCCGACTTTCATCGTGAACAACCCCGGTTCTAACTCTTCAAGCATGAACGCGCCATCGCCCGAAGCGACGGCATCCTTATAGGACTTCTCGGCGGCCTTCTTCTCAACGACTACTGCTTTGAGGACCCGTCCCCCGATTTCAACCTGCAAGTCGAGGAGCACCGCGTCCAGCGGAAGCGGAAATGTGTACACCGCCTCGATATTTACTTGTTCGTCGTTGCGATAGGTCTGCGACACGGTGACTTCAGAAAGAAGGTCGCGCAGAACCGCCGACACGGACACGTCGGTCAATGCGACCTGCTGACCATCAAGACCGGTCAACGCGGATGAGTTAGTGTTCATAGATTAATTGCGAGGAAATTGCTTTTGGGGTGAAGGCCACTGAAAGATCTGGAGGCCAGACCGGAGAAGGGGAAAAGGGGGATTTGGGTAAGGTTGAAATGATGAAAGCTGAAATTCTGAAATGAGAAGATTATTCCAGATGCCTAGTTGGTTGATTCTCAATCAGCCGCGATTGTAGCTATCCAGACCGATTGAGCAAGATTATTTTTGCAGCGAGTTTTTTTTGGAGCGATTTTTTCGGATTGGGTAGCTCGTGGGATACCTGAGGCCCTCTCTCAGCTGAAATATTACGAGGAAATGGCTTTTGGGGTGAAGGCCACTGAAAGATCTGGTGACCCGACTGGAGGCGGGGGAAAGGGGGTTGACCAACCTCAGCGACCCTGCAAGACCACCAATTGACGAATATCCCTGGTCTGATGTTTTTATTTTAGTAGATACCGAAACGACCTTTTGGGAAGCCCTCTCCACCCTCTCAGAATATGATCTGATCGGCAATCCATCACGATTATTTCCGCAGATGATGATTTTGATGGCGTGCTTTTTCATCACTGCAAAGATGAAAGGATTGCTCGACCCAACTCCTTCAAACGCCGCCCCTCGGAGTTCTGGAACAAATATTCCACCCGGAATCAACCTTCTCAACTCCGGATTCTGAAGAGCGGAACGCTCGACGGGTGCCTGTTCATTTCAGCCAGCCATCGATCCAAGGAGCCAGTCGATTCGCCATGTCCGCCGCGAACCAGGCTGCGAATGCTCCGGCGATCACATCCATTGTATAATGGGCGCGCAGCACCAGCACGACCAGAACCTCGCCCAGCGCGATGAAAATCGTGGCGAGCCCCAGCCACCACGGACCATATTGATAGACCTCGATCGCCCCCAGCACCGCCAGTGCGGTGTGGCCGGAGAAAAATAAGTCGTTGCTCACGCCATAGGTCACGAGGATCGTCGGAAACTTGGGGTCGCGCCAGATCATCCCCGCCGGCGGAGGGAGGGTGCAGCAGAGTTGCGACACCTGCCGCAAGCTGAACACGATGATGAGAGCGACGAACGGGGCGAAGCTCGGCCCGAACACCGCGCCCGCGATCAACGTGAGGCCGAGCAGATCGATGCCGAACGAGCTCAGGATCAGCAGACGGTCCGCCGCCTTGTCATTCGTTAGAAAATAACCGTGCCACCCTGCGGTCAGCCGGTGCACCCAATCGCCGATGCCCGGCACGTCATCGCTCTTCCGCGCGATGAGCTTCTGCGTCCAGAACCAGATGACCAAAGCCACGGCAATGACGGCGATGCGGAGAAGGATGGGGTTTATGAAATCTCCGTTCCAGTGGGAGCGATTTTACGGAGGGCTTTCGTGGATTCCTGCAATTCCTCCATCCGCTGGCGGATTTCGATGGTGATGGGGTCCACCTCGCGCGAGCGATCCCGTTCGGGACCGACCTCGATGGCATCGCCGACGGTGATGACCGCGCGGATCGGGAAATGGGGGCGGGCCGCATCAGTGAGATCCTCATCATAACGCTCGACGGTTTCGAGGATGCGCTCCGGGGTGGGATGGTCGATGTAGTCGCCGGGATAGCAGTGGAGCTGCTGGACGAGATAGACATCGGCAAGCTGCCGCCAGCGGGAGGCGCGGTCTTCTTCCGTGAGCTGGCTGTTGACCATGTCCGGTAGAATCGCCGAGCGCATCCGTTTCACGCGAGCCATCGTGTCGCCGTCATGACGGCCTGGGGTCCATTGATTTTCTAGCGGCGTAAGTAGGTGGTCGATGAGCTTCGCCAGGCGCTCCTGGAAACTCCCCGGCTGCGGAGCTTGGAAATATTCTAATTCCTTGAGGTCCAGCAACGCTCCACCAATCTTGAGGATGCGTTCATGGAGCGTGAGTTGGACCTGCGGCTGCCATGAAAACCGGCGTTCGATGGACTCGACGACCGGAGTGATGGACTCCTCCAAGTTCCCCTCGAAAAAATAACGGATGAACACCGGATGGACGACGATTTTTCCCTCCTTGCGTTGCTTTGCCGCCGCCCGCGCCATGAATGCGGGGCCTTCCATGAAGTGGACCATCCGGTCGTTGCAGCGGGTGATGATTCCCTCCGCGAAGATGACTAACGGAAATTTTCCATCGGCTACGGTCTTGATCGCGCATTTCAGGGATTCCCGGTCCATTCCCTCACGGTAAACGCTGAAGCCGCCCACCCGCGGCAGGATGAAACGCTGGAATTTGCTCGTCATGAAGACATGCCAGCTTGCGATGACATGGAATGGCCGGTGCACTTTCGCAGCTAGGAAATCCAGGATCATCGGGTCGCACGGGCGGCTGTGGTTGCCGACGATCATGACCCCATGACCGGCATCGAGCGAGGCCCGCAGTTTCTCCGCGCCTATGCATTCCACGGCGGCGATCCCGTCGCTCTTGCGGAGATAGTTCGGCAGGATGCGACGCAGCACCCAATGCCAGAAACGGCTGTGCCGGGGTGGGATGAAGGTATAAGGCTTGTCAATGACGACGGCTTGCATGGTGTTGTTAGGGGTGTGACTCCGGTTAAATTGCGAGGAAATTGCTTTTGGGTGAAGGCCGTTGAAAGAGCTGGTGGCCGGACCGGAGGCGGGGAAAAGGGGGGATTTGGGTAAAGCGGAAACGATGAAAGTTGAAATTCTGAAATGCGGGGAGTACTCGAGAGACCTATTTGGCTAAGTCGATCGATTTTACGGTAAATTTCATCTATCGCGATCGTAGTTCTCCAGACCGTTTAAGCGAGATTTTTTTGCGGCGATTTTTCCGATTGGGTAGCTGGCGTGATGTCAGAGTACCACGCTCGGTTGGATTCGAGAACCA
>JBAWZW010000139.1:0-7217 GCA_037142835.1 Verrucomicrobiota bacterium
AACCACCCCCCCGCCCCTCACCGGAATGGTCCTCATTAAAGACGGCTCAAACCAAGGAAAAGATCCCGATGGCCGCGAATACCATTTGAAAGTCACCGCCTTTTACCTCGATACCCACGAAGTCACCAAAGCCCTCTGGGACGAGGTCTATACTTGGGCAAAATCTCACGGCTATCAGTTCGACAACCCAGGCTCAGGCAAAGCCCCCGATCATCCCGTGCACTCTATCAACTGGTTCGACTGCGCCAAATGGTGCAACGCCCGCAGCGAAAAAGAAGGCCGTTCCCCCTTCTATCTCGTCGATGGCAAACCCTTCCGCTCTGGTAAAGACCTCAAAGGCTTGAAACTCGACCCCGCCCTCGCTGGATATCGCCTGCCCACCGACCCAGAATGGGAGTATGCCGCTCGCGGGGGCTTGACAAACAAACGCTACCCTTGGGGCGATGAAATCGATCACTCCCAAGCAAATTACCTCGGCCATTCCTCCTATCTCCCCTACGACAAAGGCTACGAAGGCAACGACAAACGCTTCATCACCGTAGACGGCGCCTCGACGTCCGCCGTAGGCAGTTTCCCGCCCAATGCCTACGGGATCTACGATCTCGTCGGCAATGTCTGGGAATGGAACGGCGATTGGTCCCTGACTTCGCCCAATGTCCACCGATCCCTTCGCGGTGGCGCCTACTCCTACTCAGGCGATTACGCCCGGATCAATTCCCGCTCCGATCAGTATACCGAGAATGTCTCGATCTCCATCGGCTTCCGCACCGCCCTCACCCCTGACGAAAAAACCCTGCCATCCAAGTAATGAATCCCCTAAAACTCACCCTCGCCCTTGCCCTCGCCTCCCTCGTTTGCTCCCCACAAACCCCCGCCCGCGCCGGCAATCTCCTCAACCTTCTCCCCTCCCCCAAGGAGCTCAAGGTGGAGGCTGGCCAAATCCCCCTCACCGCTGACTCCCGGATCATCGCCACCGATCCCAAACTCCAACCGCTCGCCGAAATTTTATCCGACGAAATCCTCCTCGTCACCAAACTGAAACTCCCCGTCGCCAATGCCGATCCCAAGCCGAGCGATATCATCTTGAAAATCAATCCGCAACTCAAGGCGGGCGCAGAAATTCTCACCGTCCGCGGACAAGAAGTCCTCAAAACCCGAGACTATGCCCACACCATCGCCGTCACCGATCGCGTCACCATCGAAGGCTGGGACTACCGCGCCACCTGCGAAGCCACCGCCACCCTCCTCCAAGCCATCGTCCTCAATGGCAACTCCGTGGCCATTCCCAAATTTACCGCCAAAGATTGGCCCTACTCCGATTACGGCGCCATCATGCCCGACTGCGCCCGCAATCATCAACCCATCAATATTCTCAAATCCGCAGTCGAAACCTGTCGCCTCTTCAAAATTCGCTACCTCCATCTCCATCTCTCCGACGACAGCGCCTTCACCTTCCCCTCCACCGCTTACCCAGACGCCAGCAAAGACCACCATCCGCCAGTCACTCCCTATACCCTCGCAGAACTCCAAGACCTCGTCGCCTATGCCGATGCCCGAGGGGTGACCTGCGTCCCCGAACTCGCAGGCCCAGGACACTCCACCGCCCTGATGAGCGGCCTCAAAGGAAAAATCGGCGACCCCAAATGGCGCGCCATGGACGTCCTCAACCCAGAGATTTACCCGATTCTCGATACGATCGTTGGCGAAATGTGCGCTGTTTTCAAAAGCTCACCTTATTTCCATATCGGAGGAGACGAGGTGGAGCCCGCCTTTTACCTCCCCAACGATCATGTGAAAAAATACATGAAGGAGCACAACCTCACCGGTGAACACACTCTCTGGCTCCCCTACGGCCAAAACATGGCGAAAATCATCAAGAAATACGGCAAAAAAACCATCATGTGGGACGGTCGCCCCGTCGGCGTCCCCCTCGACCGCGAACTCGCCAAAGATATCATCCTCTACACTTGGTTCCCCCTCAAAGGTCGCGCCAAAGAAGCCCAAGATTTCGGTTACACCACCATCACCGTCCCTTGGGACATGCCACCTTTCCCCGAGTTCAGCATCTTCACCTGCAACGGCGATCTTCTCACCACAAAAGATAAGGTCCTCGGCCACTGCCGCCCCATGTGGGAAATGGATCAGGTCGCCCTCGCCCACGGCTACCTCTCGGGCGCCCCAGAACGACACGAACGCACTTGGGGTCCCGATAATGTCATCGAGGAAGGCTTCGTCCAAAACCGCATGGCTCTACAAAACACCCGCGCTTTCACCATCATCCGTCCCATAACCTTTGAATTCACAGGCGCCATGAAAGATGGATTTTTTAGCGAACCCATCACCGTCACCATGAGCACCACCGCTCCTGACCTGCAAATCCGCTATCGACTCGACGGCGAGGAGCCCACCCTCGACTCCCCACTTTATGAAAAGCCCTTCAAGGCCGCCGAATCCATCAGTCTCCGCGCCACCCTTTTCGACAAAGCTGGACGAAAAATCGGCAACACGAGCGTCGCGAAAAACCAGGAATATCGGAGCTTTGAACAAAACCTCACCACCGGGAAACCCGCCAAAGCCTCATCCATAGCGGGAGAAGGCCAAGGGGGCGAAGTCGCCGCCAATGCCAACGACGGCTGGGTCGCCGGCAACAAACTCTGGGGCGCTTGGAAACCACCCCAATGGTGGCAGGTCGATCTCGAAAAAATCACCAACCTCAATCGCATTCACATCTTTCCTTGGTGGGAAAGTAAACGCGTTTTCCAATACAACATCGAAGTCTCTGAAGACGAAAAAACTTGGACAAAAGTGGTCGACGCCGAAGCCAATCAAGAACCCGCCACCGAAAAAGGGGTGATCTACAAATTCAAACCCACTCCCGCTCGCTTTATCCGCGTCAACATGCTCAAAAATAGTGCCCAAGACGCCGTCCAAATGGTAGAACTCCGCGCCTACGAAGCCGAAAAGTAGGCGCCCTTCCCCAAAAATCGCCACCGCCACGCCCTCTCTCACGATGAAAATCATCTCGAATTGTTTCCTCGCGGTCCTTGCCTCAACCGCTGCCTTCGCAAGCCCCATCACCCCACCGCAATTTCCCGTCGCCGATGGCCAGAAAATTGCCTTTCTCGGCGATTCCATCACCGAACAGGGAGCAGGCCCCAACGGCTATGTCACCTTGGTCATTAAAGGCCTCGAAGCCAATAAGGTGTCCGCCATCGCCATTCCCGCTGGCAAAAGTGGCCACAAATCCAATGACATGCTCGCCCGCGTCGACCGCGACGTCATCAGCAAAAAACCCGATTGGATGACCCTCAGCTGCGGAGTCAACGATGTCTGGCACGGACCCAACGGAGTGCCACTCGACAAATACCAAGAAAACATCACCAAAATTGTCGACAAAGCCCAGGCGGCCTACATCAAAGTGGTCATCCTAACCTCCACGATGATCAACGAGGATCAATCCAACGAGCCCAACCAAAGGCTCGTCGCTTACAATGATTTTCTCCGCACCTTGGCCAGTGAAAAAGGTTGCCTCCTCGCCGATCTCAACGCCGATATGCAGGCGGGTCTCACCAAGCTGGGAGCCGAACGAAAAGACAAATACTACACCTACGACGGCGTTCACATGGGCCCGATTGGCAATGAAATGATGGCCACAGGTGTCCTCCGAGGCATGGGCCTCACCCCCGCTCAACTTGAAATCGCTCGCAGTTCCTGGAAAAAATAATCCCAGTACCCGCCAACCAGCACCCACTTTATGAAATCCTCACCCCGCCTCCGCCTCCTCACCCTCGCTTTAATCGGCGTCACCGCCAACTCCCTCGCCGCCGATCCCAAAGGCCCGCCACTCAGTCCCCTCAAACCCGCCGTCTCCGAACTGCCTTTCATGATCAGCTACTGGTGCGGGCCACCCAAGGCGGAAACAACCAGCGAGCGCTACAAGGAACTCGCCGAATGCGGATTCAATGTGGCCTTCGCCGCCATCGATAATCTCTGGTCGCCAAACGACAAGGCCCAAGAAGAACATAACCTGAAATTACTCGATCTCTGCAAGGAAGCAGGAATGCAGGCCCTGATTTGGGATGGCAATATTTTAAAAGTTGGTGCCTTCGATAAAGCCCCCAAACCCGAGGAAATTCCCCAGATTGAAAAAACCCTCGATGGCCTGATCGCCAAGTATTCCTCGCACCCCGCTTTTCTCGGATTTATCGAAGGAGACGAATCCATCACTTTAGAAGGGACTCGACGCCTCGGCGTGGTCAACCAGTACCTGATGAAGAAAGATCCCAAACACGTTCCCTACTTCAATCTGCTCCCAGCCTACGCTTTCTCAGCTCGCACCGAGTACGATACTTATGTCTCAAAATTCATCGAAGACGGAAAAGCCCCGTTCGTCAGCTGGGATCACTATCGCCAAATGTTCGGCGGCGGCGACGAAAGCACCTACTGGGCAAACCTCGAACTCATGCGCAAAAAATGCACGGAGGTGGGCATCCCTTTCAACCAAATCATCGTCTCGCTCAAACACATGGGCTACCGCGAATGCAGCGAGGCCGACCTCCGCTGGCAAGTCAATACCTCCCTCGCCTTCGGCTCCCGTGGCATCCAGTATTTCACCTATTGGTTCACCAAAGGCCTCGCTTGGGCCGATGCTCCCTCTTTCATCGACAAAAATGGCAAGCGCGATCGCAAGTATGATTACGCCAAAAAGATCAATACCCGCGCCGCCAAACTCGGCCCCACCCTCATCAAGCTCGTCTGCACCGGCGCCTACTGCGCAGGCACTCCCTTGCCTCCAGGTGCCGTTCCCCTCCCCGATAACGCACCCGTCAAAAAAGCCGAAGGCGGACGCGTGGTCGTTGGCTGCTTCCAAAGCGCCGAGGGGAAACGGTATATTTTTCCCGTCAATCGCACCCTCAAATTCGTGGTCACCAGCAAGCTCACCCTCGACGAATGGGCGGAGTCCGTCTCCGAAGTCTCCCAAGAAACTGGCGAACTCCTTCCCCCCACCCCGCTCACCGACGGCACTCTGGAAGTCAAACTCCAGCCCGGCGATGGCCAACTCTTCTTAATCAACGATAAAAAATAATCCGCTCCCCCTGCGCGACCCTTTTTAAATCACCAATCGCTAAAGCTCGGCTCCACGCATTGCCCACTTTTCAAAAAAACCTCCGAAGTGCCCCTCACTTAGATGTGCCAGTTCAGCCTTGGCGCGACCACCCGCGCACCCACTCCAGGAACAAGCCGCAAACTTTAAAATCTTGAAGGGGTGAACGTAGGCGTTGTAATAAATCACCAATAACCACTGAATTTCGATGCGCTTTCTGCGACCTCTCCTTTTTCTTGCCTTGGTTTGGCTCACCCTTTTGATCTTTATCGAGGCTCAAGAGGAGTATCGGCGAGAAAAGCCCGATCAGAGTAAATTAGTCCTTTATTTTGGTTCGCTCGTCTTGGTCGGTGGCGTGGCAGGCGTGGCTTTTGTGAAGATCGTCTTGCCGATGCTCGGCGACGCGGTAGGGAACGTCTTTTTTAATCCGAATCAGCAGATCGAAAAATCACCCCACGCAGATGCGGTGTCGGCCATGGCCCGAGGAGATTACCAAGAGGCCGTCCATGCGTATCTGAAAGCATTCGAGGCCAATCCTCAAGACACTCATGCACTCAGCGAGGCCGCAAAGATCGAGTGCGAACAGTTAGCAAACCCCGATGCCGGCGCGAGTATTTTAGAACAAGCTCTAGGCAGGGATTGGGTGCCAGAAGAAGCCGCATTTTTAACCTCGCGCCTCGTCGATGTTTATTGGAAGTACGGACACAAAGTAAGGGAAGCGCGGGCGCTTTTGTTGCAAATCATCGAGACGATGCCGGGAACCAAGCACGCCGCAAACGCCCAACACAAACTCCAGGAAATCGAACGCCAACTAGCCACCGAGGACTAAGAAAACCCTCCCGACCCAACCTCTCCCCCTCCGCGCCTCCGCGTGAACCCTCCATCCTTTATCCTTGCCCCAAACTAAGGCGTCTTCCCGTCGATCCCCCCAATGTGATTCGACGTAATCAGTTGCCTGATTTCTTCGGGTGTCAAAACGCGGTCCACAATCAGCAGTTCATCAATCGCCCCGCGAAAACTTTCCCCCTTCCGCTGACTGGGAATATTAGCCCCAATCCACAGCATCTCATCCCCAACCCCTACTTTCGCCTGCACCCCCAGATTCTCCCCTCGGGCTCGCTTAAAGTTTCGTCTCAAAGAAACCCCATCCAACCGACCATCCACATACTGACGCATCTGCAGATTCCCCGTGGCCTTCTGTTTCACCGAAAAAACCACCGCCAAATGATGCCACTGCCCGTCGCGAATCGGGGTGTTTCCAATCAAAGAATGGCGGCCGTTCCCTGTTTTTAATGCCCCAACTGTTCCCTCCAAAGGATCCCGATTCCACCCAACCTCAATCCCGCGACCATTCCCCCCCAGTGGCCACGCAAGGATCGTTCCCCCATTCGCCGCACTCGCTTCCGCAGGAATCTGAATCCAAAACGCCACTGTCCTTTGGGTGAACTTTGTCACCCGAGGAAAGGGTGCTTGCGCAAAAGTCTTTCCATCGAGAAGCAATGCCCGATTCCACCGCCCCTCGGTCCGGGTCCCCGCAGAAAGAGCCTCACCCGGCGGCTCAATCTGAGCACTAAACATTTCGCTTCCCTGCTTCCCAGTTTCCGCAAACGCCAGCCCCCCAGGCTCGTCAAAAGACCAGCGCACCCAATGCGTCGGTCGGGAAACCCGCTCCAATGTCGGACTTTGTTTTAATCGAGCCAACTTCGCCGCCGTATCCGTAACCTCCAAAATCCCCCGAGCCTCAAACCTCCGCCCCTCATGCTCCTTCAAAATAATCGAACTCAAATCATTGCCCGCCCCATCCTTTGGCGTAGCCTCCACAGAACCCTGATGCACAAAGACCTCCGCCCCTCCATCCACTTCCGCAACTAAACTAAATTCCGTCCCCAAATCCACCACCTCCACACTTGCATTCCCCACCCGAAACCCCACCGCCTCCCGAGGCACCACCGCCCTCAGCGTCCCACGCACCACCACCGCCTCCCAAGCCGAACTCATCTCCATCACCGTCGGCCCCTCAATCGTAACCACCGCCCCACAGTCAAAGGTAATCTCCGCCGTCCCTTTTTTAAGCTCAATTCTCTCCCCCTGACGCAACTCACTCCCCAACTCA
>JBAWZW010000140.1:0-7160 GCA_037142835.1 Verrucomicrobiota bacterium
CTCACCAATAGGCATCCTCCCTGTTGGCAATTTCTACTTTCAATCGTTTTCTCATGCCGGTTCTTCTTTGTACTTTAGGCACATCTTGGGCGGTGGTTCCTGAGGCTTTTCTTTTGGGGTCGACTCCCTTGGCTTACCATCGGGTGTTAGTGCTGACTTCGAGCGGGACGGTCGCCTCGGTGGATCGCTGTCTAGAATGGTTTAAAAAGAACCAGCCGTCGGTCCACCTGACGGTTCTTCGTGTAGAAAATCTCGATGATTTAGCCACCGCCGAAGATCATCATCGCTTTGAAGAGGCCCTCTATCGTTGCTACTTTTCCTTGTTAGAGGAGTCTGCACCAGAAGACATTCACGTTTGTTTGGCTGGCGGGTTTAAGACGATGTCGGCGGCTGCCCAAGAGGCCGCGGGAATTCTCGGATGCGGAAACCTTTTTCACCTGACGATTCCGTTTGGGGTGCGAACGGAAACTGATGAGGATTTAGAAAAACAAATCGCCGAGAAAGTCGTCCGAAAGATCACCCTTGGGAGCCGATCTGGCTGGCCAACCATGCGAGAACTCGCTTCCGAAGCCCCAGCCATTCCCAGTGATTCTGGAAAGATTTCCATCACCGAAACCCGCCTTCGAGATGCCATCTACAACCGTCTAGAAGCTGCCAACCGCCTCTCAGCAAGCGAACACGAACTGGCCACCCTTCCTTTTCCACAGATCGCTCGGTGGTCACCAGGCCAGCGGGATTGGCTAGAAAAGCCCCTCGATCCCGAGACGGATGCGGAGTGGATGCTGGCCCTCCCCAAGATTGATCTCCATTCCCACTTCGGTGGCTTTGCCAGTAGCGGAGAATTGCTCCGCCAAGTCCGGGCCGCCGCAGAAAATCCCCAGAACCTTCCCCCGATCGATCCTGCCTGCACTCCCCCACCAGGGTGGCCTCTTTCAGCGTTGGATGGTCCGCCCGAGAAGCGGCTTTCCGCCTATATGAAGCTGGGAGACCAGACGGGGTCCGCCCTTTTAAAGGATCCCGGTTGCTTGGCAGAACATTGCCGACTCCTCCACGCCCACCTCGTTGCTCAAAATATCACCTACGCAGAAATTCGCTGTTCACCAGCAAATTATGCCACAGAACAACGATCGCCTTGGGATGTCTTGAGCGCAATCAAGCGCCACCTCGATGAGGCAACCGCCAAGCAACCCAGTTGCCGGGTCAATTTGATCATCATCGCCACCCGAAAGGAAGTGGGAGACTTTCGGACAGCGATCGGGCGTCATCTGGCTCTAGCAGTGACGGCCGCGGAGCACTGGACAAAAGATTCAGAATCGCGGGTCGTAGGAGTAGATCTCGCGGGCTACGAAGATATCTCCACCCGCGCACACTACTTTCGCGATGACTTCCGTGCCATCCATCGTTGTGGGCTCGCCTTGACGGTCCACGCAGGAGAAAACGACGACGCCGAAGGAATCTGGAGCGCGGTCTTTGATTTAAATGCCCGTCGTCTGGGGCACGCCCTCAGTCTTCGCGACTCTCCCGATCTTCTTCGCTCGGTGGTCGATCGCCGAATTGGCATTGAGATGTGTCCCTATGCCAACTTCCAGATCAAAGGATTTTGGCGAGGCTTAGGATCCGATGAAAACCCTGGGGTTGTTTCTAGTCACCCCACTCGGGCACTTCCTACCTATCCCCTTCTCTCCTATTTGGAAGCAGGAGCGGCGGTTACCGTAAATACCGACAATATCGGAATTTCAGGTGCTTCTCTGACCGATAACTTTCTCCTCTTGCCCAGTCTTTGCCCCAAAATTACCCGCCTCCAGATTCTGCATCTTTTAAGAAATGCCGTAGATCAATGCTTTCTTTCGAGCCGCGAGAAAGTTGAACTTTTAGCCAAACTTCATATTCCCCACTTCATCTCATGACTAGCCCCATCCATACGCTCATCCATATCGTGAGTAAACAGACGATGCAAAACATCCTGCCTTTGCTCGCCGTTCGGCCTCAAAGGGTGGTGCAAATCTGTAGCAACAAAGAGGATATGAAAGCGGCCGCGAAGTGGACTGAAATGGCCGCGAGCGAAGCGGGATTATCTATCGAATTCAAAAACGAGGTTCTTGCGAGTCCTGATCCTGGGCTCGAAGATGTCCAGAAGGCGGTTCAGCGAATTCTTGAGCATTCGGAGGGAGCGATAATCAATTGCACGGGTGGCACCAAACTGATGGCCGTGGGAGCCTACCTTGGGGCCATGCACTTTCCATCCGTCCCGATCCTCTATTGCGACACCCAAAATCAAACCTTTATCTCGGCTGGCCAATCCCCTCTCCCCGCATTGCCATCTTTTGCGGAGATCACTGCCACTTTGACCTTGCGGATCGTCATGGCCGCCCACGGCAGGGCTCCCGAAGACTGGCGCTTTGATACCGCAACCCCAGAGCAACTCTCCTTCGGATTGGAGGCGTGGAACTTGCGGACGACCCAACGCCAGACTTTTGCCGATTGTCAGTTTGCAGAGAAAATCCGCGGGCTTTATTGCGGTCCGAAAAGAAGACTTCCCTCTTCAAAATCCGTGCTTCAATCCTTGGTTGGGGTGGATCCCTCTTCGGCACTCGAAGGGGAATTGCCCTCTCCCGTCCTTGAGTTCCTTAAGGCCGCCGAACGGGCGGGCTTTTTAAAAACAAACCCCAACGGCGGGCTCCAATTGGCTGTGCAAACAGATAAAGATCCTAGCTTGAGAAGCCAAATCGAGAAAATCCTCAATGTCCTCGATGGCTCATGGTTGGAGCTCTCGGTCATGAACTTTGTTGAGCGCTCCAGTCGCCACCAAGATGCCCATTGGAGTGTCGAGCCCACCAAAGAAGGCCAGCAGAACGCCGAATATGGGGAAACTGACCTGATTGTTTTGGACAAGAATCGAGCGGCGTTGGAAATCATTTCCTGTAAAACAACCATGACCCAGCCTCTGGAGCACTTAGAAGGCCTCCGGACTCGGGCGACAAACCTCGGGGGCAGTCATGCATTAGCCACCCTTGCCGTACTTTATCCGGGCGAGGATGGTGGCAAAACGATTCGGCGCTATGGGAAACTGCTCAACGTGAAAGTGCTGATCGGCGAAGAGATTTCCCAACACTTTACCAAACATCCAGGCGATGCAGCCTGAAGATATTACCCTCTCCGCGAAGAACCTCATCCACTGCCTCCACCCCTTGCACCATTCCCTTCCTCTCACTTAATTTGTAATTCGTGAAAAAAACCCTCCCTCCAATATCCCCCCCCGAAGATCAATTAACCGATGAGGATTCCCCCTTCTCCTCGTTCACCCGCGCCGAACCCATCCTCCTCGCGGTCACGGGAATGTCCCCATCGGTTCTCACCGAAACCATCTGGGCATTGGCCAACCAGCCCGAGCCCATCATTCCGTCGAGGGTGATCGCCGTGACGACGACCACCGGTCGGGATTCCATCAGGCACCACCTCTTCACCCCACTCTCCCGTTTCTCTGGGCAGACCGCTTGGGATACTCTTCGCCATGCTCTGGAAGAAAAAGGATTCGACATCACTGGTCGACTCCGATTCGGCACCACCGCCGATGATATCCGGGTAATCACCGCCCTCGATCTCGTCTCAGGTCAAAGCGTTGAATTAGCCGATCTTCGTTCTCCCTCCGATAGTGCGGCAGCGGCCGATTACCTCCTCGAGCAAGTTCGGGCGGTGGTGGAAAATCCCGATACCGAACTGATTGCCTCGATCGCTGGTGGGCGAAAGACCATGGGAGCGCTACTCTACGCGTGCATGACACTCGCAGGCCGGGAGACGGATCGCCTCACCCATGTCCTCGTTTCTGAGCCCTTCGAAACGATTCGCGAATTCTATTTTCCTACCCAGCCGGGGGGAGATTTGCTCGATCGTGATGGCCTCGCCCACTGCCCATCCAACGCCTTGATTGAATTAGCCGAGGTCACCTTTGTTCCCCTTCGCAATCTTTTCACCCGAGAACTCGGCCAGCCTGCGGGAACATTCCGTCGCCTCGTGGAAAACTGCCGGTCAAATCTCCGTCGAACCACCGGAGATAACCTCCAAGTCGAAATTGATCGAACTCGCCCACACACCCAAATCAACGGGCGCCTCCTCGAGCTGGCTCCCCGCGAGCACCTTGTTCTCCTCTTCTTCGCCATTCGCGCCAAGCAAGCAGAAACGATCGTCGCCGCCTACGACGAAGTCATCGCCGACCTCGAGCAGTTTCGCAAAGAAATCCGCCAGACCGCTCCTGCACAAGACTGGGGCGACTGGCGACACGCCTCCGGCTTGGATCGTTCCTTTGATAGTCGAGAACTCATCCGCATCCTCTCCGACCTTCGCCGAAAAGCCAAGCGAGCCGGGGGCGACGCCGCTTTTCTCGCCAGTGTCCTTCCAGAGCGGGGCCGGTGCTCTTTAGACATTCCAGGTCCCCTGATTCACATCAAGGGCTAGAAACTCAAGACTGCCCTCAAACTGCCGCCCCAGATGATTTACCGAATCCTCAATCCACACGACAACTCTTCCTCCTAGAATCTGCTCCCGCTTTTTGCGCAAAGCTCATTGATCACCGACCCTTTCGTCCCCTGCTCTTTCCTCCTTAAACCCCAACCCTTATGCCGTCGATGTTTCTCTCCACCCCTGGTACCCGCGCGTCTTTAGTCAGCGAACGGCTCCGCGTGGAAGTTCCCCCACACGATGGAAGCCCCGAAGCCCTGATCCGCGATATTCCCCTCACAGAAATCGAACAGCTCATCCTCCTCGAATCCGTCAGCCTCACTATTCCAGCCCTCGCGGAATTACTTCGGCGAGAAATTCCCGTGGTCATCACCTCGGGCTCGACGCGGGTTCTTGGACTCTGTATGCCCCCTGCACCCCACAGCATCGCCCGCCTCGCCCAATATCGACGCTCTCAGGATCAAAACTTTGCCCATGCCCTCTCTATCAACTGGGTCGAGGCAAAGATTTTTAATAGCCGACGGGTCCTCCAGCGACTCGCCGCTAATCGCGACGATGTGGAAGTAACCCCCCATCTACTCGCCCTCAATCAACTCGCTGAAAATTGCCGGACCGCCGCCTCCATCGAGACCCTCCGCGGCTATGAAGGGGCGGCGGCCGGTCGTTACTTCGAATGTTATGGGAGTTTCTTCCCTGAAATTGCTCCCTTTGAGCGCCGCTCCCGGCGTCCGCCTCATAACGCGACTAATGCCGTCCTTTCTTACGCTTATACTCTGCTGGGCGTTGAGGCGGAGGCACATCTCCACGCCATCGGCCTCGACCCAGCCATCGGATTCTATCACGAACCCGCCGACCGCCGGGCCTCCCTCGCGCTCGATCTCATTGAGCCTTTTCGCGCTCCCCTTGCCGATGCCATGGCCCTCGATCTTTTTACCCACGGCATCCTCCACCCTCATTCCCACTTTGAGCCGGCAAAGGGCGGCATTTACCTCTCAAACGAAGGGCGGAAACGCTTCTTTGTCGCCTACGAACGGCGCATGCAACGAGAGTTTACCAGCGATCAACACGGACAACGCACCACCCTTCGGCAAGAAATTCATCGGCAATGCCAAGCGGTTAAAAAAGCGGTCATTGATGGCGAACCCTTCGAGCCTTTTCTGATGAACTAAATCTGTCTCTGGCCAGTTTCACTCCAATGAACCATGAACCCGATCCACCTCCATTCGACCCCACAAACTGGCAAGAATCTCTCAAACAATGGATCAAGGACACGCCTCCACCTCCGCCAGCCCGCTTACTCTCTGGTCGTATCCCCCTGGGTTGGTGGGAAGAGGCCTTCACCTACCGTCCTAATTCCAGCGAAAAACGCGGTCACCCCTGCGGAGCTCACCAAATGCTGACGATTGTCGCCTACGATATTACCGATCGGAAGCGCCTCACAAAGGTCGCAAAATTCTGCGAAGACCATGGAATCCGCGTGCAATATTCGGTCTTTGAATGCCGCTTGGAAGCCGACCGCTTTGACACCTTCTGGACTGGCCTGGAAGAGATTATTGATCCAACCACTGATCGGCTGATTGCCTACAAAATTTGCCTCAGTTGTGCCGCAGAGATCCGCTCCGCAGGAACTCAGGTCCACCAAGAAAAAGTCGTCGCTTACGTATTTTAACCTGCATTCCGCAAGCGGATCCCCCCGATCGCCTCACTGCAAAGTGCTCTGCAGTCGTGAAAATCAGCTTGGTTTTCCAACGAAAGCCCCCCAACGATGTGACCGTAGGGTGATCAACCGACCCCGCCGGTCACCAAGATCAAGCTCTTCTCCATGGAAGAACTGCCACTTTGGTTCACCGTTCTATTTTAACCGATAGAAGCGCCGAGCCCCTTCCCCCAATAGCCAAAAGGCCCACTGCTCAAGGTCTTCATTGCCTTTCGGCGTTTACCCCCCTTGGGGCTACCGCGATGACTCGACGCAAGACCACTACATTTGCAGTCTTCATTGCCTTTCGGCGTTTACCCCCCTTGGGGCCACGGGCATCACAGTGCGTGACTCACGCGGTCACACCAGTCTTCATTGCCTTTCGGCGTTTACCCCCCTTGGGGCCCCCAACACTGGGGTGCAATGCACCACCAGTCGGTGCGTAGTCTTCATTGCCTTTCGGCGTTTACCCCACTTGGGATAATCCTGGCGGTGGTTGGGGTTCACGGAAGTGATGGACGTCTTCATTGCCTTTCGGCGTTTACCCCACTTGGGATAGTGGTGTTCGAAGGGCAGCTCCGCCGTGCCAAGGAAGGTCTTCATTGCCTTTCGGCGTTTACCCCACTTGGGATCCTGTGATGTATGAACAACGACAACCTCTAAAGAGTCACGTCTTCATTGCCTTTCGGCGTTTACCCCACTTGGGATCCCGAACCTTTCGAGGGGAGAGACAGCCTATGCGGGATTGTCTTCATTGCCTTTCGGCGTTTACCCCACTTGGGATGAGGTGCTATGCACCGACGGGTTGGTCTCGTGGTTCAGGTCTTCATTGCCTTTCGGCGTTTACCCCACTTGGGATTGCGGCGGCCCTGCAGGAGGTTGATGTTTATCGGGAGGAGTCTTCATTGCCTTTCGGCGTTTACCCCACTTGGGATCCTCACCGATTTCATCGGCGAAGTCGCGGTAGTGGAGTCTTCATTGCCTTTCGGCGTTTACCCCACTTGGGATC
>JBAWZW010000141.1:0-7058 GCA_037142835.1 Verrucomicrobiota bacterium
CTTTAAGCAGGCTTCCCCAAGCTTTCCCGTGCGCCAGTGGTCCACTTTCATCCCTTAAATTTCCGCTTTCCGCTTTTTTTCCTCCCTCCTCCGCGACTCCGCGTCTCCGCGGGAAAACTCTCCAAATCTTCGCCACTTTTCTTTTCAACATTAGAGGAACTAATCAATACTCTGCCTCGACTCCGCCCCCACGATGTCCACGACATAGGCAATTCAGGAGACCGCCAAAATCGAACTTTCGATAACGCACTGCTCGAACGCACTCAGCCAGATGCCCCCATTTTCCCACCCTCCCATCCGACCCGATGGCTCTTTCAAAAACCTCCCCCAGAAAGCAAATTCCTCGCAGTGCGTGTGGATCACCCCAACGGCATCATCCGTGAAGTCCGCCGGATCACCAGGGGTGAAGGCGCACGGGCATAACCTGCGTGTCGATGACCCCACACTCGCGCAGATGCGGTCCAGCGCGAACACCCGGGGCAAGTTCCCGGTGAAGCGCAACCATCCTTCAGCGATTGAAAACGTCTGCGGCTAGGTGACGACCTTAGCCATCAAGGGCAGGAAGATCGTGGGCAGCTGGCATCGGCTGAAGTCGTACGAGGAATCCGAGACGATGCTCGCTGATTCGCGAAAGCTTCCCGCGGATTTCCTTTAGGCAATCCAAATACTTCTCCCGCAATGACAAAGTGCCTTTCATCCGTTTCCCTCGTCGTGGTTTGCGCCAACGGCTTCCCCATCAGCCCTTTGTTGGCGTGTTTTCTCTCTCCGCTCGGTGGCTTTTGGTTTACTCGACGCGCCACCGCCAGCGGCGCCTGCTTTCCACTGGCGTGGCGACGAATCGATCGCCCGCTGATCTTTTGGGTGCCCCCAATCCATGCTGATTCCACTCATTTTCATGGTTGCGTAGGGTGTCCGATTCCATGAAGCGACCCGCTAAAGAGCCAGTGCTAAAAACTGCTTGGTCTAGTCACCAAGCGGGCTACGCTCCTTCGAAATCTGGTCTACATGTCCATCACATCACGACCCCAGATCAACGCCAAATTTCATTCTCTCTCGCACTTGAAATCCCCTCTGCATACGAATTTCATCTTTCCCCCGTTCCCCGAACCCTTCCACTCCCCCACTTTCCGACGCCTCTCCCCTTTTAGCCGTCTCCGATGCGGTGGACTTCTGACGACACCAATCCGAACTCTTTCACCCGATATGGGCACGAGGAGTGTGTCGTAATCCCAATGCCTCCGACCATGGTCGCCGATACTCCTGCAGTGAAAATCCTCAAGTTCGCCCTCGACAATGCCCGACTTGGTCGGGCGCACTGGTGGCTGTGGGGAATTGCCGCCATCTGCACGCTGGTCGATGGGTATAGCATGTTCATCACGGCCGTGGCGATGCCACTTTTGCAAAAGCAATTCAACATGACCGCGGCACAGCAAGGCTCTGTAGGGGCATTCCTCGTCATCGGTGCCATGGTGGGAGCAACGCTCGGTGGTCGCTTAAGTGATCGATTCGGTCGCCGACGAATGTTCATCGTCATTCTCATCGCCTTCCTCATCGGGTTTTCCATGCAGGCCTTCGCCAATAGTTTGAATGCCTACCTCTTCTGGCAGATCGAGTTAGGCGCAGCGATCGGCGTGGGCTATCCCGTATGCGCTACCTACATCAGCGAGTCCATGCCCACAGCATATCGGGGCCGAATGCTCATCGGCTTGTTCGCATTTCAGGCCGTTGGATCGGTCTTGGCTTCGATATCGGCTGCCAACTGCGTTCGCGTTGTGGAGTCAGTGGAGGCGTGGCGCTGGATGGTTGGGTTGGGCGCGGTGCCCGCGGCGATTGGCCTGCTACTCTGTGCCCGCTTGCCTGAAAGCGCTCGGTGGCTGTTGGCACGTGACCGCATTCTCGAAGCTGCCGAAGGCATTCGGCACTTGATCGCGCCCGCAACATTGCCAGACCTGCCACCGAGTGTGCCAAGCACATCCCAGTCGCCCGCTGAGAATCTATCGATGCTCCAAGTCCTGAAGGAAATGGCCAGCCCGAAGATGCGCCGCGACTCCATCTTAGCAGTCGTGCCGTGGTTCTTGTGCGATGCCTTGCACTTCAGCATTGTCATGTTCGCCCCCTTCATCCTCGAGAAATTACTCCAGGCCGATGGCCTGCCGTTTCTGGAGGGGTGCATTCGGGCCGCGCAGGCCAACTTACTGCTGAGCGGGGCGTTGCTAATCGGCTTTGGCCTAAACTGCTGGATGATCGACCGCGTTGGCCGCATGAAACTGCAAGCGTTTGGTTTTTTGGGCATGGCAGCGTCACTGGCGGTGCTAGGACAATTTGCAGCCATGGCCCAAGCCCATCCGGGCAACACCAGTCCCGTGCGACTGATGTTGGTCGCCTTCATTGCTTTCAACTTGTGCCTCAACATCGGGCCAAACGCCACCACCTTTATGCTGCCAGCCGAACTCTTCCCCACCCGGTTACGGGCTTCGGCGCACGGCATTGCCACCAGCATAGGTCGTCTGGGTGCAGCCAGTTGCGTATTAACAGTGCCACTCTTGCAAAGCGCCTTTGGCAACGCCGCCATGTTATGGTGCATCGCCCCGCTCGCCGCGGTAGCAAGCTTCGTGACCTTCCTCTGCTGGCACGAAACCAAGGGAACGAATCTCGAAGACGTCGGGAATTGATCGAATCCCCCTCCGACCAGCGAGGGCAATGAACTAAAGGGAACCTCCTGAACTTGAAGTCTGCCTTCCCCTGCCCCTTGACGTCGAAAGT
Organism: Verrucomicrobiota bacterium; assembly: GCA_037142835.1. GTDB lineage: Bacteria > Verrucomicrobiota > Verrucomicrobiia > Chthoniobacterales > Chthoniobacteraceae > Chthoniobacter. Next base: position 2,764 of record JBAWZW010000141.1, read on the forward strand.
GGCGCGCAGTTTTTAGACAATCCTTCCATCGTCCCTGATCGTCCCTGATCGTCCCTGATCGTCGATTCTCTTTTAAAGTCACAGGCCAGCCACTTCCTTTTTTTTCAAGCGTGAAGGAGGGGTGGGCAGTGAGGGGATCGAACCCCCGACCAACTCGGTGTAAACGAGCCGCTCTACCGCTGAGCTAACTGCCCAAATCCGCGCCGTAAAACCGCACAATCAGCAGTGTGGTTGGAGAAGTTTTAAGGGGAAATGAGCCTGCTTCACAAGGAGAAATCTGCCGAAAACAATCCAAACATCTCGCACCGACTGAATTCGAGCGACTATGAATGACTATCTGATGATCGCCGAAGTCCCTTTTGCCAGTCTCCTCGTGGTTATTCACATCGCTGGGGTCTTCACCGCAATCAAGGCGATTATGGAAACGCGAACAGCCCAAGGAGGGATCGCTTGGACATTAGCTTTGCTACTTCTTCCATGGATTGCTTTGCCGGCTTATTTGGTTTTTGGTCCCAAAAAATTCGCGGGCTTTGTAACGCTAGGACGAGCGAAAAAACTCAAAGCCAGTGCTGTCGCGCGCCAATTGGCCAATGAATTCGAGAGGATTCGCATGAAAAATGCCAGCGGTCGACAAGAGGAACTCTTCTTAGAACGCTTGGCCGGCCTCCCTTTCACCATCGGAAATCGAGTCGAATTACTCATCAACGGACCAGAAACCTTTGCGGCGATTTTTACGGCGATCGCCGAAGCCAAAGACTACGTGCTCGTGCAATTTTATTTAATTCACGATGACGAGCTCGGAAAAAAACTCCGCGACGCCCTGATCGACCGCGCCAAAACGGGCGTGCGCTGCTTGGTTCTTTTCGATGAAATCGGTAGTGGCCGACTGCCACACTTTACCAAGGAATTACGGGCCAATGGCGTGAAAATTTCCCCGTTTAACAGCACCAAAGGCCTCATCAATCGATGGCAAATTAATTTTCGCAACCACCGAAAAATTGTCATCGTCGATGGCCGGAAATCCTTTGTCGGTGGCCACAATGTCGGCGTTGAATATCTGGGATTAGACAAAAAAATTGGCGCGTGGAGGGACACCCATGTGCAAATGGAAGGTCCAGTGGTTCAATGTTTGCAGATTTCCTGGCTGGAAGATTGGCTTTGGGCGACTGGCGAAGCCCTCCAAGGTCTCAATTGGGTTCCTGAGCATCCTTCAGGAACCAATGTCGGTGCAATTTGCCTCCCCAGCGGACCAGCGGATTCCCTAGAAACAGCCACGCTTTTCTTTCTTCACGCGATCCACTCCGCGAAGTCACGATTATGGATCGCTAGTCCCTATTTCGTTCCCGATGAACAGTTTATCTCCGCACTACAGTTGGCCGCCCTGCGCGGAGTGGATGTGCGAATTCTCATTCCCAAAAATCCCGATAGCTCACTCGTCCGCCTTTCAAACTTTTCCTATCTCGAAGAAACGATTAAAGTGGGAATACGCTGGTTCCGATATTCTGACGGCTTTATGCATCAAAAGGTGGTCCTCGTGGATGATGACTTTGCCACGGTTGGCACAGCGAACTTCGATAACCGATCCTTCCGCTTAAACTTTGAAATCACCATGGCTTTTTACGAAAAAGCTTTTGCAGAAAAAGTCGCCACCATGCTCCTCCAAGACTTTGAACGAAGTCGACTCGTGAGTCTGCAAGAAGTCACCCGATCCAGTTGGTGGTTTCGATTTAAGGTGGGGATCGCGCGGTTGCTTTCACCGATTCAATAGTCCACCAACCCAACCCGAAAATCTCCTCGCCAAAATTAGTAAAGGTACGGGGAAGGAAGAGTAAAAGCGTTTTTAATCAGATTAAAAGTAGGCTCTTCATGCTCGAAAACGACCTCGACGATGTCAAAACGAAAGTAAATATCGGGATGATCAAGCAAGCGAAGCCAAGCCAATGCCCCCCGAGAAATCAATCGCTGCTTCTCCCTATTCACCGCCTCAGACGGGGCACCGTATTCAAGACTCCGACGCGTTTTCACCTCCGTGAAAACGAGCGTCGAGGTCGCTTTCTCTCGGCAAACTAGGTCCACTTCGCCGCCATGAGGAGCGCGATAGTTCGCATAAAGAATCTTGTACCCTTGACCTCGCAAATAGCGCCGGGCAAGCCGCTCCCCCTCGCGACCAAGCCACTGATTGGCATTTTCACCGATCCGAGGAGAACGGGAGAAGACACTGCGTAACCGGGGAAAAAGATTTCCGATGAATCGGACAAGGGCCATACCGCTGCAGCCTATCAAGGTGCAGGGCAGTTCCATAGCCTTTATGTTGAGCAAATCCGTAATCAGGATACAGGTCGTCCATCTTGCACATCAAACGGTCGCGAACCACCTTGGCGATCACACTGGCGGCGGCAATGCTCAGACTCAATCCATCGCCCCCAACCAGAGCCGTCTGCGCAACGGGAAAAGGATGTACGGGCAACCCATCAATCAACGCGTGATCAGGAACAATAGACAAACCCCCGATGGCCTGACGCATCGCTTCGTGGGTTGCCCGAAGAATGTTCAAACGATCAATCTCTTCTGCTTCAACAATCGCCACCGACCACAAAACCAAGGGATCGGTAGTCAGCTCCAAAAAAATTGCCTCCCGTTTACGCGCGGAAAGCTTCTTCGAATCATCGAGAACGGCATGCCGAAACTTTGCAGGCAAAATAACCGCCGCCGCCACGACTGGCCCCGCTAGGGGACCACGCCCCGCCTCATCGACTCCCGCAATCAAAGAAAAACCTGCGGCTTGCAAGTTACTCTCGTGAAGCAGGCTACAATCCTTACTCGACTTCGCCCGCCCGAGTTTCTTTACAGATACGGACAAGTTTCGAAGCCGTGCGGCGAATCAGGAACCCCAGATGCTCCTAGGACTTTTTGACGATCTTTTCCCGAACCGCCATCGCACTCTTGCCCTTGCGATTGCGAAGGTAATTCAACTTGGCACGACGAGCGGTTCCAGCGGTTTCAACTTCAATCTTCGCGATGCGCGGGGAGTGGATAGGGAAAACGCGCTCAACTCCTTCGCCATAACTGATCCGGCGAACCGTCAGCGTCGCATTCAGGAAAGTGCCTTTGCGACCAATGACAATCCCCGTGAAAATCTGCACGCGCTCTTTCTCGCCTTCCTTAACAATGGTATGAACGCGGACGCTGTCTCCAACATTGAAGGGGGCGACTTCCTTCTTCATCTGTTCTTGGTTGATTTTCTCGATAATGGTCATAGCAATGGATCCGTAAATGGTCTGAATTTCTTCTAAAAGGGAGGTGAGTTATAGCTTGATTCCGTGGCGGTGCAACTAGAATTTCAACGACTCCAGATGAATGAACTCATTGACCACCAAAGCGACTCCTTCTTTATGAGTGAAGCACTTCGCCAAGCACGACGCGCTTGGGAGGCTGATGAAGTGCCCGTCGGGGCGGTAATTGTTCATCAAGGCCAGATTATTGCCAGAGCATTTAATCAAGTGGAGACCCTGAAAGACGCCACCGCCCACGCCGAAATGCTCGCAATCACCCAAGCCGAAAGTGTCATCGGCGACTGGCGACTTCTAGAGTGCGATCTCTATGTGACAAAAGAACCCTGCCCAATGTGCGCTGGGGCTTTGGTTCATGTCCGCATGCGCCGAGTGATTTTCGGTTGCCCATCAGAAAAAGATGGCGCCGCGGGTAGTCTACTTAACCTCCTCCAGCATCCACGGTTAAACCATCGTTGCCAGATCACGAAAGGCGTTCGCGAGGACGAATGCGCCGGAATGCTCCAGAGTTTTTTTCGGGAGCGACGCTAACTTCCACCAGCACCCTGCCGGACTTAATGCGCGGTCGACCTCCTAAAAGAAACACCGGCAAAAAAAGCGTCGACGCCCCCCCGCAAGGTGTCGTTTCAGCCTCCCCATCCATTGAGAGATGCCGTTGCATTCCCCTGAGGATCCTTCACCCATAAGTCTCCACCCCACAACGAGTTGTACGCCCATCTGGAAAGCCAGCTGGAGTTTAAAAACCCGCTTCACCAGCGTTCATTCAATGCGCTATTTGACCATTTTGGGCGACTGAAACGCCGAAAATCCATCGCCGTTTTCACCATTCTAGAATCTCGAAATCCATCCCTCAACCTTTGACAGACGAAGGTTCGGTGCCTTTGGCGAGATGCCCTTCGCGGCGTCTTCAATGATGTCAGGTTCGCCGAACGCTTCGCCACCTTCCAACGATCAGGCAAACGCCGTTCGGAGTCTTTATTTAGAATAATTCTTGATATGGATTAA
>JBAWZW010000142.1:0-7052 GCA_037142835.1 Verrucomicrobiota bacterium
TGGCTGGGGGCAAGAATTTTGCTCGTCGGCGGATCTTTGATGCTCGGCTTGCGCTAACAATGCGTCACAGTGGAGTTACCCATTTGGCCACCTCCAATGTGAAGGACTTTCAAGGGTGGGGCTTTGAAAAAGTCTGGAATCCTCTGCTGCCGTGATTGCAATGCGGCACGGACTACGATGGCTGGAGAGGAGTTCCAGATCATCAAAGTCCTCGTTGGGCAATAGTATGGCGCTCACTGAAGATCTTGCCGTTGGCCGAGACGTGTTCCCGAACCAAGGGTTCGAGGATGGAAATGAACTGCACCTGTTGATGGCGTGGGAGTTGGGAGGCGGAGTCGAAGAGCTTTTTGGCGGGTCCACCGGACCGGCTGGTGTTTGGGATGCTTTGCGCCCGCGGAGGTCGTCGGCGAAAATACTGAGATGGATCGTGGATTGCCTGAAACTGGTTGGGAGTTGCCTATTGTGGCATTGGGGCGGAGCGGATGTTGACCTGAGGTTTCCGGGGATCATAGAGTGCGGCAGCAATGGCTAACTTGGATTACGACACGCTCCAACTCTTGCAAAAGGAGCATCCGTCTTGGCGCTTGTTGCGCTCGGATCACGCGCCGCTTGTCGTCTCCTTCCTCCGCCGCGTTTTCATCCAGCCCAACGTCCGATTGATGGCGGAGGCCGACATTGCCGAGGCGCTGGAGGACGATCTTTTCGTCCTGCGTGAGCGTTTGGGCAACGACTCGTTTCCCAGATCCGCCCGCGATTACCTGACCGACTGGTCGTCGCCGGCGAAGGGATGGCTGCGGAAATTCTATCCCCTTGGCACCGATGAGCCCAGCTACGACCTCGTGCCTGCCGTCGAGCGGGTCATCGCTTGGCTGGGTGAGTTGGAGGCGCGGAGCTTCGTCGGCACCGAGTCGCGGTTGTTGATGTTATTCGACCTCCTCCGCCAGATGGCAACGGGTTCCCAATCCGATCCCGAAACCCGAGTGGCAGTGTTGCAGAAACGCCGCGACGAAATCGATGCGGAAATCGCCCGCACCTTGGCCGGCAACGTCGCCGTGCTGGATGACACGGCGATCCGCGATCGCTTCCAGCAATTCACCCACATCGCCCGCGACTTGCTTTCCGACTTCCGCGAGGTGGAGCAAAACTTCCGATTGTTAGACCGCTCGGTGCGCGAGCGCATCGCCCTTTGGGAAGGTGGCAAGGCCGCTTTGCTTGATGAAATTATGGGCCGCAAGGATGCCATCGATGATTCCGACCAAGGCCGCAGTTTCCGCGCGTTTTGGGATTTCCTGATGTCCGACAGCCGCCAGCAGGAGCTCACCCATCTGCTCGATACCATCCTCGAACACCCCGCCGTCGCCTCCACCGAACCCGACCCGCGGTTGCGACGCGTGCACTATGATTGGCTGCAGGCCGGCGACCACACCCAGCGCACCGTCGCCGATCTTTCCAAGCAGCTCCGCCGTTTTCTCGACGACCAAGCGTGGCTGGAAAACCGCCGCATCATGGACCTGCTCCGCGGCATCGAGTCGAAATCCCTGGCCGTGCGCGAATCGCCGCCCCCCGCCCCCGCCTTCATGGAAATGCGCGAAACTTCCGCCACCATCGCGCTGCCCTTCGAGCGCCCGTTGTTTTCGCCACCCTTCAAGCCATCGTTGGCCTCAGCCATCCTCACCGCATCAGGCGAGGAAATTGATGCCTCCGCATTGTTCGCCGTGCGACTGGTGGACAAAGCGGCGCTTGCCTCCCACATCCGTCACAGCCTCAGGGATACCAGCCAAGTCACGCTCCGCCAGCTTCTGCACTCTCGCCCGCCCGAGCATGGCCTCGCGGAAATTGTCGCCTATTTAGAAATCGCCCATGCCTCCTTCACCATCACGGTCGACGAATCCGCCGAGGAAGTGCTGGAATGGGACGGCATCACAGAAGATGGACTCTCCATCCACAAAACTGCCCGGATGCCCCGGGTGATTATTGTCCAGTGAAATCAAAACTGATCCCCGAAGCTTCTCCATCATCCATCCCACAAATTCCATGACATCCAATCCATCAGAGCTTCTCGACCGCCTCAACTACATCCCAACGGATAGCTTCCCCAAAGGAGCCATCCAGGAAGTCATCGCCCGCAAGGAGGAGATGATCCCGCTTCTCTTGGGTGTGTTAGAGTCCGCCCTTGCCGATCCAAAGGGCTTTTCTTCTGGGCCCAAGTTGATGCATTGCACGTATGCGGCGTTTCTTCTGGCCCAGTTCCGTGAAACCCGCGCCTATCGTCCGCTGATCGCTTTATTGAATCTTGAAGAGAATATTCCCAGCGATCTGTTCGGGGATTCGATCGTCGAGGGTATGAGCAACATCATCGCGAGCGTCTATGACGGGGATGATCAGCCACTGAGAAAGCTGATTGAAAATACCTCCGCCAACGAATTTTCCCGGGCCAGCGCAGCGCTGAAAGCGTATCCCGCTTTGGTTCATCACGGGATGCTCCCTAGGGAATCGGTGGAGGACTATTTCCGGGAACTCTTTGAGGGTAAGCTTGAACGGAATTTCGACCACGTCTGGAATAATCTCTGTTCCCTGTGCGGGGATTTGGGTTTTGCTTCCCTTCTTCCACGTGTCCGCAAGGCTTTCAAAGAAGGATTGTGCGATATGTTCTTTGATAATCTTGCGCACATCGAAAGGCGCGCCAAGGCCGGCGGTAACGGCGATGGGCCGAAAGATTGGCCACTCGTGGATGATGCGGTGTCGATCATGGAGCGCTGGGTTTGTTTCGATCAAAAGCCTGCGCACCAGCCACCCAATCACACTCAGGATGATCTTTCCAATTTGTTTGAGACGCGTGAATTTTCACCGCGCCCCACCGTTCCTCCTCCAGTAAAATACCCCGGAGTGAAGCGCAATGATCCCTGTCCGTGTGCCAGCGGGCGAAAGTTCAAGAAATGTTGCGGCGGCTGACCGTTCATCCTCTTCCATCATCCCGCCCATGCCCACCGACCTCACCCCATCCGTGAATGCCGAACCCACGCTCTCCGCTGTGGTCATTCCACTGCTCAAAGGGATCGTCTATCAGGAAAACGATCCGCCTCTCTGGGGCCGTCTCGTCGCCCTCGATGCCAAGGTGCGCGACTACGTCCGCGTGCTCGACCTTGAACTCGTGCTCGATGAGGCGGAGGGGTACGCTTTCCTGCGCTCTCGAGAGACGGACGAAGTCACCGCCGAAAAACCCGCCGCCGCGGTGCCACGATTGTTCCCCCGTCGCCAGTTGTCCTTTCCCCTCAGCCTACTCCTCGCCTTGCTCCGCAAGAAACTCGCTGAATTCGACGCTTCCGGAGGTGGAGCCCGCCTCGTTCTTTCCCGCGATGAAATCGTCGAAATGATTCGGGTTTTTCTCCTCACGAAGAGCAACGAGGCGCGTCTAACCGATCAAATCGAAACCCAACTCAACAAAATCGCCGAACTCGGATTCGTCCGCAAACTCAAGACTACGTCCACCACATCCCCAACCAGCCACTACGAAGTTCGTCGCATCCTCAAAGCCTTTGTCGATGCCCAATGGCTTGCGGATTTCGATGCCCGTCTCGATGCCTACCGCCGCCACCTCGAAAATCCCGGCGAGGACTCCTCCGATGATTGATTCCAATCTGCCGATGCTCGAATTTGCAGCCGACGATGCCCTCACCGGTTTCCGTCTGCAAAGGCTCGAAGTTTATAACTGGGGCACCTTCGACAAACGGGTTTGGAGCCTTCATCCCGCTGGACGCAACTGCCTGCTCACAGGGGATATCGGCTCGGGGAAATCCACCCTTGTCGATGCCATCACCACGCTGCTCGTCCCCGCCAACCGCATCGCCTACAACAAGGCCGCTGGTGCGGAATTTAAGGAACGCAGCCTGCGCTCATACGTGCTCGGCTACCACCGCACGGAACGCTCGGAAAGTGGAATCGGGGCCGCCAAACCAGTCGGCCTGCGCGATGCCAACGCGTTCTCGGTCATTCTCGCCGTCTTCCACAACCACGGCTACGACCAGTCCATCACCCTCGCCTGCGTGCTCTGGATGAAGGATCCCGCCGGCCAACCCACGCGCTTCTACGTCGGCGCGGAAAAGGCGCTCTCGATCACCGCCGATTTCTCCGACTTCGATGCGGACATCTCCAAACTCCGTCGCAGGCTCCGCCAAAACGACGCCCAGACCTTCGATACTTTCCCCGAGTATAGCTCGTGGTTCCGACGCCGCTTCGGCATTGAGAACGAGCAGGCGCTCGATCTCTTCCATCAGACGGTCTCGATGAAATCCGTGGGAAATCTAACCGAATTTGTCCGCGGCCACATGCTCGAACCTTTCGATGTGGAAGTCCGCATCACCGATCTCATCGCCCACTTCGACAACCTCGACCGCGCCCACGCCGCCGTCATCCGCGCCAAACGTCAGGTTTTTCTCTTAGAACCCATCGTCGCCGATTGTGACCAGCATGAAAACCTTCGCGCCGAAGTCGAAGAATTGCGCGCCGCCCGCGAATTTCTGGAACCTCACTTTGCCACGCTCAAGCTTGATCTCTTAGAAAAACGCGCCTCCACCCTCGACTCCGAGCACGAACGCCAGACCTCCCGTCAGCAGGAGATCTTCGAAACCCTGACTTCTTTTCGAGACGACGAAACCAGCCTCAACCTTCAGATCGCCGAGAATGGCGGCGACCGCATCGCCACCCTGACCGCCCGCATCGGCGAGCGCTCAAGCGAACGCGACCGCCGTAAAAGCAAGTCCGACCGCTACGCCGATCTCGTTTCCAAGCTCGACGAACCCGCCACCCGCGATGCCGGAGCCTTCAGCGCCCAGCACGACCGCATCGCCGCTCTCAAGGCGGCCGGCGCATCCGACGAGGCCGACTTAGAAAACCGCATCACCGACGATACCGTCGCCATGCGAAAATTAGCGGACGAACGCGCCACCGTTTCCGCTGAAATCGCCAGCCTCAAGGCCCGCCGGAGCAACATTCCGTCCCAACAGATTGCCATCCGCGAAGCGCTTTGCCAGGCCCTCGGTCTTCCGCCCGAAGACATGCCCTTTGCCGGCGAACTCCTTCAAGTACGCCCCGAAGAAGCCAAATGGGAAGGTGCCACCGAGCGCTTGCTCCACAACTTCGGGCTCTCCCTGTTAGTGCCGGACAACCACTACCCTCAAGTCGTCGAGTGGGTGGATCGCACCCACCTCCGCGGGCGGCTTGTCTATTTCCGGATTCGGAACCGCACTTCTAACGAATTGCCAGATCTCCACCCCGACTCTGTCGTGCGCAAACTCCAGATCCGTCCGGACTCGCCATTCTACGACTGGATGGAACGCGAACTCGCCCACCGCTTCGATGTCGCGTGCTCCGCGACCTCCGAACAATTCCGCCGCGAGACCCGCGCCATCACTCTCGCTGGCCAAATGAAAATGCCTGGCGAACGCCACGAAAAAGACGACCGCTCCCGCATCGACGACCGCTCGCGCTTCATCCTCGGTTGGAGCAACGAAGCGAAGATCGCCACCCTCGAACGCGAGAAATCTACCATTGAATCCCAAGGAGCCGCCGTCGCCTCTCGCCTCGCCAAGGCTGATGCCGAGCGCCGGGCCTTGCGCGAGCGCGTGAGCTTGCTCTCCAAACTCGAAGAATACCGCGACTTCCGCGAGATCGACTGGTCCACCGTGGCCAGCGAAATCGCCGCCCTAGAGGCCGAACGCCACCAACTCGAAAACGCCTCCGACATCCTCCGTCAGCTCAATGAGAAACTCCATGTCCTGAAAAAGGCCATTGCCGATGGTGGCGAGAAACTCACCTCAGAAACGGAAAAACTCGGAGGCATCAAGAACCGCATTGAAACGAACAACTCCGCCCTCACCAGCACTCGCGGACTTCTCGCTCGTTCCGACATCACCGTCCTAACTGCTTGGCACGAACGCCTTAGCACGATCCGCAACGAGGCGCTCGGCGACAAATCCATCGCCATTGAAAGTTGCGATGCCCGTGAAAAGGAAAGTCGCGAATGGCTCCAAGCCCGCATCGACTCGCGCGACAAGGCCATGACCAGCGTCCGTGACCGCCTGATCAACCGGATGAGCGACTTCCGCCGCGAGTTTGAAGCGGAGACCCGCGAGATCGATGCCGCCGTGGAATCCGCCGGTGAGTTTCGTCAATTGTTAGACCGCCTCCGAGGCGACGACCTCCCGCGTTTCGAGCAACGATTCAAGGAGCTTCTCAACCAGAATACCATCCGCGAAATTGCCAACTTCAACGCCCATCTCAACCAACAACGCGAAACCATCCGCGAACGCGTTGCCCGCATCAACCAGTCGCTCATCGAAATCGACTACAACCCTGGGCGCTACATCGTCCTTGAAGCGACTCCCGCACCAGACCAGGACATCCGTGCCTTTCAGGCCGAACTCCGCTCCTGCACCGAGGGCGCCCTAACCGGGTCTGAAGACGACCAATACTCCGAGGCCAAATTCCTTCAGGTCAAAGCCATCATCGAACGCTTCCGCGGCCGCGAGGGCACCACCGAACTCGACCGGCGCTGGACCCGCAAGGTCACCGACGTGCGCAACTGGTTCGCCTTTGCCGCCAGCGAGCGCTGGAAAGAAGACCACTCCGAGCATGAGCATTACTCCGATTCCGGCGGCAAATCCGGCGGCCAGAAGGAGAAACTCGCCTACACCATCCTCGCCGCCAGCCTCGCCTATCAGTTTGGCCTCGAATGGGGGCGCGTCCGCTCACGCTCGTTCCGCTTCGTGGTCATCGACGAAGCCTTCGGCCGCGGTTCCGACGAGTCGGCCCAATACGGCCTCCGCCTTTTCGCTAAGCTCAACCTCCAGTTACTCATCGTCACCCCCTTGCAGAAAATCCACATCATCGAGCCGCACGTTTCCTCCGTCGGATTTGTCCACAACATCGAAGGACGCGACTCCCAACTCCGCAACCTCACCATTGAGGAATACCGCAAGGAAAAGGCACGGAATCAATCATCCCCCCGACTAACTTGAATTGTTATGTCATAACCCTTCAAGTTAGTCGGGAGG
>JBAWZW010000143.1:0-7050 GCA_037142835.1 Verrucomicrobiota bacterium
TGGGGGGGAGAGGGGCGGCGTGGAGAACGGTGAGGAGGAGTGGGGTGAGGAAGAGAGGCAGGAAGCGCATAGTTGATGGTGGTTGGTTTGGGTGAAGGGGTGGAGTAGATTGGGGTGGAGAGGTTTAAGTGGAGGAGGGAGGGAGATCGACCACGCGGCGTTGGGAGTGGGAGAGGAGAGCGGCGGCGAAGATTTCGTGACTGGCGACGGCTTCGTCTGGGGTGGCGCAACCGAAGCGACCATTGAGGAAGCCTTGGCGTTCGGCGACGAAGGCGGCCCACATTTGTTGGAAGGCGTCGCTAAAACCGGCTTCGAAGATGCCGCCGGTGATGGTGGGGAAAGCGTTCGAGGAGAGGCCGACATCGTAGCGTTCCCAGGTTTGTTCGGGTTGGCGGCGGAAGATGTGGAGGGATTTGGGTTCTTTGGTGGAGAAGCGGATTCCGCGTTCTGTGCCGAGGACTTCGATGAACCAGGTGTTCATTTCGTGGGGGGCGAGGCGTTTGGTGGAGAGGTGAAAAGGGACGGACTGGCCAGCGACGAGGGAATCGGCATGGATGAGGGCATTATCCCAAGTGTCGCAGGGGGCTTGGATGCCGAGGGAATCTGGGCGGGAGTGGTAGACTTTTTGGAGTTGGGCATAGAGGGAGAGGGGTTTCCAGCCGAGGCGGAGAGGGAGGTGAGCGGCGTGGAGGCCGAGGTCGCCCATGACGCCGATCTGGCCACAGAATTGGTTTTGGCGTTTCCAGTTGAGAGGTTTAGAGGGATCGAGATCGGAAGAGTGCCAGAAGCCGGAGCGGATTTCGAGGAGGTGACCGAGGTCATGGGAGCGGAGGAATTGGTAGGCTTTTTGGGCGGCGGGGAGGAAGGGGAATTCGGAGGAGCAGCGAACGAAGCGACCGAGTTTCAGGGCGAGGTCGCGGATGGATTTGGCGGCATCGAGATCGATACCGAAAGGTTTTTCGGCGAAGAGATCTTTTCCTGCGCGGAGGACGTCGGAGTAGATGGAGAGGTGAAGATGATGGGGGACAGCGACATAGACGAAGTCGAGATCGGCTTGGAGGAGTTCGTGGTAATCGGTGGTGAGTAATTGGATGGAGGGGATTTGGCGGAACCAGTGGAGATTTTTTTCGAGGAGATCGGCGACGGCGACGAGTTCGAGGGCGACGGGGAAATCGAGGAGGGAGAACCAGCGACCGATGGTGGAGGCGACTTCGCGGCCCATGAGGCCGCCGCCGATGATACCGACTTTGAGAGTTTTCAAGAGAGAGAGACGGGTGAAATTTTGGGATGAAAAGTGGGGGGATGATGGGGAAAAATGGGGTGAAGTAAAGTGAGGGATGAAAATTCGAGGCTTGCGGTCTGTGGGGGATGGAATAGGAGAACGGGGCAACTTTTTATGGGAAATGAATTAGAGACACGGATACAGGCGGCGATTTGGAATCCGCGGGATCTTGGGGCGATGGAAGATGCGGATGCGGTGGGGACGGTGGGGAGTGCGGGTTGTGGGGATATGTTGCGGATGTGGGTAAAATTTCGGGAGGACGGGGAGGGGCGGAAGGTGATTGATCGGGCGACTTTTCAGACATTTGGGTGTGAGACGGCGATTGCGGTGGCGAGTGTGGCGACGGAGTTGGTGGCGGGGAAGACTGTGGAAGAGGCGTTGGGTTTGAGTGGGGCGGATTTATCGGCGTCGTTGGGGGCATTGCCGCCGATGAAGATTCACTGTGCGCAGTTGGTGGAGAGTGCTTTGCGGTCGGCGTTGGCTCCGGTGAAAGAGGTGGTGAAGGAGGTGAAAGATGGGGAGATGGCGCCGACATTATTTGGGCAAATGAGTGCGGGGGTGGTGGGGGATAAAAAGGTGAGGGTGGTCTTGAAAAAGTAGGGGAAGTAGGGAGCGAACGATTTTTACAATTATGGAAGAGAACACACCGAAAGTCCTGACGCGAGATTGTGAGGCCACGCAGATTCCGAGTGGGAAGGCGGTGATTTTGCTTAAGGATACGATCGTGACGATTATGCAGGCGTTGGGGGGGAGTTATACGGTGGCGAGTGGGCAGGGGTTGGCGCGGATCGCGGATCGGGATGCGGATGCGCTGGGGTTGGAGTCGAAGGTGGTGGTGGTGGTGGAAGGTGGAGAAGTGGGTGGGCCGGTGGAGGAGAAGGCGGTCTGGGATCAACTGCGGACGTGTTATGACCCGGAGATTCCGGTGAACATTGTGGATTTGGGGTTGGTGTATGACTGTGTGATTACGGCGAGGGAGGGGACTGGGGCATTGGTGGAAGTGAAGATGACCTTGACGGCGCCTGGTTGTGGGATGGGGCCGACGATCGCGGCGGAGGCGAAGGCGAAGGTTTTGGCGGTGGCTGGGGTGAGTGATGCGGAGGTGGAGTTGGTGTGGGATCCGGCGTGGAATCAGGCGATGATTAGTGAGGCGGGGAAGATGAAGTTGGGGTTGATTTGATGGGGGAGGGCGGAGGGTATTTTGGTCGAGGTGGATGAAGGGGGTGGCCGTGGGGTTGCGGGTGAATAATCATAATTTCTGAGGATTACGGGGCTTTTTGTCAGAACTGTGCGATGGTGATAAAAAACATTTTGAAAACCTCTGTGTATGGTCTTGGTCGGATTGCGGTTATTTCGGTGGTGATGGTTGTGTGGTGGGGATCGGCCGTTGCGGTGGGTAAGGCGGGAACTTTTACTTGGAATAACAGCACGGGAAACTGGAGCGTGGCGTCGAACTGGGGTGGGGTAGCGCCGACGGGGATGGACTCGACGACGGGGTTAATTTTTGGTGGGGATGTGGGATCGGTGTTGGGAAGCGGCCCGAATTATGTGGCGACGGAGGATTTTTTGGGTGCGCCCTTTCTGCTCAACCAGTTGGTATTGAATGCGACGGACGAGGGTAATACGGGAGTGGATCAGACGCTGAGCGTGGCGTCGGGGTCGAAAGGGTTGAGGTTGGTGAGGAGTGGCGGGACAGGTCCAGTGGTGATGCAGAATGGGGCTGGGGGAATCAGCATTGACCTGCCGATGGAGTTGGTGGGCGGGCTGGCGTTCGGGGGTAGTGGAACGGGTGAAGTGACGATGAACCACGCGGTGACAGGGGCGGCGGACGTGGTTAAAAACGGGACGGGAACCCTTCGATTTGGGACGCCTTTTAGTAGCACCACCCTTCCCATGACGGGGCCATCAGCGAATACGTGGGCGGGAAAGTTGACGATCAATGATGGGGTCGTGCGGTTTAACAATAACGTGGATGCGGGTCGCACGGCATTGCGGTCGAATGCGGTGGTGCTGAACGCGTTAGGGGCGTCGCTGACTTGCAACTCGGAGATTCGTTGTGGGACGTTGAGTGGGATGGCGGGGAATGTGCAGACGATAGTGGTGGGTTCGAATACGAGCAGTGGGAGCATCGTGATTGAGGCGTTGAGCAGTGGGGAATATGGCGGGACATTGCGGATTGATCCGAAGACGGGTTCGGGCTCGAACACGGGGGTTCTGACGGTGCGTGGGGTGGGAACGCAGACGCTGAGTGGGATCGTTTCTTTGAATGTGGTGGGTGGAGACATCATTGTGGGGAGGGGAGCAACGCTGGCGCTGGCTGGGACGGTGTCGTTGGGTGCGGATTCGAGAGGGGCGGTGGTGTTGAATGGAGGGGCATTTCAGTTGGACAATCGGCTGGTGGGGAATGGCAATCGGCTCCGCGAGGGTGGGATTGATTCTACGGGGTTGGAGACGATTGGCGGGGGGACTTTTTCTTTGATTGGGAATGTGGCGGGGAGTACGGAGACCGTGGGGCGGTTGCAGCTTGGTTCGGTGAATAACAGTCTGACCACGAGCACTCCGCGAGCTGGGGCGCTGACGGTGAATATCACCGGTAATTCCGAGGTGGCTCCGACGGTCTTGACCTTTCAATCTTATACGCGTGACGCTCGTGATGGGGGGTTGAACCAGACGACGACCGTGAATTTTAAGGCGACGACAGGCGTGGGGACGGCGATCAGCCTCGGCGGGGTGGGACCGAGTGGGCGGGTGACCTTTGGCAATTTGTTTGTGGTGCCGTTGTTGAACGGACTGATGGACAATACTTCTGCGGGGAGTGGCAGTCCCGTGGGGCGTCACGATGTGGGTTGGGCGACCGTTACCACCGCCAATGGGCTGGATTTTGCGACTTACCTGACGGCCGTAGATTCGGGATTTGCGCGGGGTGTGGTGGCGCTGGGGAGCATGGTGGCTTTGCCTGCGAGTACGGGCGATTCTGCGGTGAATGTGCGTCTTGCTGGGAATGGCACGGTGAGCTCGGCGTCGGCTTACAGCTTGAGTTCGCTGCGGATCGTGCCTAGCGGAGTGGGGCAACATCTGGAGATTACTGGGGCGGGAAATTTGGCAACCACGGCGTTCATTCTCTCCAATGATCCGACGCTCGGTGCGGTGGATTATCTGATCCAAAATAGTGGGCTTGGGGTGGGGAAGATTGCGGGGAGCGGGCCGCGTTACTTTCAAGTGCAGGAAGGGGTGCTGAGCGTTGGAGTTTCGCTGGCGGGTGCCGATCAACCCGTGGTGAAAGCGGGCGAGGGAGCGCTGGTGCTGACGGGAGCGAATGCGGCGGGGGTGACGCAGGCGGTGGTCATCAATGCGGGGACACTGCGAGCGACGCCCGGAACGAGCTTGCCGTCGGGGGAGTTGCGGTTGCGTGGGGGTGTTTTGGAGATTGTCGGTGGGGGCACATTTCATCGCACGATCGGTGGAAGTAGCACTGGCACAGCCATCAACACCGTGAACTGGTCTGGAATCAGTGGGGCGAACACGGCGATTGCTGAGGATCGAGGCAGTGGCGGGTTTGCGGCGGTGGGAGCGGAGGTGACCATTGATTTGAATACCTTGGGGGTGGCGGACTCTCTGGCTTGGGAAGGCAAGGGGTTTATTAATAGCGGACACGCCCTTATTTTTGGCTCTACTCGAGCGACGCATCGGGTGACTTGGACGGATCATCTCGCCTTGAACAACGCGCTGGATGCAACGGTGAACTACAATGCCCGGGAAATTCGCGTCGTGGACAATGTGGCGGTATCGACTGACTCGGCGAGGATCAGCGGAGTGATTTCTGGCACCGTTCAAAACGATCTTCTCAAGACGGGAAGTGGGACACTTGAGCTTACGGGGGCGAATACTTATCTTGGGAACACGATGATTGAGGAAGGCGTTTTGAGTATCAGCGCTGCGGGGAATCTCGGTGCCACGTCGGGATCTAATGCATTGGTGATCAATGGGGGAACGTTGCGAGTGACGGCGGCTGGCGTATTGTTGCCAGCGGAGCGAGCGGTGTCTGTGGGCGTGCCAGGAGCCACTTTGGAAGTGGTTGCGGGAGCTGATCTGACGATCAATGGGGACATGAGCGGTGGAGGTGCGACATTGAATAAAGCAGGTGGGGGCACACTGATTTTGCACGGTGTGCAGGGCTATGGAAGGCTGAGCGTCGCCGCTGGTACCGCGTGGGTGAGCGGGCTGATTGGCGACGGGGGTTCCACGGTGGAGGTTGGTGGGGGAGCGAATTTAACAATGGGTGGAATCAGCCAGACCTTGAGTGGGTTGAGCATTGGCGCTGGCGCTACGGTGACCTTTGCTAGCGGACTGGGATTGTTGAATGTCGGAGTAGGGGAATCGAAGCTGTTGGGGATCAATGCAATCCCTGAACCCTCTGCGAGTCTTTTCTTGGCACTGGGAGCGATCTTTGGGGGTTTTAGGAGTCGGCGTGGGGTGCGGGTGACTGATTGACGGGGTGAGGGAGGTCTTGGTGGCGATTCTCTGCCCAATAAACAGAGACTTTGTGAATATTGTTCCCGTGAATAAGACATTTGTGACAATCTGGTAAAAATTTCCTTCGTGTCCGCCTGTGTAGTTTTACCCACCCCAATCCTCACTTTTCCCATTGAACGACCAGCATCCACATTTTTTGACTGTCTGCCCTGAGGTCTCACCGAGCAAGCGGGGGAATCGCGGGGCTTTTACCCTGATCGAAGTGCTGGTGGTCATCGGGATTATCGTGGTGCTCGCGGCCATCGCGGTGCCTGTCTATGGATCCGTCCGGCAGCGGTCGGACAAGGTCGTGGCGATCAACAATATGCGGCAGATTACGGCGGAGTTGCTTGCTTACGCTGGTCAGCATGACGGCGATTTTCCTCAAGAGAATATCGGCACTGGGGAAACCTGGACAAATGCCGCCACGCCTGCCGCCGCGGCGGTTTGGTATAATGTTTTGCCGAGGCAATTGGGGAGTAAAGGGGTGGGCGACTACGCGAATACGCCGAGGGCTTTCTATACGAAAGAGAACCTCCTTTTCCTTCCCGGGGCGAAGTATCCCAATTCGGATAAGAAGCTCATCCAGCCGATGTTCGCCTTTGCGATGAATACCAAGCTCCAAAGAAAAGATCTGGCCAGTGTAAAAGCCAAGGCCAAGCAGAGTCAGATCACCAATCCCGCCCGCACGGTGGCGTTTCTGGAAGAAGGCCTGGTGGGCGAGCGCAAGGCGTCGAAGGTCCAGCCGAAATACGAGGGGGCGTGTAAGTCGGCGGGCCGTTCCTTTGTTGAGCGCTATGGAGGGGTGGGAGTGGTGACTTTCCTCGACGGGCATGCGGAAAGTTTGGGCGTGAAAGATCTTCTTACGGAAACGGGGTTGTTGGTCTTTCCGCAGACGAAGATCATCTGGACACGGACGCCTGAGGAAAATCCCAACGTGGCTTCCTCGAAATAATCCGGGGTGGAGAGGCGAACAATCATCAGAGGGTGGAGTGCTGGTGGCGACGAGCTGACTTCTTCCCGTGTCTCATTTCGTCTGGGTTCGTTGGGCAGAAGATTGCCTGAAATTTTAGTTTGATCATCTTGTCTAAGTAGGCGAGAGTTTCTGACCCGTAAGAAAGGTGATGCTCCTTTTCTCGTTGGCCACTAACCGCGAAAAAATGAGACATTGGTCAAATGGGTTGGTAGCTCAATGGTAGAGCAGCGCCCTTTTAAGGCGTTGGTTCCGGGTTCAAGTCCCGGCCAACCCACTCCCC
>JBAWZW010000144.1:0-7014 GCA_037142835.1 Verrucomicrobiota bacterium
GGCTTTTTCTGCCGGTGAGCGGGGGGAAGCGGGCGGGGGTAGTTTGTGTGAAGGCGGGAACTTTGGTGGAAGAGTGGAGCGTGGGGGCGCCGCTGGGGGTGTGGACTTCTCCGGCGGGGTATGGCGAACGACTGGGATTTGTGGAAGGAGCGAGGGGTGAAGTTGGGAGGCGGTTGCATGTGGTGGAGGCGCGGTCTGGGGAGAGGATTTGGTCTACGGCGGTGGGGCGCGGGGCGTGGGGCTTTATTTCGCTGGATGAAAACGGAGTGATGGGGGAGGGAGCGGACGATGGTCTGACGCGGTGGGATTACGGAGGGAAAGTGGTCTGGAAAGCGGAGGGGCATGCACCGTTGGTGGGGCCACCCGCCTTGATTGGCGGGATGATTGTGGGGAGCACCGCGGAACCGGCGGGGGTGTTTTTGTTGGATGATTCGAGTGGGAAGCGCCTTTGGAGTGTCGGGGTCAAGGCGGTGCCGTTGACGGGGCCGATGGTGGTGGGGCGGAGCATTTTCGTGGGCACGGCTACGGGGATTTCTGCGTATGATTTGGTGAATGGGAAACTGCTCTGGGAGTCGGCCGTGGGGCGGGTGGAGAGTGACTTTGTGGAGATCGGGAAGGGGATTGCGGTGGTGACCGCGACGGGTCGCTTGGTTTTAGTGGAGCCGACGAGTGGGGAAGTGGTGTGGGAGCGGGCGGATGGGTTACCAAATCTTCCTCCGATGCCGAGTCGTGATGCCTTGGTTTATTTTACGAAGAAGGGGCTGAATCGGGTGGATCTGCGGACGAAAGAGAGTGCGGTGATTTTGGAAACCGAACCCTTTGGAACGATTCAAACACCGATGATCTTTCTGGGTGGGTCGATGTGGTTTGGGACGGAAAAAGGGGGAATGGTGGGCACGGGAAACTTTAAAAAATGAGCACGCGTCGCTGGGTCTATTCTTTTGATGAAGTGGCGACCGCAGATGGGGAGGAGGCGAAGCGCTTGTTGGGTGGGAAGGGCGCAAGTTTGGCGTCGATGAGTCAAGCGGGGTTGCGAGTTCCGCCGGGATTCACGATTACCACCGAAGCGTGTGGTTATTTTTACGAGCACGATGGTGCTTGGCCAGAGGATCTTGCGAGGCAAGTGGAGGAGCACTTAGTCCAATTGGAGGCGAAGATGGGGCGCTTGTTTGGCGAGGGAGCGAGGCCCTTTTTTGTGTCCGTGCGATCGGGGGCGGCGTCATCGATGCCGGGGATGATGGATACGATATTGAACTGTGGGGTTCATCCTGGACTGGTGGAGGAGATGGGGGGGGGCGGGGGATTTTGGCGGGTGTGCGTGCAGTTTATGGAGGCGATGGTGAAGACGGTGACGGGAGTTCCTGCGGGCAAGTCTTTGGGGGAGGCGGGATTAGGGGAAGTGGAGCGATTGGCGGGAGAGTTTGCGGAGCGATCGGGTCGGGCCTTTCCTGGGACGGCGCGAGGGATGTTGGTGGAGGGGATTAACGCGGTATTTCGGTCGTGGAATAGTGAGCGAGCGGTGGCGTATCGGAAGCACCATGGAATATCGGGGATGGCGGGGACAGCGGTGAATATTCAGGTGATGTTTCCGTCGCAGATTTCGGGGATTGTCTTTACGCAAGATCCGAATGATTTACGGGCGGAGCGGTTGGTGGTGGAGAGTGCCTATGGACTGGGAGAGGCGGTGGTTTCTGGGGACGTCACACCGGATCGCTTTCTGGTTCAGCGGAAGGACTTTACGTTGTTTGAGGCATTTCGGGGGAGCAAGTTGGGGGTGGTGGCGGCGCTTGGGGATGAGAGCGTGCACGATGCGGGTGCTTTGACGCTTTCGCCTGCCCAGATTGGGGAGCTGTGCGGGTTATGTCTTGGGGTGGAGAAATACTTTGGGCATCCCGCGGATATTGAGTGGGGGTGGGCGGACGGGGAGTTTGTGTTATTGCAGTCGCGAGCGATTCGGGGATTGGATTTGGTGGAGGACGCGGAGCGGGCGCGGGAGGAGACCGTGGTGCGGCTGGGAGAGTTGGCGAAGGGAGGGCGTCGGGTATGGGTGACGCACAATTTGGGAGAGACCTTGCGGGCGCCGACGCCATTGACGTGGGGAGTGGTCAAGCAATTCATGAGTGGGGGTGGGGGCTATGGGCAGATGTATGCCGATTTCGGGTATTTATCGGCACCGGAGGTGGTTACGGATGGATTTTTGGAATTAGTTTGTGGGCGAATTTATGCGGATCCGGTGAGATTGGCGGGATTATTTTGGGATGGGTTACCGATGAGATATGATTTGGGGGAGATTGTTCGGGACAAGAGTGCGCTGGATCGGGCGCCGACGATTTTTGATCCGAGTGGGGTGGACGAGAAATTTTTGTGGAAGTTACCGCGATCGGTGCGGGCGATGATGCGGGCCTCGAGGGTATTGAAGAAGCAGCGACGGGTGATTCGGGCACAATTTGAGGAGAAGATTTTGCCCGGATATCTGGGTTATGTGGAGGAGAAGCGGTTGGTGAATTTGGAGTCTTGGACGACGGAGAAAGTGTTAGGGGAGTTTGAGGAGCGAAGAGAGCGAGTGTTG
The DNA here is from genome assembly GCA_037142835.1 of Verrucomicrobiota bacterium. Lineage (GTDB taxonomy): Bacteria > Verrucomicrobiota > Verrucomicrobiia > Chthoniobacterales > Chthoniobacteraceae > Chthoniobacter. Next base: position 2,570 of record JBAWZW010000144.1, read on the forward strand.
CAGCAATTTGGGAAGGAGTCGTTGAAGCCGGCCTTTTTTGGGGGGATTGCGCTTGGGGAATTGGAGGGATTGCTTGGGCAGATTCTGGGGGAAGCGGAGGGGATGAAGCTGGCGAGATTGCTGACTACGGCGTTGGAGAACGACTCGACATTTGAGCAGGATGCAATGCTGTACGGGGTTGCGAAAGAGGAGTTTAGCATGGAAGAATTTTTGGCGAAGTATGGGCATCGGGCGACGGGAGAGATGGAGCTTTCGGAGCCGCGGTGGAGGGAAGACTGGTCGTATTTGGAGAAAGTGGTTGGGCAGATTCGGCGTGGGGGAGGTCGGTCATTGGAAGTGATGCACGAGGAGAATCGGCGGAAGTATGAGGAGGCCTTGAGTGGGTTGGAAGAGCGGTTGCGGGACTTTGGGGGCAGTGCATTTGCGGGGGAGATTTTGGAGTATTTGGGTGAGGCGCGGGGTCTTTTGCCTTATCGGGAACGGAGCAAGCATTACTTGATGATGGGCTATGAGTTGATTCGGCAGACCGTGGTGGAGTTGGGGCGTCGGTGGGGATTGGGCGCGGAGATTTTCTTTTTGGAGGTGGAAGAATTACCCCGATTTGAGGAGGAATCGGTGAGGCTTCGTGGGGAGATTGCGCGGAGAAAATTACGCTGGAAAGCCTTCCAGCGGTTGGAGTTGCCTGATGTGATTGACTCGAATGATCTTGAGCAAATCGGGAGGCCGCCGATTTTTGAAGCGGCGGAGGAGTGGCAAGGCGACGCGGTTTCTGCGGGGGTGGCGACTGGGGTGGTGCAGATTGTTTTTAACCCGCGGGAAGTGGATGATTTGGGGGATGACTACGTGTTGGTGTGTCCCTCGACGGACCCTGGGTGGACGCCCTTATTTATGAATGCGCGGGCTTTGATTGTGGAGCGTGGCGGAGTGCTTTCGCATGGGGCGATTGTGGCGCGGGACTTTGGGATTCCGGCGATTGTGTGTCCGAAAGCCACGGGATTTTTGCGGAGTGGGGAGCGGGTGCGGGTGGACGGGAACACGGGAAAGCTGACAAGATTGGGGGAAAGCTGAGATGATTGATCGAATTGAAGAAGGAATGATGGGGGTGGGGGATTTTTTATTGGGATGGTTGATGGGGTGGCCATCGGATGGGCGGTTGCTGGGGGTGGCGCTGGGATCGGCGTTGATTTTGTTGGTGGCGCGGGCGTGGACGACTGATCAAGGATTATTGAGGCGATGTCGGGACGACAAGGTGCGCTTGAAGCAGATGATGAAGGTGGCGAAGGCAGGGGGTGAAGTGGCGGTGATGAAGCGATATCGGGCGACGTTGGGGATGATTGCGATCAAGCAGATGAGGGAGGAATTTCTGCCATTATTGGTGGCGATAGTGCCTTTGGGAATCCTCGCGACATGGGCGGTGCACCGGCTGGAGTTCCAGCGGTGGTCGGTGGGTGAGACCGTGGAGTTTGCGGCCTTTTTTCCGCGTTCGTGTGAGGGACAGGTGACCTATTTGATACCGAGGGTTGGGGTGAAGGCGGAGAGCGGGTGGGTGGCGGAGATTAGCGAGCTGAGTCCGAAGGAGGGGAACCGATTGGTAGCGAAGTGGAGATTGACTGGGGAGGCTGGGGTGGAGTCGGGGGACTTGGTGATTCGGCATGGGGGGAAGAGTTTTTTTCACCCGGTGACGGTTGGTGGGCAGAAGGGGGGAGTGGCGATGGGGGAAGTGGGAACGGAGCTTTTTCTGAAGCCGGTCCAACTATTTGGGATGGTGCCTGGGGTTCCGTGGTTGCATTTGCCTGGGTGGATGGTGGGTTATTTGTTGTTGATCGTGCCGCTGACCTTTTTGTTAAAGAGACTTTTTCGGGTGTTATGAGAGATCGACTTGATGGCGGGAGGAGGCGAAGAGGGGCGAGAAATGTGGTGAATGGCTTGCCAAGGGGATGGATGATTTAGCAATCTATGGGGCAATGATGATCCGACCCGCCGCCGAAATTTTTTGATGATGAGGAGTAATGAGAGCGGAGTGAAGAAATTGTCTGTGGCTGGGGAGCGGGCATTGGCGTGGATCGCGGGGTATAATGTGGCGAAGGGGATGCTATTTTTGGCGATCGGGCTTGGGGCGTTAAAGTTTTTGCACAAGGATGTGGATGAGATTGTGGGCCGGTGGATTGCGGCGGCGGGAATTAGTTTGGAGCATGCTTGGGTGGTGGTACTTTTAAAGCGATTGGACGTGATTACGGATGGGGAGTTATGGGCAGTGAGTGGGGTGGCTTTTTTGTTGGCGGCGGTCTTTTTTACGGAGGGAATCGGGCTATTTTATCGGCGGAGATGGGCGGAGTATTTGACGGTGGTGGTGACGGCGTCCTTTGTTCCGTTTGAGGTCTTTGAGATTTTGAAAAAGTTTGGTCCGATTAAAGCGATCGTTTTGGTGATTAACTTGGTGATTTTGTTTATTTTGGTGCGGGTCTTGAGAGCCAAAGCGGTGGAGTGAGTGGTTGGGTGGGGGTTTGTGGGGATCACCGAAGGGGTGAGTTCAGGGCACGAGAGAGTTTTGGGGGAGCCGGATGTTTTTTGGGGGGAACGGGTTGGGGCCGCCGATGGTTGGCGGAGGCGGGTTAGCGGGCGGCGACGAAGGCGAGGATTTCGGGGAGAGTGATGGTGCCAGTTTTTTGGGTATCGATTTTGGAGAAGGCGCGAGCGATGCGGGGCATGCCGGCTTTGGCTTCGGCTTCGGTGAGTTTGCCGTCGCCATTTTTGTCGGCTTTGGCGAAATTGGCGGTCATTTCGGCGGTTTCGGCGGGGGAGAGAGTGAGTGCGGAGGCGAGTGGGGCGGTGGAGATGAGGGCGAGTGAGGTGAGGGTGAGGAGGAGCGATTTCATAAGTGGAGATTTTATAAGTGAGGGTGAAGACGGGCGCAAGGAGTTGAGCGAATAATTCTCGGTGGGGGTGAAGGGTTACATGCGTTCGGGGACGGAGATGCCGAGGAGATTGAGGCCGGTGCGGAGGATGCGATCGGCGACGGTGCAGAGGGCGAGTCGGGTGGAGCGTGGGAGGGGATCGGCTTTGAGGACGGGGCAAGCTTCGAAGAAACTGTGGAAGAGGCTGGCGAGTTCGTAGAGGTAATTGCAGAGGAGATTGGGGCGATAATCGTCGAGGATTTGGGGGAGGACTTCACCGAATTGGAGGAGTTTGAGGGCGAGGGCGAGTTCGGCGGGGTGATTGAGGGAGATGGGGAGAGGGGTGGAGGGTTCTTGGAGTTCGGCTTTGCGGAAAATGCTTTGGATGCGGACGCAGCTGTATTGGAGGTAGGGGGCGGTATTGCCGGTGAGGGCGAGCATTTTGTCCCAAGAAAAAGTGTAATCGCTTTGGCGATTGGGGAGGAGATCGGCGTATTTGACGGCACCGATGCCGATGATTTGGGCGATGGCGCGGCGTTCGGATTCTGGGAGAGCGGGATTTTTTTCGGTGACGATGGTGAAGGCGCGTTCTTCGGCTTCGTCGAGGAGGTCGGTGAGTTTGACGGTTTGACCGCTGCGAGTTTTGAAGGGGCGACCATCGGGGCCGAGGATGGTGCCGAACCAGACGTGGGCGAGTTCGGTTTGGGTGGAGGTTTGCCAGCGGCGGAAGATGGCGAAGAGTTGATTGAAGTGGTGCTGTTGGCGTCCGTCGGTGACGTAGAGGATGGAATCTGGGGAGTAAGATTGGAGGCGGTGGTCGAGAGTGGCGAGATCGGTGGTGGTGTAATTGGAGGCGCCGTCGGCTTTTTGGACGAGGGCAGGGAGGGGGATCCACTGGCCGTCGCGTTGGATGAGAAAGGGGTCCTCTTTTTCGGGGAGGGAGCCATCGGAGAAAACGCCGAGGGCGCCTTCGGTGGGGCGGGCGATGCCGAGGGAGCGGAGGGAATCGATGGTCGAGGAGAGAACGGGGTTATAGAAGCTTTCGCCGAGGGTGGTATCGAAAGTGATTTGGAGGCGTTGATAGATGATGGCGAATTGATTTTGGGAGAGGCGGAGCATTTCCTCCCAGAGGGCGAGATTTTCGGGGTTCCCGGCTTGGAGCTGGACGAGTTCGGCGCGGGCGGCGGCGAGGGTGGGGGGGTGTTCTTGGCAGCGAGCGGAGATGAGTTTGTAGAGGCGTTCCATTTCGCCGAGGGGATCGATGGCGAGTTGGTCTGGTTGGAGTTCGGTTTTCCAGCCGACGAGGAGCATCCCGAATTGGGTTCCCCAGTCTCCGATGTGGTTATCGCGGATGACGCGGTGGCCGATGAAAGAGGCGATGCGGGCGAGGGCATCGCCGAGGATGGTGGAGCGGATGTGGCCGATGTGCATCGGTTTGGCGACATTGGGGGAGCTGAAGTCAACGACGATGGTTTTTTGGGGGGAAGGGGAGGGGACGCCGAGGTGGGGATCGGAGGTGAGGGAGGAGAAAGCGGCGGTGAGGGCGGAGGG
>JBAWZW010000145.1:0-6977 GCA_037142835.1 Verrucomicrobiota bacterium
GGTCAACCCCCCGTTTTCCCCGCTTCCTGCCCAAGATACGCCGCAATCACTTGGGGATTCTGCCGGATCGCCTCAGGCGTCCCCTCGGCAATTTTTCGCCCATATTCAAGGACACAAATCCGTTCGCAAATCCCCATCACCACTTTCATATCGTGCTCCACCAACAAAATCGCACACCCAAACTTCTTTTGCGTAAACTCAATCAACTGCATCAACTCCCGCTTCTCCGTCGGATTCATCCCCGCCGCCGGCTCGTCAAGGAGCAGGAGCTTCGGCCGCGTGGCCAGCGCCCGCACGATTTCCAACCGACGCTGATCCCCATACGGCAAACTCTTGCAAGGGGAGTCCCGCTCCCCAGCCAGCCCGAATGTCTCCAGCAATTCCATGGTGTTCACCCGAATCTCTTCCTCCTCCACCGCAAATTTCCGCCCCCGAAAAATCGTCGCCCTAACCCCCTGCCGAAGATGCAAGTTACACGCCGCCCGCACGTTATCAAAGACGCTCAATGATCCAAATAAGCGGATGTTTTGGAAGGTTCGGGCAATCCCCCGAGCGGTAATCTGGTCGGGGCGCCTCCCCACCACCGATCGCTCCGCAAAACAAATCGTTCCCGCAGTCGGCGCATACACACCCGTAATCAAATTAAACACGGTCGTCTTCCCCGCCCCATTCGGCCCAATCAACCCCACCAACTCCCCAGCACCAATCCCCAAGGAAAGGTCACCCACCGCTTTCAATCCCCCAAACTCCACAGTCACCGCCTCTAATCTCAAGAGCGGATCACTCATGATTTACGCAGGGTCCCCTTACCCAAAAAGTTCCCAAATAATCCCTGCGGACGCGTCAGCATCAAAATAATCAAGAGCAACGAATAAAGAATCATCCGATTCTCCGCTACCTTCTGAAGCCAATCCGGAAGCCACTCGTAATGAGCCACTTTACGCAATAACTCCGGCAAGATTGTCAAAAGAATCGCCGCAAAAACTACCCCGGTCGTGTTCCCCATCCCCCCAAGAATCACCATGACCACGATATCCACCGAACGCAGATAACCAAACGCCTCGGGGTCGATGTGCTGCTTGAAATGCGCAAACAATCCACCCGCAATTCCCGCGAAAAATGCCCCAATCACAAAGGCCAATACTTTGTATTTAGTCGTGTGAATCCCCATCGCTTCCGCAGCAATTTCATCGTCGCGCACCGCCAAAAATCCCCGTCCATAGGTGGAGTGCACTAAGTGGAGAACCACAAAAATCGTCACCACCGCAAAGCCGAATGTCCAAAAAAAGTTCGTCCACTCGGGAATCCCATTCAACCCAAGCTGCGCCCCCAAGGGTTCACAATTTTGAATCAGTCCCTTGATGATTTCGTTAAACCCTAAAGTGACGATCGCCAAATAATCCCCCCGCAATCGCAACGACGGAATCCCCACCAACAACCCCGCAAATGCCGCCCCCATCCCGCCATACATTAAGACAATCAAGAACTGAGCCCCATGCGGAAGCTGCTCCACCCCAACCGCTAATCCGTTATGCACCGATACCCCCGCATTGACCACCATGGCCACGATCAGCCAAAGCAACTTGGGAATCCACCAAAGGACGTTCCCCGTCCACTCGGGTATCGACACGTAGGGAAACTTCACCACCAAACTTAAGGCACTTCCAAGGTATGCTCCCACCGCCATGAAACCCGCGTGCCCCAGAGAAAACTGCCCCGTATACCCGTTCACCAAATTTAAACTGACCGCGAGGATGATGTTGATCCCGATCCCAATGAGAATGTCGAAATAATAGGGACTGATCCCGCCCACCCACGGCGACGCCACCCCACAAAGCGTCAGCACGCCCAAAAGCAGGTAGTTTCCTCGGGCACCCATTTAGACCTTCTCCCTTTCTGAACTCCCCAGCAACCCGTTTGGCTTCACAATCAGGATCAAAATCAGCACCGCAAAGACAATCGCATCCCGATAAGTCGGACTAATATACCCCACCACCAGCGCCTCAATTAGCCCAATCAAAATCCCCCCAATCGCCGCCCCAGGCAAATTGCCAATCCCCCCCAGAACCGCCGCCACAAAGGCCTTCATCCCTGCATTCACCCCCATCAATGGATCAATCGACGGCTGGCTGATCGAGGTCAAAATTCCCGCCGCCCCCGCTAACGCTGAACCCAACCCAAAGGTGAAAGAAATCACCCGGTCATTGTTGATCCCCATCAAAGACGCCGCCAACGGATTAAAAGAAAGTGCCCGCATCGCCATCCCCAATTTCGTTTTCATCACGATAAAACGCAGAATCACCAGCAACCCCAAGGTCACTCCAAAAATCAATCCCTGGGAAAGGGTCACGGTCAGCGAGGAAATCGCCCCCCACGACGCGGGAATTTCGATGGCCTTATCCACGATTAACTCGGGAAAGGCTTGGGGATCAGGGCTTAACACCAGTTGCCCCACGCTTTCTAGAAAGAGCGAAACCCCAATCGCCGTAATCAACACGGTGAGCTTCGGCTGCTCGCGCAAGGGCCGATAGCACAACTTTTCAATGGCAATTCCAACCAGCGCACACATCCCCATCGCCAGCACCAGCACGATGCTCATCGCCAAAAAGCCGGGGCCACCACCCACCACCTGAAGAACCTTCGGCCCAAGGTAAAAGCCCGTGAACGCCCCGATCATCAGCACGTCGCCATGGGCAAAGTTGATAAATCGCAGGACCCCAAAGACCATCGTGTAGCCAAGGGCGATCAACGCATAAATGGAGCCCTGAGAAAGCCCATTAAGCAACTGCTGCGTGAGCTCCAGAAGCTGATCGACCATTGCAAAAACGGACGCCAAATCCGCCCGCTAAGGTGCCACCGTCTCCACAAACTGGAACTGCCCACTCACAATCCCCGTGATCACCGCCGGTTTCGACGCATTCCTCTGCGCGTCGATCGTGATCAAACCCGTAATCCCCGGATGCCCCTTGGTCGCCGCAATCGCATCCCGCAAGGCCGGCCCTGCGGTGGTTCCCGCACGCGTCATCGCGGCCGCCAAAATCATCGCACTATCATACCCCAGCGCCGCCATGTCATCAGGCTTCTCATTATACTTCGCCTGATACTTCTTCACAAAGTTTTGTACCACCGGTCGCTGATCGTCTGCACTAAAATGGCAGGAAAAAAAACTCCCATCCAACGCACTCCCCGCCACCTTCAATAAGGAGTCCCCCACCCAGCCGTCCCCACCAAGTAACGGGACTTTGATCCCCAACAATTTCGCCTGCTTGGCGATCAAGGACACCTCCCCATAGTAGCCGGGAACAAAGATGGCGTCAGGCTTCGACGCTTTAATCGAGGTTAACTGGGCTTTAAAATCCTTGTCCCCAGTGGAATACTTTTGCTCCTTCGTCACCACCCCGCCACCCGCCACCAATCCCTTCATAAAGAAGTCCGCTAACCCCACAGAGTAAGCCTGCTTCACATCGGTCAAAACGGCGACCTTTTTCCAACCTTTTCCCTGCGCAAATTTCGCCATGACCGTTCCCTGAAAAGGGTCAATAAAACACACTCGGAAAATATAGTCGCCCTCCTCGGTCACCTTGGGATTCGTCGAAGCTGGCGAAATCATCGGGATGCTGTTTTGCTGGCAAATCGGCGCCGCTTCCAACGACTTGCCAGACGCCACTTCCCCAAGCACCGCCACCACTTTATCCTGCGAAATCAGCTTCCGCACAATCGTCGCCGGTTGCCCCGCCTGCGACTGGTCGTCCTCGGTGATCAATTTCAACTTCTTCCCCAAGACCCCGCCCGCCGCATTCAACTCCTCAATCGCCATGGCCGTTCCATTATGACTCGATTGCCCAAAACTCGCGCTCCCACCAGTCAACGACGCATATTCTCCCACCTTGATCTCGTCGTCCGCAAACGCCGGCATCACCCCGAACACCGCAAGGGTCGCCGCTAAAGCCAAAAGAATCCGCAAGGAAATTTTCATAGATTGTAGGTGAATTTCTTAAAGTTTATTCAACTCGTGGCTCTCGCATCAAGTCTCGATTTTCTCCCGGCTCACCCCCTCTCCGCCCACTTCCCTCCCCGCCTCCGTCCTCTCTTTTTCCCTTCAGCTTCCGCCAATGCTCTGCCGATGATCACCTCTCATAAAACGAATAACCCGCTCAGCGCAAATGGATTACCTCTCAATAGGACTGATTAAACCTCCCCGATATTCTCCATCCCGTTCAAGGCGCTTCCCCTCTTCCGCACTCCAATTCTGCGGCTTGTCATTTCTTTCAACCCCCCCTGACTCCCTCATCTACCTCATCTCCGCCGGCTCCCTCACTTCGGTCGCCTCCCTCACCCCCTGCTCCCCTGCTCCCCTGCTCTCCTGCCTCCCTCGCCTTCCGCGCCTTCCTCGACTCTCGAAGATTTCCCCGCTGTTTTCGCCTAAGTCTGCACCGCCGCGTCTTCATCCCGGGTTCGTCGCGACCACTTCATCCGCCGTCCTCGGCCAAGTATTGGTCGCGCCCCAACCGCCTCGGTCACGTCGTTAATGCCCACTTTCATCTCCCTTCTTCCGCGCTCCCTGAACGCTCTCCTCAGCGTCCATCCTTCCACTTCCCGCCCTGCCTTCCCCATTCCTAATCGATCCCCATCGAAGTTCCATTCCCCTTGCCTACTCCAGAATCTCCCCGCCTTCACGCCCCGAAAATTTTCCCTGCTCAGGGCGCTTCAAATTCTAAAATAACGATCCTAAAGTGGTTTAAATAAATTTACTACAATAGCCACAATCAATTCTCCCTCGTAAAACCTCGGCGTCGCCCCCTAATCACCACTCATCCCCAGCACCAGTGAGCATTTTTCCCTCCACCCCCCGTCTTTCACTCCGCCTTCAGACATCGGAAATTGTCGTCCTCAAATGATTTACCCCCCCTTTCAGCCCATCCGAACCAGTCCGCATCCGGTCACTCTTCCAGTGGAATCCCCCGGTGAAGGTAGACCGCTAAGAGCGCGATGTCCGACGGGGTGATTCCGCTGATCCTCGACGCCTGACCAAGGGTTTCCGGCCGCACGAGGGCAAACTTTTGCCTCGCCTCCTCCCGCAAACCAGGAAGATGGATGAAATCGGTTTTCGGGGGAATCCGCTTGGCATCGTTCCCCCGGAGCTTCTCAATCGCCACCTCTTGTCGGGTGATATAGCCAGCGTATTTCAGCTCAATCTCCAAGGACTCCCATCGATCAGCTGCGAAATCTCCGCGGATTTCCTGAGGTAATTGCTCCGTGGTGTTTTCTGGCCGACGGATCCACTGGGCCACGCTCACTTCCCCGTATCGGGTGGCCTTGGCATATAACCTAAGACGCTCCAGATCAGCGAGTTTCGCCTGGACTTTCTCCCAGCGAGAGCCACTCACCAAACCCGCTGCCTCGCCGATCGGGGTCAGCCGAAGATCAGCGTTATCCTGCCGTAAGATCAACCGATGCTCTGCCCGACTGGTGAACATCCGGTATGGCTCGATCGTCCCCTTGGTCACAAGGTCGTCGATCAGCACCCCGATATAAGCGTCGGCACGGGACAAATAGAGTGGCGGACGTCCCAAAACTTTCAGCGCGGCATTCGCCCCCGCCACCAATCCCTGAGCGGCCGCCTCCTCATAACCGGAAGTTCCATTAATTTGCCCAGCAAAATACAGCCCGGGCACCCGGTGCGTCTCCAGAGCATGCGTCAGCTGGGTGGGCGGACAATAATCATACTCCACCGCGTACCCGGGCCTCATGATTTCCGCGTTCTCCAGCCCACGAATCGACCGAATAAACTCATACTGAACGGCCATGGGCAAACTCGTGGAGATTCCGTTGACATAATACTCCTCCGTATGTCGCCCCTCAGGCTCCAGAAACAGCTGGTGCGACTCTTTTTCGGCAAAACGGACCACTTTATCCTCGATCGATGGGCAATACCGAGGCCCCACCCCTTCGATCTTCCCTGCATAGAGGGGCGACTGGTGAAGATTCGCGCGAATCATCTCATGGGTGCGCGCATTGGTCTGGGTAATCCAACAGGGCAATTGTTCCACATGGAACAGTCCGTCCTTCCAGTGATTCAAACTGAAGATGTCATGAAGGTTCTCCCCCAGCTCTTCAGGAACATAAGAAAAAGGCCGGGGGACATCGCCGTCCTGACGCTGACATTGACCAAAATCGATGGTTTTCCCATGCAAACGACACGGCGTCCCCGTCTTAAAGCGTCCAACCTCGAAACCCAACTCCTTCAGATGATCGCTGAGGGTCGACACGCTGTCGCCCATCCGTCCGCCCGCCTGATTCTGCAATCCCACGTGGAGCAAACCCCGCATGAAGGTTCCCGTCGTAATGACCACCGCCCTAGCCTGAATCTGCCAACCCAAATTGGTCTCGACCCCAGTCACCCCATCCGCCCCCACAGTCAAGCGAACCACATTCCCTTGCTTGAGATCTAAGTTGGCCTGTCGTTCCAAAACCGCCTTCGCCCGAAATTGGTAAGCTTTCTTATCACACTGCGCCCTCGGCGACCTTACGCTCGGCCCCTTATTCGCATTGAGCATCCGAAACTGAAAAGACGTGGCGTCTGTGTTCAAGCCCATCGCTCCACCGAGCGCATCAATTTCTCGAACAATCTGCCCCTTCGCCTGCCCACCAATCGCGGGATTACAGGACATTTGCCCAACCGAATCGAGATTTTGGGTCAAAATCAAAGTCGCGGCACCTAGCCGAGCCGCCGCCAAAGCCGCTTCAACGCCCGCATGCCCCGCGCCGATCACCAGCACGTCGTAAATTTTAGGATAAACAAACATCATTGTTCTACATGGAACATTTAGAAAGGTCCGCAAAGCCCCCGACGATCACCGGAGGTGGACGGCAGGACGAAGCAAACACCAAGCAAGAGGATAGGGGATAGAAATTGATTTAGCAAGACCAAGACCAAGACCAAGACCAAGACCAAGACCAAGACCAAGACCAAGACC
>JBAWZW010000146.1:0-6974 GCA_037142835.1 Verrucomicrobiota bacterium
CCCACCCCTGCGGACTTTTACGCCAAGATCCCCTTGATGACCTGCCCGTGCACATCGGTGAGGCGACGCTCAATTCCGTTGTGGTAAAAGCTCAGGCGCTCGTGGTGGAGGCCGAGGATGTGCAGGATGGTGGCGTGAAAGTCATGCACAGTGACGATGTTTTCCACCGCTTTGTAGCCAAACTCGTCCGTCGCTCCGTAACTGAAGCCCTGTCGAACGCCCGCGCCAGCCAGCCAAGCGGTGAAGCCACTCGGGTTATGATCGCGACCACTAGCCCCTTTCTGGAAAGTCGGCATCCGCCCAAATTCGGTGCACCAAACGACCAGGGTATCGTCCAGCAACCCCCGCTGCTGGAGGTCGGTGAGAAGCGCGGCGGTTGGCTGGTCCATGACTTCGCCGTGCTTCGCGTATTGCTCAGCCAGCACTCTGTGACCATCCCAATTGCTCACCCCCTCGCCCCCAGTCTGGTACGCGCCATTAAACAACTGCACAAATCTCACCCCTTTCTCGATGAGCCGACGGGCGAGAATACAGTTGCGCGCGTAAGCCGCCTTCAGGTCTTTCACGGGATGCCCCCCTTGGTCTGCCCCATACATTTTCAGGATATGCGCGGGCTCTGAGGAAATGTCCGCGACTTCGGGAACGGAAAGCTGCATCCGCGCCGCCAACTCGTAGCTGGAAATGCGGGCCGCCAATTCACTGTCCCCCGGAAAACGCTCCAGATGATGCCGGTTCAGCGTGCCAATAAAATCGCGAGTCGCCGCATCCGTTGCGGGGGAAAATCCCGGTGGTCGGGTGAGATTCCTTAACTGCTTGGAGGCGTTGAAGTCCGTGCCTTGAAAGGCCGCTGGCAGAAAACCACAGCCCCAAAAATTTCCCGCCGACTGGGGTGCCCCGCGCGGATCGGGAATGGCGACATAAGCAGGAAGGGTCTCATTTTCACTCCCCAGCGCATAGGTCGCCCACGCCCCCATACTGGGAAAACCATCAAGGGTGAACCCCGTGCCCATAAAGTTTTCACCCGAGCCGTGGGTGTTGGTTTTTCCCGTGAGAGAATGCACAAAGCACATCCGATCGGCGAGCGCGCCGAGATGCGGGACCAAATCGGAAACCATCTTCCCACTCTGCCCACGCGGACGAAACTCCCACGGACTTCGACTCAAATTCCCCTGCGCCCCTTGAAAAGTTAGCAACCCCTCCGCCCCAGGCATCGGCTGACCATGCCGCTTGTTCAGCTCCGCCTTGAAATCAAAGGTATCCATCTGACTCACCCCACCCGAACAAAAAACCATCAGCACGCGCTTCGCCCGCCCCGGAAAATGGGGCGACCGAAGCGCATTGGGATTCTCAGGATGAATCTCCGGGCGAATCGGCGACGCCGCCTCGAGACGATTCTCCCCCAGCAAATGCGCGAGCGCGATCCCCCCGAGCCCCGTGGCGGTATGCGCAAGAAAACTCCGACGATTGAGAAGTGGATGCATGGCGCGGTTTTAAAAAACAAATAAGAACTCGCTGGTATTGTAAAGCGCTCGAGCAAAGGACGTTAATCCGTATTCACGAATCATCGCCACCGAACGCTCCCGCTCAAAGGTGTCGGGCAATCGGGCGTAAAACAACCGAAACGCCCAATCCACCTGGGCCTCCGGTTTCTCGCCCACCTCCGCCACTAACCGCTTCGCGAAAATCTCCGCCTGCTGAAGAACAAAGGTGCTGTTAAACAAATTCAACGCCTGCAATGGGGTATTCGATCGACTCCGCTTCGCAATCACCGAGCCGCCGTCAGGGCAGTCGAGCGAACTAAACACGCTGTCCGTAGTCTGGCGAATCCGGAATTGATAAACCATTCGGCGAAACTCTGCGGGCGTATACTGATCCTTAGGAAAGTAGTGCCGTACTATCTCCCGATCCGCCACATTCATCAGGTAAAACCCTTCACCGCCCATCCGAAAATCCAGCGCCCCCGAGACGGCGAGCGTCGAATCGCGAATCGCCTCCGCCTCCAATCGCCGTGGCGTGTAGCGCCAAAGCAACCGACCATCCGCATCCACCTTCGCCGCATCGGCCCGCACCGCCGACGATTGCTGAAAGGTCGCCGACCCCAAAATCAGTCGCTGCACGTGCTTGATCGACCACCCGCTTTTCACAAACTCATCCGCCAGCCAATCGAGCAACTCGGGATGCGTTGGACGACTCCCATTGGCACCGAAATCGCTCGGCGTATCCACGATCCCCAGGCCAAAGATGTAGTGCCAGAGCCGATTCACAAGCACCCGTGCGGTCAGGGGATTTTCCGGACTGGCAATCCACTCCCCGAGCTTCACCCGACGCCGCTGCTCCGGCTCATTCACCTCAAGACCCAGCGTCCCAAGCACGGAAAGCGCATCAGGAGCAATGACCTCCCGCTTTTCCAGCGGGTCGCCCCGATAAAGCCGCTGGGTTTTTTGCGGCTGGGAAAAAATCCCCGCCCAACCTTTCACGCCACCCGCTGTCGCCCCGAGGCGCTTTTTTAAGTCGGCGATTTCTCCCTGAAGTTTGCGCGCAACCTCGACGTCTGGCGCGGAAAGCCCCGCCAGAAAGGCGTTCGGATCGGCCTTTCCATTGAAGGGCTGGCGATCATCAGAACTCGCCACCGTCCTCCACCGCTCCCCATCCACCGCCACTTCGATTGTATACTGCGTCGCCAGCCGATCAGTAAACCGCCCCTCGCGATCACGGCTCCACACCATCCGAGTAATCCGCGTCTTCGCTGGCAAAACAATCCGCACCCAACCCCGACCCACCGTCTCGGAAATCCAACTGCGATCATTGCCCGTCCTCCCGTCGTTGACGTGCTCCAACTGGTGAATGGCCAAGCCCGGGAAGGTGCCCGAGGCGTCCGCCTTTCCCGACAGCGCCACGTTCCGCCCCGCTTCATCGTAAATTTCTAACTCGTCCAAACAAGGCTCCCCAGAGTTCGTCCCGAGGATCGTAAACTTCACCGCCACCGCCTCCACTGCCGCAAAGGTCTCCTCGTTGAATTTCGCATTCACTGGCCCACGCCGCCCCCCGACCACTCCCGCCAGCGCCGCCTTTTTCCGGAAAACGTCCAGCTCCACCCCCTTGGCCAACGCCTCCGCTTCCAGCGCCGCCCCCGCCTTCGCCCCAGCCGCTTGCCGCAACGGACGCTCGCCATGCGTCACCCCCGCAAACACCGCTTGCATCGCGTAATAATCCTTCTGCAAAATCGGATCGAATTTGTGATTGTGACAACGCGCACAGCCCAGCGTCAGACCGAGAAATGCCGTGCCCGTGGTGTTCACCATGTCCGCAAGCTCATCCTGCCTGAGCATCGCGTTGAGCATTTTGTCATCGCCCCTCACGATATCGTAAGTCCCGGCCACCAGAAAGCCCGTCGCCGCATCCATCCCCAACGCATCGCCCGCAATCTGTTCCTTGATAAAATCCGTGTAAGGCTTGTCCAAATTCAGCGACTCAATCAGGTAGTCGCGATAGTGAAACGCCGTCTTCCGTTCATGATTGGTCTCAAACCCGTTGGTGTCCGCGTAACGCACCACATCCATCCAATGCCGCGCCCAACGCTCGCCATAACGCGGACTCGCCAAGACCCGCTCCACCAGCCGCCCATAAGCATCTGGACGCGAGTCATTTTGAAAAGCGTCCACCTCCTGCGGACTCGGTGGCATCCCGTGCATCACCAGATACAACCGACGAATCAGCGTCGCCTTGTCCGCCGCCACCGACATCGTTAACCCCTTCTCCTGCAACTTCTTCAACACGAAACTATCAATCCCGCCTCCCGGGAGACGCTTCACCGGCTGGAAAGACCAATGCTCCGTCTGGGGCTTCAACGCCACCAACGCCGCCTCCTCATCCGGCAGCTTCCCTCCCCCATCGATCCACGCCCCAAGCACCGCCACCTGCTCGGACGCCAGCCTCTCGCCCTTCGGCGGCATCGCTTCCTTGGCACTTTTCGACGTGACCTTTTTCATCAGATGACTCTCCCCACTCGACCCCTTCACAAAGAGCGGTTCCCCCGATTCTCCCCCCCGCAAAATTCCCACCGTCGAGTCCAGTCGCAACCCGCTCTTCTGCTTCTCCGCCCCATGACAATCAAAACAATACTCCTCCAAAATCGGCCGCACATCGCGCACAAAATCCATCGGAGCCCCCGCCAATAAAGAGGCCCCAAAACTCAGCCAGAAGATGCAAGTAAAAGCCTTCACTTTTGCCAACTTCTAGCGCACCAACGCCGTTTCCTTAGTGGAAATATCCCCCAACGGCGGGCGCGCGACTGCCTTGATCAAAAAAAACCCGCCCCCGCCCCCTCCACCGCTCACAGCGAGCGGAGAAAGTCCACCAGCTCAGGAAGCGTCGGACTACTGGCGTTTCGCACATAAAATCCCGAGGTCGCCACCCCGATTTGCAGACTGTTCTCCACCGCTAAACCCAGAATCCGCCCCAAACAAAATCCCGCATTAAAATGATCGCCCGCACCCGTAGTGATTTTCGGCTGGGCGGTAAACGGCCCCACCACATGCACGCCTCCCCGATCATCCGCCGCCGCCGCAAAATGCGTGGGATGAATGACCACCGTATCCACTTGCAACGCCTCCCGGATAGCCACCGCTTGGCCAGTCACCGCCTCGTAGGTCTCCTCCACCCCGCCCAATCCCAAAACCTCCCCCACCTGCCGCCCCTCCTGAAGGTTCAATCCCAAAATCACCCGGAAATGCTTCTGAAATCGACTGATCTGCTTCAGCGCCACTCCAATGTCTTCCACAGTCCGCTTCGCAGGATCCGCCAAATCAAAGAACAACCAACGCTTCTCCCCCTCCAAACGCGGGGCAATCTGCGTCTCCAATTTCGTCCAAATCGCCGTCATCTGCGTGAGCATCGTCCAATTCACCAACGCAATCAGCGCCGACTCCTGAAAAATCTCCACCAACTCCTCCTCACTCAAATGACCAACCAAATTCGCCCAATTCACCTCCTTCAAACTCTCGTGCTTCCCACACATCAACTTCCCGTCGTTGAACTCCACCGCATCCGTATACCCAGGCTCCGCAATCGAAATCACCCGGTTCCGCTTCGCAAATTCACCGAAAATCGGATGGACATTCGGGGACCCCAAATTCCCAATATAAGTGGTCCCAAAACCCACCGCCCCCAAAGCGTTCGCCATAATCGGACCATTCCCCCCCAACTTCACCATCTGCGTCACCAACTCAAAATTCGCACTCAACCCCGCCGCCGCCGCGATCCTCGACGCATATTCCTTCATCTCCACCAACCGCGTGTATTCGGTCGCCGAGGTCCGCCGGTCCACCACATGAAGAATCGTATCCACAAATCCATCAAACCCCACCAAGACCTTGGACGCAGACACTTGCTGGCTCGCCGCTTGCAAAAGCCCGGCGGTGGATATGGATAAGCTTTCAGACATCCCTTCCCTTTATTTTAAAAATTCTTCCCTGTCCAGTTGTCCGCAGTTCCTCCACTCCCGCCTTTCTCCTTGGCTTTCTCATCGGCAACTTCTACCCTCTACACGCATTCGCATGAAAAAACTTTTGCTCGCCATTACCCTCGTCCTCGCCAGCTTTGGTGCCGCTCGGGCTCAGCTAGGAGGCATAGGAAGCTTCGGCGATAGCCCGATCGAAATCACTTCCGAAATCACCCGCGTCGAAAACGGCATCGCCGTCGCCGAACAAAATGTCGTCATTCGCTACGGCGCCACCGAGATTTATTGCGACTACGCTCAGTATCATCCCGATACCCGCGACGTCTTTCTCTCCGGTAATGTTCGCCTCTACCGCGAAGGTCGCCTCTTCACCGCCGAACGCGCCCTCTATAACCTCGAAACGAAAATCTTCAGCACCTCCGATTTCCAAGGCGAAGCCCTCCCCTTCCGCTTCGGCGGCGATACCCTCTCCACCCTCGGCTCCAACGCTTACCTCGTCAAAAATGGGGTCTTCACCACCAGCGATTCCTCGGAACCCGATTACCATCTCCAAGCCAAAACCGTCCGCATTTATTCCAAAGATCGCGTGATCTTTTCCAACGTCCGCGTCTACATCGGACGCGTTCCCGTCTTCTATTACCCCTACCTCTACCAGTCCCTCAACCAAGACTCCAGTTTCCGCATCTTTCCCGCTTACCAAACCATCTGGGGCGCCACCCTCCTCAGCGAAACCACTTTCCCTATCAATGATCAAATCGCCGGCAAATGGCGCTCCGATCTCTACGCCGATCGCGGCATGGGCTCGGGCTTCGAAGCCCGCTGGGGCGGCGCCAAACACACCACCGGCGCTTTCGTCACCAAAAAACCCCGCAAAGATGTCGACCCAGATTCCGATGACGATAGCAACTGGGGCCGCTTCGTCACCTATTACATCCACGACGCCGCCCCAGGCACCAACAAAACCGCCCTCGGTCGCGAACCCATCGCCC
Organism: Verrucomicrobiota bacterium; assembly: GCA_037142835.1. Lineage (GTDB taxonomy): Bacteria > Verrucomicrobiota > Verrucomicrobiia > Chthoniobacterales > Chthoniobacteraceae > Chthoniobacter. The sequence continues at coordinate 6,448 of JBAWZW010000146.1, forward strand.
CAGATCGCTACCGCGTCACTCTCCAAGATCGTACCTACTTCACCGAAGACATTTATTCGACGATCAATATCAACAAACTCAGCGACCCTCGCTTCCTCCAAGACTTTGATCAAAAGGAATTTCGCCGCGATCCCAACCCCGACAATGTCATCGCCCTCACCAAGTGGAACGAAGACTACAGCATCAATCTCATCTACCGCCAACAGATCAACGACAACTTCGACGGCACCGATCGGCTCCCCGAACTCTCCCTCGATGTCAAACGCCAACCCCTCTTTAAAACCCCCTTCTTTTACGATAGCGACTCCAGCACGGGCTTCCTCAGAAGAATTTTTGCCGCCAATACGAACTTCGATAACTACGAATCCTTTCGCGCCGATACCTATCACCAAATCAGTTACCCAAACACCTACTTCGGCTTCCTCTCCGTAGTCCCAAAAGTCGGTCTCCGAGGCACTTACTACAATAATAGCGGCTTCTATGAGGATGCTCCCACTCCCTCCACCCTCAACGCCTCCACCCTCAAC
>JBAWZW010000147.1:0-6941 GCA_037142835.1 Verrucomicrobiota bacterium
ACCTTCCCCCTTCCACGTCGCCCGCCACCCTCCACTCGCATAGTACGCCTCCGTTCGGAACCAGTCGGTGATAATCCAGTTCACTCGCACTAACTTTCCTAACTCGCTACGAATCAGTCGTCGCAACTCCAAGTAGCGAGGCTCCACTCGCAACTGAAACATTCCCGCAAAGACTAGACTCGGATGCTTTTCCGCAACCGCACAGAGCCGCTCGGCGTCCGCTTTGTGCGCAGAAATCGGCTTCTCAATCATCGCGTGCACGCCGTTCTGCAAAGCATCAATCCCAATCGGGGTGTGGAGAAAATGCGGCGTCGCCACAAGAATCGCCTCGATCTTTTTCGACCGAATCATTTCCTCCCAACTCTCGTAAGTCGACAATCCCCGCGCCTCAAACGGCTTGAGGTTCGACGCATGCCAATCGCTTACCGCCACCAGTTCGCACCGCGGAACCTCACCGGAAAGCAGGTACTCCGCGTGAAATTTCCCGATATTACCAAGACCAACGATGCCCAGACGAACGTGAGACATAATCCTTGCAACAGTACTCTAAAAGAAACACAGATTTGCTGACCAATTGATCCCCAAGCAAGTTCTTTTTCCTTCAACCCCCTCCCTCCTCGTCTTCCTCGAGACTCACCTCGCCACCGCACCCACTAGCCATCCCAGTAATCTCCTTCCCCAAGACCACCGACCGCCGAAATCGAGCGATTCGGTCAACCCTCGGAGGAAGAAAAAAGAAACAGATTCCTCCATTCAGCTCTCCCCCAGAGAATTAGCTCACAAAAAAGCAACCGAGTGGAGGTCCCATCAGGAAGAAAACCACCAACGAGTAGTCGAAAATGAGCGTTCCGCGCTCCGTAAACCCCTGCCCGCAACTTTCGGCGCGCCAAATTGACCAGTCGTCGATTGTACAACCCCATAAAAGCCCCCACTACCCGACCCCCGTTCCCGCAAACGGGATCCGAGCAAATTGCTCCACAGGATCGGAGTACACCTGGCGAACAGGTCCCAAATGGTAAAACGCCACATCGAGAAAAAAGCCACCGCCATTAACTCCGCATCGCCAAGGTAATAGTACTTATCCCGATAAATTCCCTCAAACCAAGCCCGGTACGAAAAAGCAAACGCGGCGTTGTACTCGGCGATGCAGCCATCAACCGATTCACCATTTAACACTTTCGCAATCAGTTACTTCGCTCCTTGAGCCGTGAAAGAACAAAAGTCTAGACCAGGACTGTAGAGCGGATCGATAAATCCCGCCGCCTCACCAACTATCGCCCACCCATCCCCATGCACACGTTCGCTGACATCTGGCAAATTCCCCTAAGCACGCTGATCTCCTTGGTGCGGCCAAGCCCCACCAAGAATCTCCCGCCCAATCGGATGCGTGGCCAAATGCGCAACCAACCGATCGCTAATCGTCGCCCCCTCAGGCGGCGCAAAAAGACCAGTGTCATAGACCAGCCCAACGCCGTAGTCGCCACCCTTCAGCGGAATAATCCACACCCACCAACCCAATCCCATCAAATGGTTCGTCGCCCAAGATCGACTCGCCGTAACCGCCCCCGCCCTAGCAGGATGGCGCGACCGAATCTCCACCCCATCCCAGTCCTTGCCCCACTAAACCGCGCCCACGGCGCGCTCGTGGGCAACTCAGTCATCGCAGAAAAAAATCCCATCTTCCACGCAATCGTCGCCACTCGACCGCTCGCATCCGCCACCCAGTGAGTTCCGACCGATCGCGATGATTCCTCCCCGTCCATTTTCACGGTCACGATATTCCGCCCCACGCCCCCCAAATCGATACCCGTAACCTTGGCTGGTCGCCACAGTTCGCATCCTTCGGCAACCGCCAAGGAAAGCACAGACTCGCCCATCCTTGACCGATCGATCTGAAAACCACCAAGCCGGGCGTTATATTGTGCACCCACTTCCGCACAATCCTCAAACTTCTCTTCAAAAGTCCGCGCAAACCACATCTGTAACCCTTGCTTGGCCAATTGATCATGCCCCAGCCAAGTGGAAATTCCCAAGACCTTAGTCAAAAAACATCAACTAACCTCGGTAGTCGACTCCCCCCATTTTCCGATCAAATTCCCGCGTTTTCTCAATGGTCAAGATCCGCGCCGATAGACGTTCTCGCTTCAAAAGCAATGCCGTGGCTGCCCCAGAAAAAGCACCATTTGTCACCACCGCATCGTAAATGAGTCCCATCGGAAAAAGCGATTATCAATAAACTCATCGCATCGCAGATCCTCCCAAACCATCTGATCAAAGTGAATCAGTCCAGAATTTACTCAGTCCCCATGAACATTTTACTCCACTTCATCCTTGGAATTGTCAAATCCCTAGGAGAGCGATCATAAAACACCCGCGGTTTCCCGCTACAATGCCGAAAAATTAACGACGACGACGTGCCCCAAGACCAAGCGCTCCCAGCGCTAAAAGCACCATTGAAGTCGGTTCGGGAGCGAAATGAATCGCCTCAGAATGCTCTTCTTGCCAATCCACATCTCGGTCGTCTAGCGGCGGCAAAGCGGTGAATTGGATCATTTCCCAAGTGTATTTTCCATTCATCGCAATCGCTGAAGATTGGGCATTGTTAGTTGCCAACGGTTCCGTCGCTACCGTCGGAGTCGCAAACAGTGAAACCCCTTCATTTCGAGTACCAAAATCGAGGCGATAAACAATGTAGGCCATGCTCACTGCAGGAGCATCTTCTGGGTAAATTTCGCCGGTGTCCCCAACGGTCTGAGGCGCCGCTTGCGCCTCACCAGGCCCCAATCGAAAGCTATCAATACTCCCAGAATAAAGAGGAGCACGATTTTGATTGCCAACAGGTGCCGGCTCAGCCTGCAACCCAACATAGAGAATGATCCCAGTCTCGTTCATCGAAAACTCGGGCACTCGAAAGAAACTCGGCGCCTGGTTGTCTAAATCTGCCTTGTTTCCCGCGACCGGAAGCGCGCGATCAGCATAATCTGAAGCCTCCCGTTCGTCCGAAGAAGTCGGCCAAGCCGCTAAAATTCCGTGGCCGGCACGATCCGTCATGTCCTTATGGGCATCCAAAATAGCAGCTCGGGCATCAGAAATTCCAAGCACCATCGCGACGGCGACAGCGATTGATAAAGAGAGGTGGGTGTTTTTAAGATTCACAAGAGTGGTTTTTAAATTAACTGTTAGTGAAGAGAACCACCACTTCCCCAAATCTGTCAACGCTTTATTTCTGATTTTCTTTTGATCGTTTCATCAGGGCATCATTTTCATTCTGGTCCAGCGCTAGCGTTCCCATTTCGCTTCCCATGCATTTCACCATTCATCGATCCGCTCTTCTTTCATTAATCCTCGGTCTGATCTTGATCCATTGCCTCATCGGAGGCAGTCGCCCAGTCTTCAGCCTACCCACCTTCGCCCTCATTGGCATCGCTGGTCTCCTCGCCTTCCGTAGCCCAATACTTCCCGAAAAAAAATCTCCCACCGCCTGTACGATCGCCGCCAGTTTGCTTTTTTCCTATTTATTTGTGCGCGGTTTATTCTCTCCTGTTCCCTACCTCGCTCGTGCCGATCTTTTTCTCCTCCTCAGTTGCCTCCTCGTTTACTTTCTCGCCGCTGGCCCGCTCTCCTCCACCACCAGTCGTGTCTCTGTAATTAAGATACTCCTCTGCTTAGGCGTTATCCACGCCGGCGTATCAGCAATTCAAGCCGCTTTCGGAGAAGACTTTATGCTTTTTGGAATCGGGCGAGCTCCTAACGACAGCAGAGCCAGCGGCCTGTTTGTCTCCCCAAACCACCTCGCCGGCTTTCTCGAAATCGCCCTCGCCTTCGGGATCTCCTTTACCCTTTCCAGCACCGAAAAACCCGCCATGAAAGTAGCCTTCGGCTACGCCTCTCTCTGCTGCGCCATCGCCCTTCTCCTCTCCCAAAGCCGGGGCGGTTTCGCCTGCGCCGTTTTCTCGCTTTTAATTTGGTGCCTCCTCAACGTTTGCACCAGTTACCTGAAAAACCCTCGCCAGCTCAAACGCGCCGTCCTCTTCTCATCAATCGCCCTCGCATCCATCTGCGCCATCGGACTTTATCTGATCACCGAGCACCACGAGCTCCGCGACCGCCTCGCCACCAGTCTCAGTCACGATATCCGCCTCGCCAACTGGCAGACCGCCCTCACCCAGTTTTCTACTTCCCCCATTTTCGGCACCGGTTCAGGCACCCACCTCTATCTCGGGCGCCTCTACCGCCAACCCGAACTCCAACTCGACCCCGTTCACGCTCACTCCGACTACCTCGAACTCCTCGCTGAATATGGCGTGATCGGAGGCCTCTGCTTCCTCGCTTTTCTCTTCACCCACGCCAAAAATAGCCTCCAATCACTCCGCCACCTCGCGCTCACTGCCCCCAACCCAGATCATCCTCAAGGCAATAATCTCGCCCTCCTCCTCGGCTCACTCACCGCTTTCGCCGCCATCGCCGCCCACTCGCTCGTCGATTTTAATCTCCACATCCCAGCCAACGCTCTCGCCGTCGCCTTTTTCTTCGGAATCCTCGCCCAACCACAACCCCCAAACCTCACCCCCCAAACCACTTCCACCCAAAATACAAAATCTCGCCTTCTCCTCCTTCCCTTTTTGAGTCTCGCGCTTCTCCTCGGCTCGCTTCTCGCCTACCCAGGCGAGTTTTTCTCCGAACAATCCCGCATCCGACTCCGCGAATTCGATTACCCAAACTCCATCCTCTACGCCCAACAATCCATCCGCCTCGACCCTTGGAACCCCTTCACCTTCACCTACCTCGGGGAAGCCTACCGCGTCCAAGCCGAAGAAGAGGAATCCTACGACGACCGCCAATCCGCTCGCCAACAAGCTAACCTCGCCTACCAATCCGGACTCCGCCTCTTTCCCCAAGACACCACCCTCCTCCTCCGACGCGCCCAAGTCCTCGATCGACTTCGCCTCTTCGATCAAGCCGAAGCCTCCTTCCAATTAGCCATCGCCGCCGATCCTCGCCTCTCTTCCATCCGCCAAGCCCACAGTGCCCACCAACTCCTTCAATCCGCCAGCCAAGCACAATCAAATCCCCCAAAATAAAAAGAGTGAAAATAATTGTTGAACCTTGCCAGCTTTTAAGTAAGTAATCGAAGAACAACTAATTCCTATGAAATTTGTCCTTCGTTACCCGATCTACGCGGTTGTCGCCCTCTCTACCCTTTGCGCAACCCTCCCCATAACCCCAATCGCGAGCGCCGCCACCGAGCCAGGCGGGAAAAAAACCGGCCCCGTCGCCCGACTACTTAAATCGGAAAAATTCCAGAAGCTTCTCAAAAAAGTCCAAAACCAAACAAGCCTCTCTAAAATCAATACCTTGATTAAGAATGCTTTAGGCAATGACCCCGATGTCAACCGCGCCATCGTTAAAAATATCGTTTCCAGCTTAAAAAACGACAGTGCCAAGGGAAACTTCTCCAGCGGTCAACTAAACGCGCTCAAGTCGGACCTCAATAACTACATCAATAATGGGGGCAATACCCCCAATCCCACGCCTCCACCTACCCCTCCCCCTACCCCAACACCGACTCCAGAGAGTCCGACTGTTTCCACATAGGAAGCCGCCTCTGCCTCTCAAAGTGAGAGAGGCCCCCAAACTTCGCGCCACCATACCCCGCGACTAGTGCGTGTTGGTTTAATTGTGGTTTGCCTGTTATTTTAACCTCCCTCTCATGCATCCATGGCTCTCTCCGAGTGAAACCAGCCATGTCGCCACTCTTCAACAACTCCCCCAAAATTCCTGTCTTCAAAGTTTCGCCCATTCCTTTCCCTTAAAAGGTTCACTTTGATCAACATCCAGTTCGCAAAATTCGCCGGAATTCCCCTCGCTCTCGCCCTCGCCTCCTGTTCAAAAACTCCCCCATCACTGCCTCCCACATCCTCCCCAGTCCCAGTCACCCTCGCCCGCACTCTCCAAAAAAATCTCCCCCTCGACCTCCGCGCCATCGGCCACGCGGAGTCAATCTCCACCGTCGAAATCAAAGCCCAAGTCGGCGGAGAACTCCTCTCCGTCAACTTTCAAGAAGGCCAAGACGTCCAAAAAGGCGACTCTCTCTTCACCATTCAACCCCTCCTCTACGCCACCCTCCTCGCCCAAGCCCAAGCCAACCTCGCCAAAGATCGTGCCCTAGCCGATAATGCCCAACGCGAAGCCGACCGTTCCGCCAAACTCGGCTCCACCGGCGCCGTTTCCGCAGGCGTACTCGACCAAACCCGCGCCACCGCCATCGCCACCGCCGCCGCCGTCCAAGCCGACGAAGCCATCGTCAAAATCGCCTCCGTCCGCCTCGGCTACGCCACCATCAAATCCCCCATCAACGGCCGCACCGGCACGATCAATGTCCAAGCAGGGAACCTCATCAAAGATAACGCCGATACCGCCATGACCACGATCAAGCAGATCGCCCCCATCTACGTCGCCTTTGCCATCCCCGAAAAATACCTCGCCAACATCCAACGATCCATCGCCACTCGCCCACTCCCCGTCTCCGCTCTCGACCCCATCAACTCCCATCCCCTCGCCGAGGGTACCCTCACTTTCATCTCCAATTCCATCGATATCACCACCGGCACGATCATCCTCAAAGCCTCTTTCCCCAACGAAAATCACGCCCTCTGGCCAGGCGCTTTTGTCGATGTCCTCCTCCATCTCGACACCGAATCCAATCTCACCGTCATCCCCTCCAACGCCATCATCAATGGCCAAAATGGACCGCAAATCTTCACGGTCAATGACTCCAACACCGCCGAACTTCATCCCATCACCATCGGTCGCTCCCTGAACCAAGAAACCGTGGTCCTCCAAGGTGTTACTCCAGGACAATTGGTCGTCACCAATGGCCAACTCCGCCTCGTCCCAGGTTCAAAAATTGTCAGCCAATCTCCCCCCCCAATCACCCCAAT
>JBAWZW010000148.1:0-6933 GCA_037142835.1 Verrucomicrobiota bacterium
CCCACCATCACCCTCCCGTGAAAATCCTTTGCCAAACCTCTTCTTCCGCATAATCTCCCGCTCCCGTTTTTCCGTCTCTTCTAATTCACGATCCACTCGCCTTTTTTATGCTCAACCACTCCTATTTATTCATCGCCGACGCCGTCGCCACACCCCCAAACGCGATGAGTAGTCTCGCCGTCCCCATGCTCGCCATGGGCGTGATCTTTTACTTCCTGATTATTCGCCCCCAAAGTAAGCGCACAAAAGACTTAAAGACCCTCATCGGTTCTCTCAAAACGGGAGATAAGGTGGTCACAAACAGCGGAATCCACGGGATCATTGCCAATGTCAAAGAAGGCCACACGCTCCTCCTCAAAGTCGCCGATAATGTCAAAATCGAGATCAATAAAGATGCCATCGCCAATGTGATCATCGACTCCAACGAACCTAAGTCGGCCTAATCTTTCCTCAGCCCGTCACTTCACCCGAGAGATTCTTTCCCTGATCGATCCCCTGCTTTCCACCAAAATCGGCTAACCCATCCAGCTTTCCTTTCACCTTATGAACCCCGCAACTACCTTTCTCTACGGTCTTCTCCTCCTCGTTCTTTTCGGATGGTATTTCTTCACCGATAGCGAACGCGCCAAACGCAACCTCGGCACGGTCCTGACTCTCCTCATCGCCTCCCTCTGTCTCACTTTTGCTTACCCGCCCTTCGACCAAAAGGACGCCGACGGCAAGCGCTTCGGCCCTCCAGGTAAAATTCGCCTCGGCATCGATCTCCAAGGCGGAACGACTTTCCTAATCAAACTCAGCCCTCCACCAGACTCCGAAGGCAAGACCAAAGAGATCACCCGCGACATGGTCGATCAAGCCATGGAAGCCATCCGCAAACGCGTCGATGGCATGGGCGTCAGCGAACCCGTCATCACCCCCCAAGGCGTTGACCGCATCATGGTCCAAATTCCCGGAATCGATATCGCCAAAATCGAAGACGCCCGCAATCAGCTCAAGCAGGTCGCCAAGCTGGAATTCCACCTCGTTCACAAAGATAGCCGTACCCTCATCCCCCAAATCGAGGCCGGTACCGCCGCCCCACCTCCCGGCTACGAAATCGTCGACTACGAGATGACCCGAGGCGACAAATCCTCCAAAAGCAAGCTCCTCATGAAACGGAAAGCCGATCTCGGCGGCGAACATGTCACCAGAGCCGGCGCGTTCTTCGATAGCCGCGGCTGGGGCGTCCACCTCAATTTCGATTCCCAAGGCGGCAATCTCTTCGGCGATCTCACCAAACAAGTCTTCGAGGAGAAATCCCAGATGGCCATTGTCCTCGATGGAAAAATTCAGTCCGCTCCCGGTGTCGAAAAAGGCCCCATCTACGGCGGAAGCGCCGAAATCAGCGGCGGCAGCATGGCCGAAAAAGAAGCCCGCGCCCTCGCCAGTGCCCTCCAAAATCCTCTCCAAACTCCCGTAGTCATCGAAAGCGAACGCAGCGCCTCCTCCACCCTCGGCGCCGATGCCATCCGAAGCGGCGTCGCCGCCGGCGTCGGTGGCCTCGTCCTCGTGCTCCTTTTCGTAGTCATTTATTACCGCGTCGCGGGCCTCGTCGCCGTCATCGGTCTCGTCATCAATATCATCATCCTCTTCGGCGCCATGGCGATGTTCGGCTTCGTCCTCACTCTCCCAGGAATCGCGGGCGTCATCCTCACCATCGGCTTAGCCGTCGATGCCAACGTCCTCATCTACGAACGCCTCCGCGAGGAACTCGAAGCCGGGAAAGCTCTCCCCGTGGCCATCTGCGCCGCTTACGACAAAGCTTTCAGCGTAATCTTCGATGCCAACGCCACCACCCTAATCACCGCGGTGATCCTCTTCTGGCAAGCCAGTGGCCCGATCAAAGGCTTCGCCGTCACCTTGATCCTCGGCATCATCGCCTCCGTATTCTCCGCCATGGTCGTCACCAGAATGGTCTTCTCCTGGATCCTTCGCTTCAATCTGGTCAAGCGCATCTCCATGCTCCACCTCATCTCCGGCCAAGGAATCAATTTCATGGGCCGCCGCAAACTCTGGGTCGGTATCTCTTTGGCTGCAGCCATTATCAGCACGGTCAGCTTCATCTCCCGCTACCCCCATAATCTCGGCATCGACTTCAAAGGCGGCGACTTCCTCCTCCTCAAATATAGCGCCCCCGTCGAAATCGCCGATGTCCGCGCGAAACTCGCCCCGCTCAATCTCCCCGATCTCGTCATCCAAAAGGAAAGCGACCCCACCTCCAAAACCGAATTCATCAGCCTTCGTAGCCCCATCGATACCGCAGAACAAATCGAGCAAACCCTTTTCAAAGAAATGCCCGAGGCGGGCTTCAAAGAGGAAGCCAAAGACAAAGTCGGCAATGTCGTCAGCGGCGAGCTCCTCAAGTCCTCCCTTTGGGCCCTCGGCCTCGGCATGCTCGGCATCTTTGCCTATGTCACCATTCGCTTCGAAATGAGCTTCGCCGTCGGCGCCGTCGTTGCCCTCCTCCACGATATCATCATCACCGTGGGCGTCTTCTCCATCTTCGGTCGCGAACTCTCCCTCATCATGGTCGGCGCCATCCTCACCATCGCTGGTTACTCCATCAATGACACCATCGTCGTTTATGATCGCATCCGCGAAGGCCTCAAAGACGGACGAAAAGGCTCGGTCCAATCCATCATGAACGCCTCCATCAACGAGACACTCTCCCGGACCCTCCTCGTCTCCGGTTGCACTTTGCTCTCCGTCGCCGCCCTCTACTTCTTCGGCGGCCCCGTCCTCCACGACTTCGCTTTCTCCATCCTCATCGGGGTCGTCGTCGGAACCTATAGCTCCATCTTCATCGCCTCCCCCATCGTCCTCTGGTGGAGCGGCCAAAAGGGCGGAGATCTCCGCGCCGAAGTCAAAAAACCCTCCGCTCCAGTCGTCGCTTAACTTCCCCCGTCCGGAGATCCTCCACAACTCGCCCACTCCGGGCGACTCCCTACTGCCTAGTCCCCAAGGCGACCAAAGATCCTCGACCTCCACCCGCAGACTCCGTCCTAAGCCAGCACGGAGTCCACCGCCGACTGCACCAGATCCCACGACACATCCTCCGCCTGCTCCCACTCCCCCGCGGAGGTCGCCAACACAAAGACATTTTTCCCGTCCCGAAATTTTTTGTCCATTTGCATCGCCCGAATGATCCGCTCCGATAACCCATCGCGGTTACCAAACTGGATCGGCAAACCCGCTCGCGTAATCAACTCGCACAACCTCACCGAAAACCCCCGCGAAGAGCGATTCAACGACTCCCCCAGATGCATCGCCGCCATCATCCCAATGGCAATCGCTTCCCCGTGCGTCAAAGCGTAATCCACCGAAAGCTCCAAAGCATGCCCAATCGTATGCCCAAAATTCAAGACGTTCCGAATCCCCTTTTTATCAAACTCATCCCGCTCAACCACCTGCGCCTTCAATCGCACACAATCCTCCACAATCTCCGCAACCATCTCCCCATCCAGACGCAGTAACCGCTCCAGCCCACCCTCCTCCAATCGCTGGAACAGTCCCGAAGAGCAGACGGCCCCATATTTGATAATCTCACTCGTCCCACTCCGAATTTCCCGCTCCGGAAGGCTCTGCAACAAATCCAGATCAGCCACCACCAAACGCGGCTGATTGAAAATCCCCATAATATTTTTCACCCCTCCAAAATTCACCGCCACCTTACCCCCCACCGACGAGTCCACCGCCGCCAATAAACTCGTCGGCATCTGCACAAATGGAATCCCCCGACGAAAAACTCCCGCCGCAAATCCCCCCAAATCTCCCACCACCCCACCGCCCAACAAAATCACCAACGGAACCGACCCCGTATCAGGAAATTCCCTCAGCAAAGCCGCACACACACCCGAAAACTCCTCCCAATTCTTCCCCTCCTCCGTGCTGGGAATGTCGTGGCGGACCACCCGACTAAATCCCGACCCCATCAAACTCTTCTCCAGTTCCCCAAAGTATCGCCCCCCAACCTCCCCATTGGTCACCACAAAGGCGTTGGTCTGCTTCAACCCTTCATCACGAAAAATCTCCCCAACCCCACGCAACAATCCCGCACCAATCAATACGGAATAACTTCGCGAACCCAGATCGACTTCAACACGGCTTGTAATCATAAAAATTTACTGCGTCAATATTTTCACCCAAAACCGGTTCGTGCCTTTTCCAAAGCGCACTTCACCCCAACCCTCTCCCTCCCAGTCTTTTCACTCCCTGCCTCACCGCTTCACACAGGCAAAAAGCCCATCCTCCCTCGCTAATCCAGTCCACTGCTACTTGCCCGCCACCTCCAAGCAAACCGCCTCCTTCGTGCTCCGAGCAAAGACTTTTCCCCCACTCAAAACTGGCGTGTTCCAGCATTTCCCATCTAAAACATGCGCCCGCGAAATCTCGTGATACCCGTCCGACTTCGCCTCGAATAACACCAAATCTCCCGCGTCAGAAAGTGCCAACACCTTGTCCCCAGCCAAAATCACTTGCCCAGGCCCAAACCCCGCCTGCTCCCACTTCACCGTCCCATCTTTAATATCCACACACTTAATCGCGCCCTTCCCATACTCCTTAAATTGAAACATCCCGTATAAAAAGCCGTCCTTCACAATCGGGGTGCTCCAATGATTCGCTAATTGATTATTCCGAATCCGATAAATCTCCGTCGCCGTCCACTGTTCCCCAGCCTTCACCACCCGAACCGCTCCCGCTCCCACCCCATATCCCGCCGAACAATAAACAATGTCCCCCGACACCACCGGCGACGCCGCCGTCGAGGTGCTGTAATTAAACGCGTAACGCCACAGCTCTTTTCCCGTCTTCGGCTCCACCGACAACAACCCAGACTGCACAAAAAAGATCACCTGCCGCTGCCCGTGAATCGTCGCCACAATCGGCGTGGCATGGGTCATTTTCTCGTCAAATCCCTTCCACGCCAACGCCCCGTCCGCCGCATGAAAAGCCAGCAACGAAGACCCCGGCCCACCACCCGCCATGAAAATCAAGCCCCCATCCAATAACGGCGAGGCCGCATTCTGCCACTGAATATTCTTCCCCCCAAACTCCCCCATAATGTCCTTCTTCCACACCGCTTTCCCATTGGCCGCATCAAATGCCTGCAAAACTAAACGCGCAGAAATCGTGAAAACCTCCGCCCCATCGGTCGTCGGCGTGGAACGCGGCCCATCGCCACCCTTGTTGCTCCCAGCCCCAGCATCCCCACCCCCATCATACTTCGCCGACCCAATCGCCCCACTCCAAATCTCTTTCCCACTCTCCGTCAATCTCGCCACTAAGACCTCCTGCAATAGACCGTCCACCTCCCGGCTCTCCAAAGAAAAACACCGAGAACCAGCCACCGCAAAGGAACTGAATCCCGCCGAGCTCGGCGTCTTCCAAAGAACTTTCGGCCCGCCAACCGCCCACGGAGCAATCTTTTCCGAAGTCGTGCCGTCAGAATTTGGACCACGATACTGCGACCAATCCACCCCAAAAAGTGAGGTGGTTGCAAAAAGAGCAGCCACCAGTTGCGGAACAAATATCGAGCGTTTCATGATGATTTTAGTTTGGGGTTAAAAACGAAGTTCTACTTTATAACTAATCCCACGGGGATGACGAGCAAATCATCAAAACGAATCGGGGTCCCAGAATACGGCGTCCCCCAGAGCCCCGGCCGACCCCCGGGCGGCTCCACAGGAGTGCTCACGGAAATCATCCACCCCGCTGGCTCCACCCCGCCACTCGGCCAAACTTTCCCCTCAATCACCCACTCACCCCCCGCCTTCCTCACCTGCAGAAGCAAATTCGTCCACCCACCCTCATTCCACAGATACTCCACACTCTGCCGAACCTCATCCCCTTGAACAATTTCCAGCCATTTCTTATTCCCGCTCACCTGCAACCGATACCCCCCCACCCCACCAAGACTCAGTCCAAACGCGGGAAATTTTCTCCCCGCTTTCGTCCCAAAAAATCGCGCCCGAACCCCCGCCTCGCCCTTCAATGTCGGCCCAAAAAGTAACCCAAAACTTTCCAGCGGCGCTCCCGGCAAAACCAAAAACCTCCCGTCCCGATCATCCTCCATGACCGTAAAATCACCCGCAATCGCCAGAAAATCCTTGGGAAGCTGGCCAACCGCTTCCCGCGAAAAATCATTGGAAAAAATCGGACGAATCTCCGCCTCAGCGAAGACCACGCCTGCCATCAACATTGGGAAAAGAAAAAATAGTTTCATTGACAAAGTCGCATAAAACACCCTAGATTTTTATTTGTCTAGTTACTCCTAACCCAACTAACTCAAATAAAGATTTAACCCCAGAAAACCCACCCCTTAATCACGTCACCAAGTGGCGTTTCCTCCCTCTCTTTTAAAGAGAAAATAACCCACGCCACCCCATCAACAAAACCCTCCTTATGCCTTGGAATCGAAAGAAACCCCTCAAAGAAAAAACCGCTGTTTGGCCATTCGTTCTTGTTCTTATGGGGTTTTTAATTCTTTGCATGCTCGTCTCGTTCTTGATCGTTAGCTTTGCCGCTTACTGAATAAATTCCCCAACTCTCCCCCTTTATTCTCTCTCCCCCTACTTCAACTGCGCCCGCTCCGCCACCACCCGGTAGTAGGTCTCAATCGCCTCCCGATAATTCGCGGGAATGTCATCGCCACGACCACTCGTTAAATCTTCCGCCGATTGCTTCCGCAACATCCCCCACACGCCCGATTGTAATATCGGCAACTCAGGCAACGCCCCAGAAGACTGCGCCACCCCTTGAAATTTCGCTCCGCCTTGCGACTTTGCTTGCAGGCTAAAACGCCCCGGCGCCCCCGGTAATGACGCCAACTTCGAAGCCCGACCCTGCCTCTGGGCACCCATCGCCGCACGAGCCAATGCCCCCAAAGCATCCCCC
>JBAWZW010000149.1:0-6867 GCA_037142835.1 Verrucomicrobiota bacterium
GCCTCCGGGGCCTCCGGGGCCTCCGGGACCTCCGGGGCCTCCGGGACCTCCGGGACCTCCGAGCCCGATGATGGCGATGGCCCAAGCGGCGATGGCCCAAGCGCGGCTCGACCGGAAGCCCCCACCTGGGCCGATGAAGGGAATGCCACCCAAGACCAGTCAGATGGCGAAGTCTGAGGGCGGAGCTGGCGGACCTGCTGGCGGACCTGAGGGAGCCGTGCCTGAGATGGAGCAATTGAAAAAAGGTGCTTGGGGAAAACTTCCGCCGAAAATGGCAGAAGATCTAAGTAAAGCCCAGTCCGAGGGTATTGCAGGAGAGTATCGAGACGCCGTTCAAACTTACTACCGCGTGATTGCGGAAAAATCTAAAAAGCCATGATGACAAAACTTAACACAGCAATGACCGTATCTGACCGTATTCGGAATCGAGTTCGGAAGGGCCTCACGACTACCGTGGCGATGACTGCGGGCCTTTCTCTCGCCTTAGGATCGGGAATCGCGCGGGCGGATCAAAAGATTGATGCGTCGTTGAAATCGGCGTCGGGCTTCCTTTTGGCGCAGCAACAGCCGAAGGGGATGTTTGGCACCCAGTTTCCGATGGCGATGACCTCGCTGGCGATTTTGTCGTTGGCGGCGGCGGGGAATCAACCATCGGATCCGACGCCTCAGGGGCAAGCGATGCGAAAGGGAATCGACTTTATTTTGTTACCTGAGAACCAGACGAAGGACGGGTATTTTGGGAAAGTGGATAATTCGCGGATGTACGGGCATGGGATTACGACATTGATGTTGTCGGAGATGGTGGGGATGGGAGCGGATGACAAGCAAGATGCCTTGATGCGACAGAAGTTGAAGCTGGGGGTGCAATTAATTTTGCGGGCGCAAGCGATGAGGAAGCCGGAGATTAGTTCTGGCGGCTGGCTTTATGAGCCGGACAGTGCGGGTGCGGATTTGTCGGTGACGTGCTGGCAGACGATGGCGATGCGTGCGGCCCAGAATGCGGGGATGGAAGTTCCTCGGGAAGCGGTGGACAAGGTCGTGGGATACATGAAGCGGATGTACATGCCGGTGCCTGGTTCGACGGGGGCGAATGCGGCGGGTGGGTTTGGGTATTCGGCGCCGAGCACTGAGACCTCGACGACATCGGAGGGATTATTGGCCATGCAGGTGTGTGGGCAATATGACGCCAAAGAGACCATTGCAGCGGGAAATCATCTGTTGCAGGTGGACATTAACAAGGCATCGCATCCCTTTTACACCTTCTACTACTATGCTCAGGGAATGTATCAGCGTGGGGGAAAGTATGCGGAAGCGGCGAAGAAGCTGATTCCGGAGATTATCTTACCGAAGCAACAAGCAGACGGATCCTTTTTGGGTGAAGATGAAGGTGGAGGAAAGGTTTACACGACGACGATGGCGATGCTGGCGTTGGCGGTGAAGAACCACTTTCTGCCGATTTATCAGCGTTGATTGGTGGATGGGGCGATCTTTTGGAGCCGTGGGGCTTGAGGATGGTCCGTCAGTTCAGTCAAAGCAGGGGGAATAACCTTGAGCGGAGCATAGTGGGTGGATGTCGAGGGCTTCCAGCGGGTCGGAGGACGGTGCATCAATCTGTCGATTCGCTGAGTTGCACAGTGGCGAGACTTTCAGTGTTGTCGGGCGAAGGGAGTTTGTTTGGGAGGAGTTGTTGATGGGGTTGATGTGAATGGCAGTTGGGAGTGGAGAAGATCGGTCAGTGGTGGAGACCTGCGACAGTGGGTGGCAATGGGAAAAGCCTAAGAAACCATTGGGGAGAGAATTAGAGTTAGGGGGAAAAGAGAAGCTGGATTCAGTAGTGGACCAGCTCTTGGATGGCGGTTTGTGTGGATTTTGGCTTCGTTATTGAGCAGAGACCAGTCACTTTAAATTTATGAGCAAACATCTTGATCCGATTATTTTGAAGCAGTTGCGGGCGTTTGCGCGTCGGCGTCGGAGTTTGATTTTGGTTCGGGGAGTTTTGGCGACCTTGGCGATGTTGGTTGGGGCGATGGTGGCAGTGGCGGCGGTGGATTTTTGGGTGCCGTTGATGGCGGATTGGGTGAGGTGGGTCTTGAGTGCGGGGGCGTATTTATCGGTGGTGGTGATTGCGTGGCGGTATTGTTTGGATCAATTATTGCATGCGCCTGATGAGCGGCAGGTGGCGAGATTGGTGGAGTTTGCGGAGCCGAAGTTGCGGGAGGATTTGCTTTCGGCGGTGGAGTTGGGACAGGGGAGTGGGAGTGGATTTGATTCGGAGGAGTTCCGGAAATTGTTGCAGACGGATGTGTCGTCGCGGGTGGCTGGATTGGAGGTGCGGGCGCTTTTGCCGGTGGGATTGATTGCGCGCTCGATGTTGATTTTGGGGGTGATTGCGTTGGCGGTGTCGGGGTTACTGATGAAAAGTGAGAATCGATTTGGGACCTTATTTTTACGGGCATTGATGCCGGGGGCGAACTTGGACAATGTGGCGCGGACGCATTTGAGAATCATCGAGCCGGAGCGAGGGGATCGGGAGGTGGCGCAGGGGGATGCGGTGCGGGTGATTGTGCAGGTGGAAGGATTGGATGCGAAAGAGGCGAATTTGGAGGTGCAAGGGGTGGTTGAGGGGCGTCGGGTATTGAAGATGGAAGCGTTGGCGGACCGAAAGTTTCGGGCGACGATTCAGGTTGGGCGAGAGGATGTGAAATATCGGATGCAGGCTGGGGATGGGCGGACGAAGTATTACACATTGACGGCGGTGGCGCGGCCACACGAGGTGGCGTTTGAGAAGACCTATGTTTATCCTGAGTATTCGAAGATTCCGGTGAGAAAGGTGGAGGAGACGCAAGGGGGATTGGAGGGGTTGGAGGGGACGGAAGTGGAATTAAAGATTCGGACGAACCAGGAGTTAAGGAGTGGGGAATTGCGATTGGACCGAGGGGCGAAGACATCGGTGATTGGGTTGAAGGCGTTGGGGGATGGGCGATGGAGTGCGCGGGTGCCGCTGACGGCATCGGGGAGTTACCGGTTGCATTTAGTAGGATTGAAGACGGGATTTGAGAGTAAATTTAGTCCTGAGTATGAGATTCGGGCGGAGGCGGATTTGGCGCCGACGGTGGAGATTGAGCAACCGGAAGGGGATTTACTTTCACCAGCGAACGAGTTGATCAAGTTGGTGGGTCGAGCTGGGGACGACATTGGATTGGCGAAGATCGTGCAGGTGGTGAAGGTCAATGATCGTCCGTGGAAGGAAGTGGTTTTGCGAGAGCATGGGGGGAAGAGCGAGACGGTGAAGCGGGATTGGGATTTAACGGAGGAAGGGGTGAAGACGAATGATTTGATTACGACCAAGTTGGTGGCGACGGATTTTAAGGGGAGCAAAGTGGAGTCAAGGTCGTTGCAGGTGGTGGTGGTGGCGTCGGCGACGGAGATGCGGCGGCTGGCGGGGTTGGCGAGTCGGAAGGTATTGGGGCAAGCGCTTGAGGGGTTAGCGAAGTCTGGGGAAGCGTTGGAGGAGGCGGCGCGGGTGGTGCAGTCGAAATTTGAGGTGAGTGAGAGTGGGGAAAGTGGGCGAGTGGGGGCTTTGGGGAGTTTAGTGAAAGCGAACGCGGAGTATGCGGGGAAATTATCGGAAGCGTGGATGGCCTTGCAGGTGCCGTTGCGGGATTCGCCCGCGAACCATGAGAGTGCGGATTTGGTGTTAATGGGGCGATTGCTGAGTCGGATCCAGCATGAGGAGATGGGGGTTGCGGGGAAATATTTGGAGTTGGTGGCTGGGAAGCCTGGGACGATTGGGGGGCGGGAATTGGTCGAGCAAGTGCATGGGAGTGCGGCTCGGGCGAATGGGTGGAGTTTGGTGGCTCGGGATGTCTATCGGTTTAACTTATCCGGGGAGCAGATTGATTTGGTGGCGGAGTTGGGGTTATTGCTTTCGGCGGAGCAACGGCGGATTCGGGAGATGGCGGCGTCGAGTCAAGTGGCAGGCGACTGGGGGCGGGTGGCGACGCGGTTGCAGGCCATTTTGAAAGTGAGCAAGAATTTGGATGGGGTGTTGGAGTCGTTGAAAGCGGGTGGTGGGCCGATTGCGGGGCAGGCGGACGGGTTATTGACGAGCAACTTTTTTTCGTCGACGAGGACTCGATTAGAAGACGTGTTGAATGCGGGGGCTGGGGAGGAAGAGATGATGGGAGTGTTTGAGAGTTTTTCGAAGAACTTTGGGCGCGCGGTGTCGGAGACGATCAATGCGAAAGTGAAGCTATCGGCGTTGGCGCAGGAGTATTTGGTAGCGAAGGGGAAGATTCCCGTTGGAGGGGTGGAGGTCCCGGTGGGGTTAGCGGCGAGTTTGCATCAATATTTGACGGAGGAATTGGAGCCGACGTGGGTTTGTTTGGAGCAATTTCGGCGGAGTCGGGAGAGCTTGGAGAAGTTGGGAAAACTGACTGCGGAGGAGCGCGCGCCATTGGTGAAGGCTGGGTGGTCGGCGGTGAGCGATACCTTTCGGGCCCATGCGGATTTGGAGGAAGTGCGAGCGGTAGCGGACAATGGATTTGTGAGTGATTTGAGGCGGGCGACGGTGGCGATGTTATCGGTGGAGGCGTTGTCGGCTGGGGATGGGGTGGAGAAGACGAATGGGCGGATTGATTCGTTGGAGCAGAGTATGCGGGTCTTGGAGACTGGGCATCAGTTGCAGGAGATGATTGATGGGATGGTGGCGTTGATAGCGGCGGATCGGTGGGAGGTGAGATTGCCGCATGCGCGGACGACCATGCCCCGGGATTGGGCGTGGATTTCGACGCGGATGCAGATGTTGAGTGGGGAGATGCGCGGGTTAGTGTTGCGGGATCTAGGAGTGGGGAAAACCGTGGGGGTGGTGGCGAAGATGATGGGGGAGACCGTGACGAGTCCGGCGTTTCGGGCGGTGACCTTTGAGATGGGGGAGAGGCGGAAGTTTAAACATACGCCGCAGGTCATTCGGGTGGAGTTGGAGCAAGTGGTGGGGAAAGTGCGGGCGAGTTTGGCGATGTTGCGAGGGCCGATGGAACTGGCGCGGAGAGACTTATTGAAATTGACGCCGAGCATTAGTGAATTGGCTTTGGCGTTGGCGGCGGAAGAATTGGGAGTGAAGAAGGATTCGAATCAGTCGGCGGGGAAAGTGAGTGGGGGGAAGATGGAGGAGGCGAAAGTGGAGGCGCGTCCGCAGTTGGTGAGGCAGCAGGGGATTAACGGGAAAATTGAGACTTTGAAGGATTTGATTCGTGCGGATGCGAACGAGCAAAATATTTTGAAGAAGGGGCAACGGGAGCGGATGCGGGATGCGGACGATGCGTTGGCGATGTTGAAAGAGCCACCTGGGGCGGCGGCGTCGGCGTTGTTGCAAGTGACGACGGGGTTGGATAAGGGGCAAGTGCAGACGGACTATGATCAAGCGGTGGAGCAGGAGCAATTGACGGCGGAAGCTTTGCAAAAAATTGGGGGACATTATGCGGCTTTGGAGCAGGGGAAGAATCCTGAGGAGACGCGATTGGCGTTGCGAAAGGAGGAGGAGAAGTTGGGGATCAAGCAAGAGTTGGACAAAGAATTTGCGAAGGCGGAGATGTTGGCGGAGATGGCGTTGAAGACCACGGAGGAATTGATTAAGGAGTTGGAGGCGAAGTTGCCTGACAATCCTGAGATGAAAAAGGAGTTGGATAAGATTGCGAAAACGACCTTGGATATTGGGTCGGAGGAGTTGCAGCGGGCGGCGAAGGCGGAGGGGGTAACGGCAGGGAAAGTGGATGAGCGGGTGAAGAAGGATGGGGATGCGAAGCAATCGATGAGTGCGCTGGCGGCGGCGAAGTTGGCGGCGGCGTTATCCCGGGAGGCGGAGGTGGCGTCGGGAAGTGCGGAGAAATCCTTGGAAGAGGCGTTGAACAAGCCGGGGATGGAGCGTGGGAAAGCGACGATTGAGCGGATGATGGTGGCGGTAGTGGCTGCGGATCAGTTGGTTGAGGCGGCGCAACGATTGGAGAACAGCCGGTTACCTGCGGAGATTTTGGTGGAGGCGAATGCGGTGCTCCAAAAGATTGGGCCATTGATTCAGCCGTTGGATCAGGGGCGGAACCAGTCGAAATCGTTGGTGCAGATTGCGGAAGCGCAGGCCCAGAAAGCGGATGATGGGCAGGAGGCTAATCGGCAAGCGGTGGTCGACGGGACGGTGACGATTGAGAAGACGACGGCGGCGATTGAGGCGGCGCAACTGGCGGAGGCGGCGGCGCGGGATGCGGCCGAGCGGGCGGCGGCGATGGCGAAAGTGCCTGATCATCAGCCCGCGAATTCGAAACTAGCGGCGGCGTCTTTGGATCAAATTCCTGTGCAAGCGGATGCCAGTGAAGCGGCGGCGGATTTGGCGCGAGCGGCGCGGCATGAGGCGCGGTTGGGGAGTCCTGAGGCTGGGGACAAGATTGGGGAATTAGCGAAGCAGGTGGAGGCGACAGCGAAGGGAGCGGTCCCAGCGGCGGAAAAAGCTTTGAAGGAGTCGAAAGAGGCATCGGGCGCGCAGGCGCCGGTGAGGAAAGCGGCGACGGAGTTGGCGGATGAAGCGGCAGGTTTGAAGGATGCGGTGGAGGAGGCGAAGAATGCGAGTCCACCGGCGAGCGATCCAAGTGCGGCGGCATCGGAGTTGACGCCCGCGGAGCAACAGGAGTTGGCGAAGGCGTTGGACGCGTTGGATCAGCAGGCGAGCGACGCGGCGGCGGCGGCCGCGGCCGCCGCGGCAGCGCCACCGGGGGAAGCGCCTCCGGGAGAAGGTCCTCCGGGGGAGGGTCCTCCGGGAGAGGGTCCTCCGGGAGAGGGTCCTCCGGGAGAAGGTCCTCCGGGAGAGGGTCCTCCGGG
>JBAWZW010000150.1:0-6822 GCA_037142835.1 Verrucomicrobiota bacterium
CATGCTCCAGAAAGTCCCTAAACGAAAAGAAGGCCCAACGAAATGAACCCGAACCAGCGACTGCAACGCCCCGATCCTCTCGTCACGGCCATCCGTCCACCGCTAACGATCCCGCCACCTTTCTGTCTTTTCATCGTTCCTGCGCTTGGAGTCGTTCAGTCCAGCCGACGATTTTTTATGCAATTCCTCCAAAAAACCTTGGCAATCCGCTTGATCATCCTGGCGACCATCTGCTCGTCGGCGCTGGCCGGAACACTCGATAACGCCCCCTTTCGAATTGCGCCTCCAGATGCCGACTGGAAGCTCGACGATTCTAAGACGCAACCGATGGGCAAAGACGTATTTCTTGCCGCGTCCCTCATCAACGAGAAGAGCCAGTTGAAGTCAGTTGTGATTACTGGCCCCGTCAAGCCTTCGGCAAAGGCACTCGATCAAATCTGCGAGGGTATTCGAGCTTCATTCACGAATCCCGCGGTGAAGAAACTCTCCGACGCCGAAACCACCTTTCTCGGATTCAAGGCTCGGGCATTCGTCTATGAGGTCACGCAGGCCGGAGTGACGACATACAACGAAGCCAGAGTCTTCATCGTTGGCGATGTTTCCTGGGTATTGTCGTTTTCTGGACCTCGCTCGCAGAAGGATGCCATCCAACAAATGATGGGGTTCTATCGCCCCAAAAGCGACTAACCATCTTGCAGGCGGAACGGTAGCCGTTGCGTAGGGGATTGTCTTTGGGTTGCGCCACAGGTGGCGCACGGGCTGTGTCGCTGGCGTCGTGCGCCTCCAGCGACGTCCATTCGTTGGGGATCGTGCCGTAAAGGCGGACTCCACCGCTAGCGCCTTGGGCTGAGGGCGCGTGCTCATCATCTGCTCGATGCGCGCAAAGTTGGGCACGCCACTCCACGCCGCGCCCAGTCGACTGACCCAGCAGACATCCTCCTTCTCCGTGCGCTTGGGCAAAAATTCTTGCTGGATGAAACGGATGAAGGTGGATAAGGCATCAGACATGGAAGTCATCGTCCTCTAACCTCGACCCGCTCCCCGCATGCGCTCCCGCTCCTTCACTCCTCCCTCCCCCGGTTCTCTATCATCCCACACCCCGCTCCCAAGTTACTCCCGCGAAGTGGCTTATTTCAACCATGCGCTGGGGCGAACTCCGCATCCGCGTCGAGGTTGCGATCGGATGCCCGTCTGGGCCAGATCGCTGGGCGGGATCGCTGAGCTTTGGTCGTTAGCTGTCCCTCGCGCACTCCGGTAATGAAGACTCTGTTCCTCGTCGTCTGGATGGCTACGCTAGCTCTGACTAACTACGCTTCGGCCGTTGAGTTCAGCACCGTCGAGTTTGCCGGCAAGCGATTCACTGTCTGTCGCGTCAACGTCCGCAAGGAGCGACTCCAGTTATTCCACCGCGATGAGACCGGCCAACCTTTCAAGCGTTTCGACCGGCTCGCGCCGTGGCTGGAGTCGCGCGGCCAGAAGCTTACTTTCGCCTCGAACGCCGGGATGTATCACGCCGATTTCGCTGCGGTCGGCCTTTTTGTCTCCGGCGGCCAGCAGTCCGTCCCGCTTAATACCGCCAAGGGAGACGGGAACTTCTTCCTCAAGCCCAACGGTGTTTTTGCCGTCACCGAGGTCGGGGCGCGAGTGCTCGAGTCGTCCGAGTTTCCCAACCTCCGCGAGCGTGTTATCCTCGCCACCCAGTCCGGTCCGTTGCTCGTGCGCGGGGGCAAGCTCCATCCCGCATTCAACGCCACCTCCGTATCACGTCTTTTCCGTAACGGCGTCGGCGTTCCGTCGCCTGAGGTTGCGCTGTTCGTCATCAGCGAGGCGCCCGTGAACTTCTACGAATTCGCCACGCTGTTCCGCGATAAGCTCCACTGCCAGGACGCTCTCTTTCTCGACGGCACTATTTCCAGTCTCCATTCGACCGAACTCAAACGAAGCGACTTCCGAATGGATTTAGGACCGATCATCGGAGTAACCGAATGACCGCAAAAGCTTACCAGGCGCTGGAGCGAGCCCGGGCATCGTGGACCTTTGGCAATCAAGGCGTCGCGTGGGCCAGATCGCTGAACTGGGGACGTTAGGCCACTACACACCCTTCCGATGAAAATCCGCATTGTCCGAGTAGAAGAAGGGTATTGGCGAATCCGCTCCCCGAAGCGAGTGATCAAGGCCGAGGAACGAACCAAACTTGTTGAGTATTTCCGGGAGATTGGGTTTCCCTACAAGTTGATTGGAGAGGAAGTGTGCGTTCCTGACTCCGTGGGATGGGGGGACATTTCCAAACGACTAGAATACTCTTACGACGGTGAGGCTGAAGTGTATCCATTTTAACAGCTTAGCGGACTGGATGGCCGAACCTCTCAGTTCGTTTTGGGGAATGGCTGGGTTCACTTGCCAGCGGGGAAGACTTTCGGTGGCATGGCCTCAACGGGTGCCTTGGTTGGTCAAACCCGCAGTGGAGTTTTTCGCGGGCTTCGCCGAAGTGGTTGGCCCCTAGCGATTTACTTTTACTGGTGACTTTCTCCAACAATCAGCTCACCACTTCACCTAAGTCAGTCGGGAAGTTTTCTGAGCGATTTCGTCGGTCCAATTGCTCTCACTGGTCCCCAGATGATTGAAGCCGGTTCGCTCTTGTATTCGGTTCCGCCCTTTGTGCGATCAGCAAATGCTCAGCACTTTACGGATGACATCTTGAGGGCTGGGAAGCTGCTTTTGTTCAAGCTTCGGACTGTAGATGGCTGGGGCGTCGAGCGCGGTGACGCGGAGAATCGGGGCGTCCAAGTCATCGAAGCATTTCTCCTGAAGGATGGAAGCGATTTGGGCGCTCACCCCACAGAACGGCTTGTTTTCGTCGACGAGCACCGCCCGGTGGGTTTTACGGACGCTTGCTAAAATGGCTTCCTCGTCGAGCGGACGGATGCTTCGGAGATCGATGACCTCAGCGGAGATATCGTGTTCTGCGGCAAGAAGTTCAGCAGCTTTGAGGGCGGTTAAGGCGGCTCGGCCGTGGGCGATGAGGGTGATGTCTGTTCCGACGCGCTTGATGTCAGCCTTGCCAAGAGGGATGAGGTATTCTTCTTCGGGAACCTCCCACTTTTCTCCGTAAAGGAGGGTGTTTTCCATGAACATCACGGGGTCGTTGTCACGGATGGCGGTTTTCATTAAGCCCTTGGCATCGTAGGCGGTGGCGGCGCTGACCACCTTGAGGCCGGGGACGCTGGCGAGCATGTTTTCGGGGGTATGCGAGTGGGTGGCTCCGACATTGGTGCCCCCGTTGGCGGGGCCCCGGATGACGATGGGGCAATTGATCAGACCGCCAGACATGTAGCGAATTTGCCCAGCGTTGTTGATGATTTGATCCCAAGTCACGGTGGCGAAACTCCAGAACATCAGTTCCATCACGGGGCGAATCCCCAGCATGCTGGCGCCGATGCCCATGCCAATGAAAGCGGCCTCGGAGATCGGGGTGTCGACGACTCGCTTGTCGCCATATTTTTTCCAGAGTCCGCGGGTCACTTTGTAAGCGCCGTCGTATTGGGCGACTTCCTCGCCCATGAGCACGACATTGGGGTCGCGCTCGATTTCTTCGGCGAAGGCTTGGTTGAGAGCGTCACGGTAGTCAATCAGTGGCATGGCGATTTAGGAAAAGAGTGGCAAACAGTTGAAGGAGAGTGAGTTGAATATTGCTGGTCTAGCGGGCGAGTTAGGTTTGGCCGTGGGTGGCTCTGCCCTCGGTGCGCGGAATTGGCGAGCAGTGCCGCACCCCGCCCGCTGGGGGTCAGTCGTTAAAGAAGTGCTTGCCCGTGCGGCCAGCTTCTGTCTGCCGATCGACCTCGTAGTAGACATCCTCAAAGATGCTCGCCTCGCTGGGGATGGGGCTTTCGTCGGCAAATTGGGCACTCATCTCCGCCTCCAATTTGGCAGCATCGCTCAACTCGTCGAACTGGCTTTCGGTGATCACTCCTTCTTCGAGGAGGCGCTTTTTGAACTGAAGGATCGGGTCGTGATCGCGCTTATACTTTTCGATTTCCTCTTCGCTCCGGTAGCCGCCTTTATGTTTGGCATCAGCCACGGAATGGCCGTAGTAGCGATAGGTATCAAACTCTAAGATCATCGGTTTTGACTCTTCGTGAGCGCGTTTGATGGCCCGTTGGGTCACGGCTCGGACTTCGTAAATGTCTTCCCCGTTGGCCTTGGCCCATTCGATGCAGAAAGCTTCCCCGCGTTGGGCGAGACAATCCTTGACCACCGAAGAGCGCTCGAGGCTGGTTCCCATGGAGTACCCGTTGTTTTCGATGACGTAAATCACGGGAAGATTAAAGAGCGCCGCCATATTCAGCGACTCGTAAAAGCATCCTTGATTGACCGCGCCGTCGCCGAGAAAGCAGAGGGCGGCTCCTTTTAAGCCCTTGTATTTCAACCCATAAGCCAAACCGAGGCCGAGGGGAGTTTGACCGCCGACGATCCCATGACCTCCCCAGTAATTTTTGTCGGGAGCAAAAAAGTGCATCGAGCCCCCCTTCCCTTTCGAGCAACCTGTCGCCTTGCCGTAAAGCTCTGCCATGCACTCGTTCATCCCCATTCCCACCGCCAAGGCGTGGCCGTGATCGCGGTAGGCGGTGATCACGTGGTCATCGTCGCCCATCAAGGAACAAGCGCCAACCGCCACGGATTCTTGGCCGATATAGAGGTGGAGAAATCCCCCCATCTTGCCGCCGTTATATTGTTTGAGGGCTTGTTGTTCGAAGCGACGCACGCGGAGCATCTCCCGAAGGAGACCGACTTTCGCCTCAGGGCTGAGGTTTTTGTTGATCGGATCGAGGGCGTAATCGGTGGATTGTGTGGCGGTTTCCATAGGGTAAGCACGGACTGCGGTGGATTATTTAGCGTTCCTTTCTGCTTCGCGCAATAGGCAAGACGAAGCCGGTGACATTTTGATGAGACGTTTTCATCGTCAACTTCTTGGGTTTTTTAACGATCTATGGCGTTCTTTGGCCTCATTTGGCCGCTTTTAGGGTGGAGGGAATACCCAAAAGCGGGCCGATCTGGCGGCGGAGGTCGCGCTGAATGGTTTCCACTCGGAGGTTGGCGTTGATCACCGTGAAGGCGTGGTCTTTGGCCATCCGCTGAAATTCCGAGGCGATCATGCTCTGATACTGAATGAAGCTGTCGAACATGTCTTGGGAAAGTCCCATATCCATCCCGCTTTCCCAGTAGTCGAGGGTGGGATTCTTTTGAAAATTTCGTTCGACAAGCTGGCGCGCCCCTACCCGAAAGTAGAAGATCGCATCGGGCAAAAGTGCTGGGCTGTAAAGGTTTCGGGTCCACTCGCGTTCTGCTCCACGGACGATGGCCCGAGCCATCAGGGTGTAAATATAGCGGTCGGCTAAGACGATCAGACCGGCGCGGAGGGCGGGGATGATTTCGTGGACGAGCTGGTCAAAAAAGTCGGTCGCGTAAAAGAGCGAAAGGGTGGTGTGGGTGAGAATGTTCCCCTGCTTGGCGTCTTCCAGTTCTTCGGCAACGAGGTTTGACCGACGCAGACCCATGTGTCGGACGGCGTAGCCTTCGGCCTCTAGCCAGGCACTCAGTTGAGCGATTTGCGTCGAACGACCCGATCCATCGGCCCCTTCAATGGCAAAAAGCTTCCCCGAAAACTGGCGATCGCCCATCTCGGGGAGCGGACGACCAAAAAATGGGCGGGCGGTTAGCGGCATAAACGGCGTCGAAAGGTGGGAAGATCAATGTTTTCGCGGATAAACTGGCGCACTTTAGCTTGCTGCTGATGGATTTCTTCCGTGGCATCGACGAGAGTGAATCCGAAGGGGCCCGCCATTTTCTCGTATTCTTCGTGGACCTTGCCTTGGAACATCCGAAAGCTCTCGTATGGATCGGTGCTCCACCCCATATCGAGGCCCGCCTCGTGATATTTGAGGGTCGGTCGGCCTTCGAGAATGCGGTTGAGGGAAACTTCTAGGGGGACGCGGAAGTAAAAAGTGATGTCGGGGTGGACGGCGAAGCTGTAAAGCTCCTTCACCCAGTCCCGATCGACCCCTCGCACGGCGTCTCTGGCAAGAGCGGTGAAGAGATAGCGATCAGCGAGGACGATATGACCTGCGCGGAGGAGGGGTAGAATTTGGCGCTCGTAGCGGTCGGCGAAATCCGTGGCGTGGATCAGGGAAAAGGTGGTGGGGGTGAGTAGTTGGCGTCTTTTTCCCTTGGAGGTGGACTTTTTAACGAGGATCGAGGAGTTCCATTCGGTGAAGAAGACCCGGTAGCCCTCGAGTTCCAACCAGCGTTTGACCAGATAAATCTGGGTGGATTTTCCAGAACCATCGAGTCCCTCTACGGCGATTAACTTGCCAGGATATTTGCCGCGATTGTTACTTTTGCGTAAAATCACGTGGCGATTATCGCCTTAATTTGGGAATTTGCAACAAATTCGACGCGTTTGACCTTTTTTTAGATGGCGTCGGTGATTACTGGTCACCCCTTGCTGAGTAAAAAATTATCATTAACCCTGATGAGCTGCGGCTGAGGGAGTGGGGATTGGCTTTGTGGATTTTCCTGCGGTTTTTCTGGGACTTTCTGGGACTTTTCGTCGATTTCGGAGGCCGAATCGGGGGGATCTGGCTTTTTTGAGGGAGTGCCCGCCGATTTTCGGGTGATCGTTTGTTGGGGTCGTTTGACGAAGGTGGTGGACGACTCTGGAGTCGCCCCGGCGCTTCCGAGTCGCCCCCGCCTCTAATGGATGATTCCTGGGGCCAATGGGCGGGTTAAGTCGGGTGCCCCGTTCACGTCCCTGCCCCTTTTCTC
>JBAWZW010000151.1:0-6780 GCA_037142835.1 Verrucomicrobiota bacterium
GGCAATTCCCCCAAGTCCAACTTCTCTAATGCTCCACCCAGCCCCACCCAAAGCCCTTCTCCCCCATTGACTTCAATTCGCTTCTTTATATTCCGGGCCATCGCAATTTCATCTTTCTCCCCCATCCCTTAGCCCATCACCCTCCCCAAAATCAAGCCCACCATCAGACTTGACTCCGCACCCCCGTTCACCACAAATATCCCACTTCATTCCCTAAATTACTCCACACCCTCACCTTATGCGCTTCGGACTCAATACCTTCCTCTACGCCAGCCCCTTCACCACCGATCAGGCCGCCAAACTCTTCTCCAAACTCCAAAAATGGGGCTTCGATACCGCAGAAATTCCCATCGAATCCCTCGAACACACCGACCCCGCTAAAGTCAAAGCCGCCGCCGATAAAGCCGGGATCAAAATCGGCTCGATCTGCGCCTGCATGGGCCCAGGTCGCGATCTCCGTGGCTCCCCAGCGGAACAAAAAGTCGCCGCCGATTACATCCGTGGCCTCATCGACCAAGCCGTCGTCATGGATTGCCCATCCGTCATCGGTCCAATCTACTCCGTCGTCGGCCTCATCGGTCCACACGACGACGCCGAGAAAAAAGCCCAGTTCGATCTCGTTGTCAAAAATCTCAAACCCCTCGCCAAATACGCCGAGTCCCAAGGCGTCCAACTCTGCATCGAACCCCTCAATCGTTTCGAAACCGATTTCCTCAATACCTGCGACCAAGGCATCAAGCTCGTCAAAGCCGTCGGCAGCAAAGCCGTTCGCCTCCACCTCGATACCTTCCACATGAATATCGAGGAGAAAAATCAGGCCGCCGCCATCCTCAAAGCCGGTCCCCTCCTCGCCCACTTCCACGCCTGCGGGAGCGACCGCGGCACCCCAGGTGGCGATCATATCGACTGGAAACCCATCGTCGCCGCCCTCAAATCCATCGGCTACCAAGGCGATGTCGTCATCGAATCCTTCACCACCGATGTCAAAGTCATCGCCCGAGCCGCCGCCATCTGGCGCAAAATGGAGCCCAAACGCGACGACATCGCCGTCAACGGCCTCGCCAACTTGAAGAAGTTCTTCAAGAAAAAATAGCCCACCCTCCACGCCTTTCACGGCGGAGTCATCTATTTACCCCCCACGCCTTTTTAGCCTAGCTTACCCTTCCGGTTGCTAGGCTAAATGGTTTGTGCCTCCTCCTCAGCACGCCCTCCACCCTGCGATCTTCTCGCCCCCCACACCCTATTCCCCTTGCCCAAACTGTAACTCCGCCAACCGCCGGTAAGTCCCACTCCCCGCCATCAGTTCCCCATGCGTCCCCGTCTCCGTGATCACCCCATGCTCCATCACACAAATCCGATCACACTGCCTCACCGTCGCCAGCCGATGCGCAATAATCAACGCCGTCCGCCCCTCCAATAATCGCGCCAACGCATCCTGCACCAACGCCTCACTCTCACTATCCAACGAACTCGTCGCCTCATCCAAAATCAAAATCGCCGGATCCCTCAATAACGCCCGCGCAATCGCCAACCGCTGCCGCTGCCCTCCACTCAACTTCATCCCCCGCTCCCCCACCATCGTCTCGTATCCCTCAGGAAATCGCGAAATAAACTCCCCGCAATGCGCCCGCTCCGCCGCCTCCTCAATCTCCGCATCACTCGCCCCAGGTCGCCCATAACCAATGTTCTCCCGAATACTCCCCCCAAATAATAAAACCTCCTGGGGCACAATCGCCATCTTCCCCCTCACCCCATCAATCGCCAGCCCACTCGATTCCCTCTCATCAAAAAAGATCCGCCCACTTTCCGGCTCGTAAAAACGCAAAAGCAACGCCGTCAGCGTGCTCTTCCCCGCCCCACTCGGACCCACCAAGGCCACTTTCTCCCCAGCCTTCACCCTCAAATCAATCCCCCGCAAGACCGGCAAATCTAACCGACTCGGATAACGAAAATGCACCCCCTCAAATCGTACCGCCCCACCCAACTCCACCTCCACTCCTCCACTCTCCGAACGCGGCTCCACTTCCCCCCGCAATAACTCCCTCACCCGCTGGGTCGCCCCCAAACTCTTCTGCACCGAACTAAAAATCTCCGGCAACGCCGACACCGCCCCCCCAATAAATAGGGTGTAAAAAATAAACTGCGTCAACTGCGGGTGCGTCAATTCCCCCGCCTTCATCAGCCGACTCCCCCACCACAAAACCAAAACAATCGCCCCAAAAATCGCAAAGATAATGAACGCCACCAACCCCGCTCGCGATCGCGCCGTCCGCAAAATCACCACCAAATAACTCTCCAACCCCACCGCATACCGCGCTTCCTCATACTTCTCGTTCCCAAACGATTTCACATTCGCTATCCCACTCAAAGTCTCGGTCACAATCGTCGCCGTCTCCGCCAACCGATCCTGCGCTTCCCGCGAATACTTCCTCACTTTCCTCCCAAATATCACCGCCGCCAACATAAACACCGGCACAGTCGCCAACATCACCGCCGATAACTGCACCGACGTCGCCGCAATCGCCACCAACCCCACCCCCAATAACATCGTCTGCCGAATCACCTGCCCCACCGTAAAGGTCAGCGTCTCCTGAATCTGCGCCAGATCACTCGATAGCCGACTCGATAACTCCCCCACCCGATGCTCCCCAAAAAATACCATCGGTTGCCCCAAAAGCCGCCCGTATAACGCCCGCCGCAAATCCACCACCGCCCTCTCCCCCACACTGTTAAACGAGAGCGACGAAAAAAATGTCAGCACCGCCTGAATCGCCAGCGTCCCCACCAAAATCAACGCCACCGTATTCAAAGTCGGCGCCCACCCCGACCACATCTCCGGGGGCGCTCCCGGCACCGCCGCCGCCAAAAGTCGCGCAATCAAAAAAGGAAAAAGTGCCCCAAAACTCATGCTCACCAAACTCGCCAACATCGCCACCCCAAATCGCCGCCGATACGGCCGCACATACGAAAACAACTCCCCCAATGCCCGCCAAGTCTCGCCACGCTGATGCTCTTTTTCCATAGTCTCCTTTACGCTCGTCTCGCTCTCCCAGACTCCGATTGATCCTTCAAACTCCGATCCACCTCATGCCGCGCCGCCGAAATACATCCCCCAAAAATAATAATCGCCCCCGAAAAATAAATCCATAAAAGCAACGCTACCCCACTCCCAAACGTCCCGTAAATCACGTTAAAATCCGTGATCTTCTGCGTGTAAAATAGAAAGCCCCACTGCAATAACTCCAAGGCAATCGTCGCAAAAAGGGCCGCACTCCACACCTCCACAAACCGCGTCTCCCTCTGGGGCGCGTATTTGAAAAACATGCTCAACCCGTAAAATAATACCAACGGCGGTAACGACCATCGCGCAAACCGGAGCAACCCATTGACATGCTCCGCGAAATCCCCAAACCACCACGAATACCCCCCCAATTTATTCAAAACAAACGGCAACAAAATCCCCAAAAATAACGCGCTCGATAACACCCCCAACATCAAAAGATTCTTCACCGGTAACCGCCACCACGAATACTCTTTCGTTCCCCACGCCCGGTTCACCCCCCGCACCAACGCCTGGAAAAATCGCAAGGCACTCCACCCCAACACCGCAAAGGAGATCATCCCCGCCAATGGCCCCGATAAAACCACCCTCTGAATGGTCTGCTCCACACTCGCCCGGTTATCCAGCCCCTTCACAATCGTCGTATTCACTTCCCCCATTACATCCCCCACCGGCATCCACTTCCCCACATAACTCATAATCTCCTTCGTCCGCTCCTCAGGCTTCCCCAAAAACGTCGCGCTCACCGTGATAATCACCAAAATCAACGGGAACATCGCGAAAAAGGCGTAAAACGCAAAAGATGCCGCCCGCTGATCCCCATCCGTCTCATCAAATTTTATCCCCGCCCTCATCAGTATCGCCCCCACCCGCCGACTGTGATGCCTCACAACCCTCCAAAGTCTCTCCCATCGCTGTTCAGTTTTGCTCATCCCCTCCATCCTAATGAAATTCTTTCCACCATGACAACCCCTCTCCGCCTTGCATGCTTCCACCTCCTCGCTATATCTTCCCTCCTCAATCCTCATGCCGGAGCCCAAGCCTAGCGCCCTCATTCGTCCTCCTCGCGGTCGTCTCTACCGCCTCGCTCGCGCTTCCCTCCTCGCCTTCCTCCTTCTCGCCCTCTTCCACCGCCCCATCCTTCACCACTCTCTCCCCTTCCTCGCCTCCCGCATCGCCTCCCATTTCCACCTCCAATCCTCTTTCCACCTCTCCGGAAATCTCTGGTCCTCCCTCTCCATCGATGACCTCCTCATCTCCCCAACCCCCTCCTCCACTCCCTCCCCCATCCACCGCATCTCCATCAAACACCTCCAACTCCACTACTCTCTCCCACGCCTCCTCAAAAAAGACTTCGCCGAAGTCTGCTCCTCGGTCGAAATCTCCCAAGCCTTCATCGACTTCTCCCCCCCACACAATCCCCACCCCGATCCCCTCGAACTCCCTGCCGTCGCCCGCATCACCAATCTCATCGTCTCCCTCCCAGGCCTCTTCGCCGATCGCCTCCTCATCCACGACTTCTCTCTGATCGTTCGCGCAGGCCCTCACCGCACCGAAATCCATCACCTCAATCTCTCCCTCGATCCCCTCCTCCCAGGCTCTCTCCAAGTCGAAGAACTCCGCATCCCCGCCATCCCCGTCTGGTCTCATCTCTCCGCCGAAACCTCCTACGCCAACCGCAATCTTTTCTTCCATAACCTCCAACTCACCCCCCATCTCCTCGTCAATCAACTCAACCTCGATGCCTCCCAGCGCGCCCAAAAAAAATCCTCCGCCTCCCTCCACATCACCGCCTTCAATGGCTCCGCTCAACTCGCCGTTTTCTCCCCACCCAGATCCAATCTGCACCCCCTCCTTCCACCCAAAACCATCGTCGATCTCGAATTCTTCGCCGATCATCTCGACCTCGATCAAGCCCTCGCTTACTTCCACTGCCCACCCTTGCCCGTCCAGTTCGGCTCCCTCTCCCAAGTCTCCATCCTCGGCTCCGGTCGCCCAGAAAATCCCCAAACCTGGAACGGTAAGGTTTCCCTTAACCTCCTCTCCCCCAAACTCCCCCACCTTCCCATCGACAAAATCTCTCTCCTCGCTCTCTTCGAAAATGGTCGCGCCGAACTCCTCCATCTCCAAGCCGCTCGTGGCCAAAATCTCGCCACTCTCCAAGCTCACCTCACCCTCCCTTCCCATACCCGCGCCCTCCTCCTCACCGATCTCGACGGCTCCCTCAAACTTCACCTCCCCGATCTCCCCTCTCTTCCCTCTCTCTTCCCAGATCCCCCTTCCGGCTCCATCCTCGGCTCCGCCACTCTCCGCTACCACGGCGGCCTCGCCGATCTCGATCTCTCCCTCGATTCCCCATCCCTCGCCGCAGGCTCGCACTCCCTCGCCACCGCAAATCTCCACGCCATCATCTCCCAACGCCTCCTCCCCAAACCCCCCTCGCTCATCGATGGCCTCTCCTCCGATCTCTCCCTCTCCTTCTCCAATCTCTCCACAAAATCTCTCGCCCTCGATTCCCTCTCCCTCCACGCCACCACCGATCAATCCCACATCGCTCTCCGCAATCTCCACATCCTTCGCGGAAAAAATTCCCTCTCCGCTCAAGGACACTCCCAATTCCCCCTCTCCCTCTCCTCCCCTGCCGATCTCACTCTCTCCGCCGATATCCCCACCCTCGCCGATTTCCGCATCTCCACCTCAGATCACCTCCTCTCCGGTCGCCTCTCCGCCAACGCCGCCCTCAAAGTCGCCGATCAATCACTCCACGGTTCCCTCAAAATCACTGGCTCCACTTTCCAACTCGGCAATTTCCAAATCCCTGCCCTCGCCATCCAACTCTCTGCCGCTGATCACTCTATCCACATCGATCAAGCCACCGTCCAGCTCTCCGGCCCAGACAAAATCACCGCCACAGGTCAGCTCAGCCAGTCCGCCCCTTACCCCTACTCCGCCACCACTTCCCTCGCCATTCGCAATCTCTCCACTCTCCAACCCCTCCTCGACGCCCTCAAAATTCCCGCCTCCCTCGCGGGCGCTCTCCAAGCCGATTGGTCAGGCCAAGCCTCAGCTCCCACCAAAGATTCCCCACTCCAACCCTCAGGCTCCCTCTCCCTCTCCCTCGAAAAAGGCCGCCTCAATCAAATCGATCTCCGCTCCCTCCAATTCGCCGCCTCCTACACCAAAGACTCCGCCGCCTCCTCCAAACTCTTCCTCGCCTCAGGCTCCACCGAACTCTCCGCTTCCCTCATCGCCACAGAAAATTTCCTCCACCTCCAAGACATCAAAGTCTCCCAGTCCAAATCTCCCGTCATCACCGGCTTCCTCATCCTTCCCTTCTCTTTTCCTCCCCAATCCCCACTCTTCCCCCCCGATGGTCGCCTCGCCATTAATCTCAATTCCTCCAATCTCGACCTCGAAAAACTCTCCCCCAGTTTCGGGACCACTTCCCCCCTCCGCGGCATCCTCTCCGCCAATCTCTCCGCCGCCGGCTCCCTCAACGAGCCCAATGGCCACCTCAAACTCTCCGCCTCCAATCTCCGCAAGTCTTCCCCCACTTTCCCCCCCGCAAATCTCGATCTCGATCTCCATTATACCTCCTTACCCTCCCCAGATCTCTCGCTCGTCGCCACTCTCCGACACCCCCAATTCAACCCCATCACTCTCCAAGGACACTCCCCACTCGACCTCCCCGCCACCATCAAAAATCGCCGACTCAACCC
>JBAWZW010000152.1:0-6453 GCA_037142835.1 Verrucomicrobiota bacterium
GCCGAGGCCGAAGAAATCAACCCCGCCGACGACCCCGCCGCCGCCATCACCGCTTGGCTCGCCATCGCCAGAGACTTTCCCGATTCGGGCGTTGGAAAAAATCATCTCGAATCACTTCTCGATCAACTCCGACATCGCCCCAAACCACTCTCCACCAGTGAATTCAACTCTCTCCGCTCCCTGATCACCGAAGCCGCTGATCAGAAAATCCTCTCCGCCACTCTTCTCCTCGCCGATCAACTCCGGCTCACCGATCCCCCCGCCGCTTTCCAGTGGTATACCGCCGCCACCGCCATCGGACATATCCCCTCCTTCGCCGTCCTCGGCTTCATCACCGAACGGGGGTTCCCCGGCAAAAAACCCCATCCCGAAGAAGCCGTGAAATTCTTCCAAACAGGCGCCGACCAAGGCGACCCCAGCGCCACTTTCGGCCTCGGTCGAGCCTACCTCACAGGTCGCGGCGTTCCCGCAAAAAATCTCCCCCTCGCCATCCAACTCATCCAACAAGCCTCCGACGCCGGCGACACCCGCGCCACCGATCTCCTCGGCGATTGCTACGCCCACGCCACCGGCGTCCCCCTGAACTTCGACGAAGCCTTCCGCCTCTTCACCCAAGCCGCCGACCGCGGCAACCCCGCCAGCATCGGCAATCTCGGCGTCCTCTACATGACAGGCCGCGGCGTCCCTGCCCCCAACCCCAAAAAAGCCGCCGAACTCTTCGAAAAAGGAGCCCGCGCCGATGATCCACCCTCCATGTTTAACTTCGCCCAATGTCTCAACGAAGGCCTCGGTACCGCCAAAAATGAACTCGAATCCAAAATCTGGTTCCGTCGCTCCGCCGAAGCCGGAGACCAACGCGCCACCGCTTGGTGCCTAAAATATCATCTCCCCTTCACCCCTCATTGATTCCCAGAGAATCCCTTGAAAAAACCATCACCCTTCACCTAAAAACCTCCTGTGAAAAATAAAGCCCTTCCCCAAATCGCCATCGCTACCTCGATCGCCATCTTCGCCTCCAGCTGCGCCAATCTCACCCCAGGCGAAAATGCCGCCGCCTACGGAAGCGGCGCCGGCATCCTCGCCGGCTCCATCGCCAGCGTCGCCGGTGCCTCCGTTGGCCAGTCCATCGCCATCGGCGCCGCCACCGGAGCCGCCGTCGGCCTCGCCACTTACATCATCGCCAAACATCAAGCCTCCGAACGCCAACGCCACCTCGCCGAAGAACGCGCCCGCCTCTACTACGGCTCTCTCGCCCCTCAAAAAAAACGCGCCCTCAAACAAAAAAATCTCCGCTACCTCGCCGTCGATACCCTCAAAGACGAAAACACTTCCCCCCAAGCAAAAAAAGCCGTGATGGTCTGGGACACCCAGTCAGGTCAAATCGTCGGCAATCAAGTCTACGATGTCCAATCCACCCCCACCGTCGGCTCCACCGCTCAGTTCGATACCTACTCCGCCGAATACGTCGGCGCGGGCCACTAATCTCCACCCCCACAGGGTCTCCACCCTTCCGCAGAAAATCTCCATCTTCAGCCCATGCTGAAAAACTCCTTTGTTTTCGCTCATTCCAGTTTCATACTCCTTCACTGTGCACTTCGCCAAAAACTAAAGTGCCCTCGCAATCTCTCGGCTGAAACTTCACCCTTTTAGCCTCCAAATCTACCACTTTTTAAACCCAGCTTTACTCCGTTAATCCCACTCCTGCCTCGCCACTTTTTTATGAACATTCACGAATATCAAGCCCGCGAACTCTTCGAAAAATTCGGCGTCGCTACCACCCGCAGCGCGGTCGCCCATACCCCCGATGAAGCCGCCAACATCGCCGCTAACCTCGGCACCACAGAGTTCATGGTCAAAGCCCAAATCCACGCGGGCGGCCGCGGAAAAGGCACTTTCACCAGCGGCTTCCAAGGCGGTGTCCATATGGCCACTTCCGTCGATCGCGTCCGCGAACTCGCCGCCGCCATGCTCGGCCAAACCCTCGTCACCCACCAAACTGGCCCCGAAGGAAAACTCGTCTCCAAAGTCCTCATCGCCGAACCCGCCACCATCGCCCGCGAACTCTACTTCGCCATTCTCGTCGATCGCGCCACCAGCGCTCCCATCGTCATCGCCAGCACCGCCGGCGGCATGGACATCGAATACGTCGCCGAACACACCCCAGAAAAAATCTTCCGCGAATCCATCCACCCCATCCTCGGCCTCCAACCCTTCCAAACTCGCAAACTCGCCAAATACCTCGGCCTCAAGGGCCCCCAAATTAACGCCGCCTCCAAACTCTTCTCCGCTCTCTTTAAACTCTTCATCGCCCGCGATTGCTCCCAAATCGAAGTCAATCCCCTCGTCGTCACCAATAACGGGGATCTCCTCGCCCTCGACGCCAAATTCAATTTCGACGACAACGCCCTCTACCGCCAACCCGAAGTCGTCGCCCTCCGCGACCGCTCCGAAGAAGACCCACGCGAAGTCGCCGCCTCCGAATTCAATCTCAGTTACATCGGGCTCGATGGCAATATCGCCTGCCTCGTCAACGGCGCCGGCCTCGCCATGGCCACCATGGACATCATCCAACACGCCGGCGGTCTCCCCGCAAATTTCCTCGATGTCGGCGGCGGTGCCACCAAAGAACAAGTCACCGCTGCCTTCAAAATTATCCTCACCGACCCCCGCGTTAAAGGCATCCTCGTCAATATCTTCGGCGGAATCATGGACTGCGATACCATCGCTCACGGCATCCTCGCCGCCGCCAAAGAAACCGGCCTCTCCATCCCCCTCGTCGTCCGCCTCGAAGGCAATAATGTCGACAACGGAAAAGCCACCCTCGCCTCCAGTGGCCTCGACGTCATCGCCGCCAACGACCTCGCCGATGCCGCCCAAAAAATCGTCGCCGCTGTCCAAGCCGCTTAACCCTTTTTCTCCACTCCGATCACCCTTCTCTCATGGCTATTCTCGTCTCTCCAACCACCCGAATCCTCATCCAAGGCATCACCGGTGACTTCGGCTCCCGCCACGCTCGCCTCTCCCTCGACTACGGCACCCAACTCGTCGCCGGCGTCACCCCAGGAAAAGGTGGCCAAATCTTCGAACACGGCTCCCATCGCGTCCCCATCTTCGACACCGTCGCCGAAGCCGCCCGCGAAACCGGCGCCACGGTCAGCACCATCTTTGTCCCTCCACCCTTCGCCGCCGACGCCATCCTCGAATGCGTCGATGCCCGCCTCGATCTCGCCGTCGCCATCACCGAAGGCATCCCCGTCAATGACATGATCCGCGTCAAATACGCCATGCAAGGTGCCTCGACCCGCCTGATCGGCCCGAACTGCCCCGGCATCGTCACCCCAGGCACGGGCGACCATTCGCACGGCGGCTGCCGCATCGGCATCGCCCCAGGCTACATCCACAAAAAAGGCAACGTCGGCGTCGTCTCCAGGAGCGGCACGCTCACCTACGAAGCCGTCTGGCAATTGACCACTCGTGGCTTCGGCCAAAGCACTTGCGTCGGCATCGGGGGCGATCCCGTCAACGGCACCAATCACACCGATGTCTTGAAAATGTTCAACGATGACCCAGAAACCGAAGCCATCATCATGATCGGCGAAATCGGCGGCGAAGCCGAAGAAGAAGCCGCCGCCTGGATCGCCGCCCATTGCAAAAAACCCATCGCCGCCTTCATCGCCGGCGCCACCGCTCCTCCAGGACGCCGCATGGGCCACGCAGGCGCCATCGTCTCCGGCGGAAAAGGCACCGCCGCTGGCAAAATCGACGCCCTCAAAGCCGCCGGCGTCGCCATCGCCGAAACCCCCTCCGTCATGGCCGATACGCTCCTCCGCCATTGGGGCAAAGCCTAACCCTCTCCACCGCTCGCGAGCCCCAACTCGCTCCCGCTTTCCGCACTTTTCCTCGCTTCAAACTTGCGACCATCCTCCACTGGCGTACATTTTCTCTCGGTTTCTTCATTTTTAATCCACTGACATCACCCCCACTGCCAGACCTCACTTTCCACTCTCAACCTTAACTCTTCACTCATCCATTCCATGGCCGTTATTTCACGAGGACTCGAAGGCATCATTGCCGCTGAAACCCGCATCGGCGATGTCCGCGGGGACATCGGCCAACTCATCTATTGCGGCTACGATATCAATGACTTAGCAGGAAAAGTCAGCTACGAAGAAGTGGTTCATCTCCTCTGGCATAATCGACTCCCAACCACCCGCGAACTCGAAAAACTCACCACCGCTCTCCGCGCCGAACGTGAGCTCCCCCAAGGCGTCATCGATTTCATCGTCTCCGCCCCCAAAACCGCCGCCCCCATCGATATCATGCGCACCGCCGTCAGTATGCTCGGCTGCTACCCCACCGGTCGCCACGATCTCGAAATGTCTGATAGCCAAGCCATTGCCATCAAACTCGTCGCCCAAATCGGCATCATCGCCGCTTATTTTCATCGCTCCCGCACCGGCCAATCCCTCACCCCCATCCGCAAAGATCTCGGTGAAGCCGCCCACTTCCTCTGGCTCATGACCGGCCAAGAACCAGGCACCGAAGCCGTCCAAACCCTCGATGTCGCCTACGTCCTCCACGCCGAACATGGCTTCAACGCCAGCACCTTCACCGGCCGCGTCGTCGCCAGCACGCTCAGCGATATGTATTCCGCCGTCAGCGCCGCCATCGGTGCCCTCAAAGGCCCTCTCCACGGCGGCGCCAACGAAGGCGTCATTCACATGCTCCAAGAAATCGGCTCCCTCGATCAGGTCGACCAGTGGATCGAAGACGCCCTCGCCCAAAAGAAAAAAATCATGGGCATCGGACACCGCGTCTACAAAGTCCTCGACCCTCGCGCCCCCCACCTCAAAGCCATGGCCATCAAGCTCAGCAATGAACTCGGTGACGCCAAATGGATCCAAATGAGCGAACGCATCGCCTCCATCATGAAGGAACAAAAAGGCCTCAACGCGAATGTCGATTTCTATAGCGCTACCGTCTATTATTCCCTCGGCATCCCCACCGATCTCTTCACCCCCATCTTCGCCATCTCTCGGATGAGCGGCTGGACCGCCCACATCCTCGAACAGCTCGCCGATAATCGCCTCTTCCGCCCCCTCAGCCAATACACGGGCGCTCCCCAAGGAAAACCCGTCCTCCCCATCGCCGAACGCTAACCCGTCCCCACAGCCCCCCAACGCGCTCCCATCTGCCGGCGGATTGACTCTCCAACATATTTCCGCTTGCCCCACTCCCGTCCCTCCATTCTCATTCCCCCATGCGGCTCCTTTCTCTTTCTCTTCTCTGTTTCTCCATATCTCACGCCGCCGAAGTCAAAATCGGTCTCCACTCTTTCACCCTCCCCGATGGCCTCACCGTAGAACTCGTCGCCGCCCCGCCCCTCGTCGATCGCCCCATCACCATGGCTTTCGGCAACCATGGCGAACTCTACGTCGGCGATAGCTCAGGCTCCAACGAGAAGGTCGAAAAACAACTCGCCGATAAACCCCACCGCATCGTCCGCCTCACCGATACCAACGGCGACGGCATCTTCGACAAAAGCACGGTCTTCGCCGACAAAATCATGCTCCCAGAAGGCACGCTCTGGCTCGATGGCTCCCTCTACGTCTCCGCTCCACCTCACATCTGGAAACTCACCGATACCGACGGCGATGGCGTGGCCGACCAACGCGTCCTCTGGTTCGATGGCAAAACCCTCACCGGTTGCGCCAACGATCTCCACGGCCCCTACGCCGGTCCCGATGGCTTCATCTATTGGTGCAAAGGCGGTTTCGCCGAACAACACCACACCCTCGGCAATGGTCGCACTTTCACCAGCAGCGCCTCCCACCTCTATCGCATGCGCCCCGATGGCTCCGACTTCGAACCCGTCATCACCGCCGGCATGGACAACCCCGTCGATGTCGTCTTCTCCCCCACCGGCGAACGCTTCCTCTGTGGCACTTTCCTCCAAAATCCCGCCAACGGAAAACGCGACGGCATCTTCCACGCCGTCTACGGTGGCGTCTGGGGCAAAGAACATCGCTCCCTCAAAGGCCACCCACGCACCGGCCCCCTCATGCCCGTGATGACCCAGCTCGGACCCGCCGCCGCCTGCGGCCTCGAATTCGCTCGCCTCTCCCACTGGCCCGCCGATTGGCAGAACAATCTTTTCGCCACCAATTTCAACCTCCGCAAAGTCACCCGCCATCTCCTCACCCCAGACGGCGCCACCTTCCGCACCACCGATAGCGATCTCCTCTCCAGCGACCAAACCGACTTCCACCCCACCGATGTCATCGAAGACCCCAGCCAATCAGGTTCGCTCCTCGTCGCCGATACTGGCGGCTGGTATAAAATCTGTTGCCCAACCTCCCAACTCGTTAAACCCCAAGTACTCGGCGCCATCTATCGTGTCAAACAAACCAACCCGCTCCCCCTGCCAAAGCCCGACCAACCCAACTCCAATCC
>JBAWZW010000153.1:0-6416 GCA_037142835.1 Verrucomicrobiota bacterium
GGGGAATGGGGTGGGGGAATTAGGGGTGGAGTTGGAGGGGCAGAAGCGGGTGATTCCGGTGGAGGTGACGGGGGTGGTGGAGAATCCTGCGGTGGATTTTATTCGGGATGTGAATCCTGTGATGACGCGGATGGGCTGTAACGCGGGGACGTGTCATGGGGCGAAGGATGGGAAGTTTGGGTTTAAGTTATCGTTGCGAGGATACGATCCGCTTTTTGATGTGCGAGCGTTGAAGGATGATTTGGCGGGGAGGCGATTGAATGTGGCGTCGCCCGATGATTCGTTGATGTTATTGAAGGCGACGGCTGGGGTGCCGCATGAGGGGGGGCAGCGGATGAAGGTGGGGGAGAAGTATTATGAGATCTTGCGGGCGTGGATTGCGGATGGGGCGAAGCTGGATTTGGGCGGGGTGCGGGTGACGAAAATCGAGCTCAGTCCGCAGGATCCTGTGGTGGAGCGGGTTGGGGGGCGTCAGCAGGTGCGGGTGGTAGCGACGCTGAGTGATGGGAAGACGCGGGACGTGACGGCGGAGGCCTTTTTGGAGAGTGGCAATATGGATGTGGCGAAGAGCGAGGGTGGGGGATTGGTGGAGACCTTGAGGCGTGGGGAGGCGCCGCTTTTGGCGCGGTATGAGGGGAATTATGCGGCGACGACTTTGACGGTGATGGGGGATCGGAAGGGGTATGTGTGGAAGGCGCCGGAGACGGCGGGGCGGATTGACGAGTTGGTGGCGGCGAAGTGGAAGCGGATGAAGATTGAGCCTTCTGGGTTATGTAGTGACGCGGAATTTTTGCGTCGGGTGTCGTTAGATTTGACGGGGTTGCCGCCGAGTTCTGGGGAAGTGCAGGGATTTTTGGCGGATAAAAGGCCGACGCAGGAGAAGCGGAACGAGTTGATTGAGAAGCTTTTGGGGTCGGCGGAGTATGTGGAGCATTTGACGAATAAGTGGGCGGATTTGTTGCAAGTGAACTCGAAGTTTTTGGGGAAAGAGGGAGCGGGGATGTTTCGGGAATGGATTCGGAAAGAGATGGAGTCGAACACTCCGTATGATGCGTTTGTGCGGAAGATTTTGACGGCGAGCGGATCGAACCGGACGAATCCTGCGGCGAGTTATTGGAAGATTTTGCGGGAGCCAGCGGAGACGATGGAGAACACCACCCATTTATTTTTGGCGACGCGGTTTAACTGTAACAAGTGTCACGACCACCCGTTTGAGCGGTGGACGCAGGATCAGTATTACGAGACCTCGGGATTTTTTTCGCAGGTAGGATTTGCGGCGGATCCCGCAGGTGGCAAGGGGACGATTGGGGGATCGGATGTAGAAAAGGCCAAGCCGCTTTATGAGGTTGTGTCGGATTCGGGGGAGGGTGAGGTGACGCATTTGAGGACGAACAAGGTGGTGGTGCCGAAGTTTCCGTTTGCGGTGGAGGGGGAATTGAAGGGGAATCGTCGGGAGCAGTTGGCGGGGTGGATGACCTCGGCTGGGAACCGATATTTTGCGACGAGTTATGTGAATCGGTTGTGGGGATATTTGATGGGAGCGGGATTGATTGAACCGTTGGACGATATTCGGGCAGGGAATCCCGCGAGTAATCCCGAGTTGCTGGAGTATTTGACCAAAGAATTTGTGGGGCACGGGTTTGATCCGAAGCATGTGTTGCGGTTGATTTGCCAGTCGCGGACGTATCAATTGGGGCTGGGGACGAACGAGTGGAATGTGGATGACAAGACGAATTATTCGCATGCGGTGGCGAGGCGGTTACCGGCGGAAGTGCTCTATGATTCGGTGTTGAAGGCGGTGGGATCGAAGTCGCGATTTGCGGGCGGATTGCGGGCGGGGCAGTTGCCTGATTCGGCGGTGGATTTGCCGAGTGGTTTTCTGGCGAATTTGGGTCGGCCAGCGAGGGAGAGTTCGTGTGAGTGTGAGCGGAGCAGTGATTTGCGGTTGGGGAGTGTGATGGCGTTATTGGGAGGGCCGGCGGTGTCGGAGGCGATTGGGGATGCGGGGAATGAGTTGGGCAAATTAGTGGCTGACGAGGCGGACGACCGGAAGTTGATTGGGGAGATGTATTTGCGGGTGTTGGGTCGGCCAGCGGTGGGGAAGGAAGTGGATAAAGTGTTGGCGAATTGGGGGCGATTGGATGGGGATCACGAGGCGATTTTGGGGCAATTGGCGGCGATGGAGAAGGCGCAGGAGCCGGTGATGGCGGCGGCGAAGGCGGAGCAGAAGGCGCGAGTGGAGGTGGCGAAGGCGGAGTTGCTGCGGTATGAGGCAGAGGTGGCGCCGAAGGTGGCGGCCGCGGAGGCGGCGCGTTTGGTGGCGGTGGGGGCGGCGAAGGCGGCGGTGAAGGAGTATGAGGAGAAGGGGTTGGTGGAGGCGCAAAAGGGATTTGAGCGGACGGCGCCGGTGGCACGAACGAATACGGGATGGATTCCGTTGGAGATTGTCAGCGTATCGGCGTCGGGCGGGGTGGTCTTGAATCTGGAGGCGGACGGGACGATTTTGGCGAGTGGGGCGCGACCGAATGCGACCGATTATGTGGTGACTGGGGAGAGTAAAGTGGTGGGGATTACGGGGATTGGGGTGGAGGTATTGCCATCGGGAGGGGAGACGAATTTTGGGCCGGGGAGAGGGGTGGAGGATGGGAATTTTGTGTTGGGTGAATTGGTGGTGAAGGTGGGGGAAGTGGGCGAGAGTCCGAAGGTCGTGAAGTGGGGTGGAGCGGTGGCGGATTATAGTCAGAAAGATTTTGGAGTGGAGAAGGCGATTGATGGGAAGCGCGGGGATGAGAATAACGGGTGGGCGATTGGGAAAGAGTTTGGGGTCGAGCACTTTGGGGCGTTTCGATTGGAGACGCCGCTGGCGGGGGGCGAGAAGGGGTTGCGGGTGGTGGTGGAGATGAATCAGCCGAGGAAGGGTGGGATGGCGGTGGGGAGATTTCGGTTGTGGGTGACCACGTCCGCGGCCGTGGAGGTGGGGTATCCGCAGGTCGTGACCGAGGCGTTGCGGAAGGCGTCGGGGTTGCGGAGTGAGGCGGAGCAGTTGGGGTTGGCGGAGTATTGGAGGGCGCACGATCCCGAGCTGATCAAGCGGC
The DNA here is from genome assembly GCA_037142835.1 of Verrucomicrobiota bacterium. GTDB lineage: Bacteria > Verrucomicrobiota > Verrucomicrobiia > Chthoniobacterales > Chthoniobacteraceae > Chthoniobacter. The sequence goes on from JBAWZW010000153.1 coordinate 3,096, forward strand.
GGATGGGATTGGCGAAGAGCGAAATGCCTTTAGCGGTGGACAAGGGGATCTTGGAGCGTCGGCTGGCGATTCCGAGTGAGGATGTGGTCGTGCCGGTGGACGCGAAGCTGGTGCGAATGCGTCAGGATGCGGAGCAATCGAAGATTCAGCTGGCGAACCGGCGACTGACTGGGGTGCAAGATTTAGCGTGGGCGTTGATGAACACGCCGGGATTTTTGTTTAACCACTGAGGCGGTTGGTGGGGGGCTGGGAGTTTATTTGGACTGGGGCTTGGTCTGGGATTTGGACTGCGGTTTGGACTCGGATTCAGACTGGGGCTGGAGGTCTTGGTTGTAGAGGGTCACCTTGCCAATTTTTTCGAGACCGGGTTGGACGTCTTTGGCTTCGCCGACGACGATGATGGCGAGGTTTTCGGTGGAGAGATATTTTTTGGCGAGGGATTGGACTTGCTCGGGGGTGGTGGCGGACATTTTGCGGGCGTAATTTTTGTAGTAATCAGCGGGAAGTTGATAGAGATCAATGTCTTGGACGCGTTGGGCGTTGCGGGCGGTGCTTTCGAGGCTGAGGAGGTAATTGCCGACATTGTATTGGCGTTGGAGATTGATTTCTTTTTCGCTGGCGGTTTCGAGGCTGAGGCGGGCGATTTCTTTGAGGGTTTCCTCGATAGCGGGAGCGGTGACTTCGTTTCTGGTTTCGGTGTTGGCGAGGAAAGCGCCCCCGTGTTTGAGCATGCTAAAGGCGGAGGAGGCGCCGTAAGTCCAGCCGTGTTTTTCGCGAAGATTTTGGAAGAGTCGGCCACTGAACCCGCCGCCGAGGGTGGCGTTGAGGACATTGAGTTCGGCGGTATCAGGGTTGGAGCGTGAGGGGCCTGGTTGGGCGATGATGATATTGGATTGGACCGAGCCTGGGCGATCGAGGAGATGAATGGAGAGGCCATTGAGGGTGGGTGGAGCGGCCATTTTGACCATGGGGATGTCCCGAGGTTTCCACTGTCCGAAAGCGCGAAGGATTTCGGGGAGGATGAGGGCGGATTTGACATCGCCGACGATGGCGAGAGTGGCGTTATTGGGGACGAAATAGGTTTGGTGAAAAGCGATTAGGTCTTCTCTGGTAAGGGATTGGAGAGCCGCTGGGGTGAGGTAATCGCCATAGGGATGGGAGCCGTAGATGACTTTGGCGGCGAGTTTGGCGGCGAGTTTGGCGGGCTGTTGGCGTTCTTCTTCGAGGGCGGAGAGGGTTTGGCGTTGGAGTTTGGCGAATTGATCGGCGGGGAAAGCGGCGTGGAAAGCGGCATCGGTGAGGAGATCGAGAATTTTTCCGGTGTATTTGGTGAGACCGGAGGCGAAGACGCTGATGGAATCGGGCCCCGCGGAGGCTTGGAGGGCCATGCCGATGGAATCGGTTTCGAGGGCGAAGCTGGCGGCGTCGCGGGTTGGGGTGCCGCGATTGAGTAAATCGGCGACGAAATCGGCCGTGCCATTTTTTCCGAGGAGCGAGCCCGTTTTGATGATGAGCCGGACGGCGATGGTGGGTTGGCGATCGTCTTCGATGATGAAGACTTTGAGGCCATTGGGGAGGGTTTCGGTTTGGAAATCGGGGAAAGAGATCGCGGGAGCGGGATCGGGGAGGGGTTTTTGGGTGCGATCGATTTCGGCGAAGGCGAGAGGGGAGGAGAGGAGGCTGAGGAGGAGGAGCGAAGCGGGGCGAAGAGGAGAGGAGAGTGGAGAGATCATTGGGGTTGAAAGAGTTGTGATCGGTTGAGGTGGAAGGGGTTGGCTTACTTTTTGGGGGAAGTGGGGACGGGAAAGCGGAGGGTATTTTTGGCTTGAGGGGTGAGGTATTGGTTGGCGACGCGTTGGAGGTCGGCGCGTTGGACGGCGAGGTAGCGATCGAGTTCGGTGTTGATGAGATTGGTGTTGCCGTGGAAGAGGTGATAGCGGGCGAGATTTTTGGCGCGGGTGCTCATGGTGCCGAAGCTACTGGCGAAGGCGGATTCTTGTTGGTTGCGAGCTTTTTGGAATTCTTCTTCGGTGACGCCCTCTTTTTTGACGCGTTCGACTTCTTCATCGATCAGGGAATCGAGGCGATCGAGGGAGACGCCTTGTTGGCCGGTGGCGTGGACGCCGAGCATGCCGGCTTTTTCGAGGAGGAAAGGGAAGACCTCGACGCCGAGGGCGGCTTGTTCTTTTTCGACGAGGCGTTTGTAGAGGCGGGAGCTGCGGCCGGTGCTGAGGATATTGCCGAGGAGTTCGAGGGCGTAGCTATCGGGGTGAGTTTCTGGGCAAGCGGGCCAAGCGTGGAGGGTGGCTGGGAGAGGGGTATTGGCCTTGAGGATATCGCGGGTGACGGGGGCGGTTTGGGGGGTGAGGTTGACCGTTGGGCGGACGATGGCTGGGCCAGCGGGGATGGAGCCGAAGTAATCGGCGACGAGTTTTTTGGTGGTTTCGAGTTCGAAATCGCCAGCGATGGCGAGGGTGGCGTTATTGGGGATGTAGAAAGTTTTGTAGAAGTCGCGGAACTCTTCGATGGTGGCTTCGTCGATGTATTGGGCGGAGCCGATGGGGACCCAGGAGTAGGGGGTATCTTTGAAGACGAGTTTGGCTAATTCTTCGAAGAGGGAGCCGTAGGGGCGGTTGTCGTAGCTCCGGCGTTTTTCTTCTTTGACGACTTTGCGTTGGGTTTCGACGCCGACGGGGTCGATTTGGGCGTGGAGCATGCGTTCGCTTTCGATCCAGAGGCCGAGTTTGAGTTGGTTGCTGGGGAGATTGAAGTAGTAGTCGGTTTGGTCGAAGGAAGTGCTGGCGTTGAGATTGCCGCCGGCGCCGGAGATGAGTTTATCGATGGTGCTTCTGGGGATATTGGCGGTGCCTTCGAACATGAGATGTTCGAAGAAGTGAGCGAAGCCCGTGCGATTGGGGCGTTCATTTTTGCTCCCGACGTGATAGAGGACGTAAGTGGAAACGACTGGGGCGGAGTGATTTTCGTGGAGGATGACATGGAGACCGTTGGGGAGATCGTATTCGACGAACTGGATGGGTTTGATGACCACGCGAGGTGGAGGAGTGGGGGCGGGATCGGCGGCGTGGGCGGTGGAGGGGAGGAGAGTGGAGAGGGCGCCGGCGGTGCAAGCGGTGAGGGTGAGGATGAGGTGAGCGGAAGTCATTGGAGGCGATTCAGACAAAGGTGAGGTGAAGTTGTTCAGTTGTGTGGGAGAAGAGGAAATTGGGAAAGATTTTTTCGTGAAAAGGGGGGGAAGTGGGGTTAGGTGGGGTGATGACAATCGGCGCATTTTTTGGTGGATGTTTTGGGAGAGGGTGGGTG
>JBAWZW010000154.1:0-6330 GCA_037142835.1 Verrucomicrobiota bacterium
GCCGGAATCGAACCGGCGACACGAGGATTTTCAGTCCTCTGCTCTACCAACTGAGCTATCCAGCCATCAAGTAAGTCCTTGATCACAACCATCACTTGGTCGGGAATTTTGGTTCCCGCTGGTGTTGGTATTGTGGAAGGAGATTTATGGGCTAATGGATTGGGGGTGTCAAGCCTTGGAAAAGGGAAGAAGAGATTTTTTCAGGCGCTCGAAAAGTTGGTTGGGGAATGGAATAAAGTTTTGGGTGGAAGAGCATTGAGCTTTCGCTTCATGGGGTGGTGGGGTTAGGATACCCGCGCAGGTCACGATGGCCGAAGTGAAGTGGTGTCGTGGCAGGTTTTTAACGATGAAGACTTGGTTCCTTTTTCTATGGAGTTTGATGGTGGTGGGAGAGTTGTGTGGAGAGGAGTTGGGGGCGGCGGGGTTGGTGCAGTTGCATCGGAGTAATTTGGTGATGGTGCGCGGGTTGGAAGGTTCGGGGAGTGGGTTTGTGGCGTCGCTCGGTGGGGAGAATTTTCTATTCACGAATGCGCATGTGGTGGCAGGGATTAAGGGTGCGGGATTTACGACATTGGATGGGGTGCAGATCAAAGTGGAGAGGCCATCGATTGCGGTAGGTCACGATCTTTTTCGGATTGGGGTGGCGGGTGGGGGGAAGCCGTTGGAGGTGATGTTAGAAGTGGATCGAAAAGTGGCCATTGGAGATGACGTCGTGGTATTGGGGAACGCGGAGGGTGGCGGGGTGGTGAATTTGATTCGGGGTCATTTGGTGGGGATTGGGCCGCAGTTGGTTGAGGTGGATGCGCCATTTTTGAATGGGAACAGTGGGAGTCCGATTATTCATTTGAAGACGGGGCAGGTGATTGGGGTGGCGACTTATTTGACAATTAAAAGAGTGGATGCGGCGACGCATCGGGAATTTTACCAGCCGGTTGTTCGTCGGTTTGGCTATCGAGTGGACAGTGTAAAAGTTTGGCAGCCAGTGGTTTGGGGTCCTTTTTATGCTCAGGCAGGGGAGATTGGTGTTGTGGAGAAATTGACGGAAGATTTGGGGAAGTTTCTGGTGGATGTTTCGAGGAAGGGGCGGGTGGATAGTGGTGCGCACACGAACCCAGCGATTCGGATGCGGATTGATCAGTGGGAAAGAGACAAGCGGAAGAAGATGAGTGAGAGAGACGCCACGGCCGTTGACCAAAATTTTTTGGGATTTTTGCGGTCGACTTGTCGGGCGGATGTGATCGCGGCCCAGCCGCGGATGACCTATGATTATTTCCAACGGAAGCTGAGTGAGCAGCAACGCGATCGGGGGGAGATGGCGGAGATTTTTGATAAGATGATCAAGGAACTGCAATCGGGACATTGATCGCCGATGCCGAGTGAGGGAAGGGGGTGTGGGCGGTTATCGTGGGCGTGGGGCGAGTGGTTGGGCGGAGGAGCGTGGTCGGTAGAGGAGATCGACGAGGTTGCGAATATATTGTTCGTCGGGCATGGACTCGGTGGCTTCTGGAGGGAAGGGGACGAGAGATTTGAAGAAGTGGGCGAGATCGGAGAAGAGGCGAACCCGGGCATCTGGGTCGAGGGATTCTCGGCGAATAATTGATTGGAGAGCGAGGCGAGAATGGTCTGGGGAGGTGCGTTGGCGGAGTCTGGCGACGTATTGGGGAAACTGATTGAGGGAGTTAAATTTTTCGGAGAGAACCTGACTGAGATCGGGTTCGGTGGATTGGGGGACGTGGACGACCACGGTATTGGCGGCGAGATCACCGAGGCGTTGGCAGTGACGGGAGAAGAGGAGAGAGAGGCCGCCGACGAGGTAGAAACCGGGGAGAAAATCGACGGATCGGAGAAGATTGCGGATGAAGATTTGATTGATTTGGAGGCGAAGACCTTGGGCATCCATGACGCGGAGGCGGGTGATTTTTTTCCCGAGGGTTTGGCCGCGCCAGGCCCATTCGGTGGCGATGCCGTAAGTGATGGAGATGACAAAAAAAGTCAAAGCGGAGAGAGCGGCGCCGAGCAGACCGAAATGAGCAAAGAGGAATTTGAGAGAGAGGGTGATGATGATGATGACGGCGAGATCGACGCTCCAAGCGATTGATCGGGAGACGGGTCCGGCGAGGGAGTAAGAGAAAGTGATGCCTTCTGGGGTATGGATGTGGAGTTGGGAGTTCACGGGGTTGATTTGTCGACGATTGGGGTGGAGTTAGTTGGGGCTTTTTCTGTGCCGGAGCAGAGGAGGCAGATGAGGCAAATGAGTTCGATAAAGCCGAAGGAAATTTTCAGGGAATAAGGGATGACTGGGGAGTGATATTGGGAGAAGAAAGACTCGATCAAACCAGCCCAGACGAGCAGGACGGCGACGCCACCGATGAGGGTGGTGAGGTCGGGGCCGAGGGTGCGGAGTCTGGTGGTGAGTGGGGTACGGTCGCCGCGACCGATGAGAGTTTGGCCGAGGGCGAGGCCGCCTTGGCCGGCGATGAGGATGGCGGGGATTTCGATGACGCCGTGGGGGAGGAGCCAGCCGAGGAGAAAAATCGTTTGGCCTGCGCGGATGTAATCGAGAGCGACGAGGCCGAGGATGACGCCGTTGTAAAAGAGGAGAATAATCGTGCCGAAGGCGTAGGTCATGCCGAAGGCGAGTGCTTTGATGGAGACACTGATATTATTGACCATCAGTTCGGAGGCGAAGACCGAGTGCTCGCCTGAAGAGGTGCCCCCGCTGGTTTTCTCTTCCATGGCGACGCGTTCGGAGGGGTCGGAGAGGAGGGGGCTAAACATTTCGGGGAGGATGACGGACTTGGCCTCTGGATCGAGAAGCGTGGCGAGACCGCCGAAGAGGCAACCGATGAGAGTGATGATGAGAGAGAGATAAAAGGCGTGGCGATGTTTGCGGAAGACGCGGGGGAATTCGCGAAAGAACCAGTGGAAGGGACGGAACCGGGTATTTGAGGAGCGGGTCTCGTGGATTTCGCTGTAGGCCCGAGCGGTGAGGGCTTCGAGGTAAGATCGGAGAGCGGGTTCGGAGGCGAAAGTGGTGATGCGACCGAGATCGGCGGAGACTTTTTGGTAGAGAAAGTGGAAGCGTTTGGCGTCTTCGAGTGGGAGCGGTTCTCGGGAGTGGGATTGGAGGCGATCGAGAATTTTTTCGAGTTCCGCCCAGAAAGGTTGTTCGGTGGCGAGGAATCGAGGGAGGTCAATGATCATCGGTCAGAGGAGTTGGCGTTGTTTGACATCGGCGTGTTGAGCGATGATTTGAGCAGGGAGTCGGGAGGGGTCGAGTTGAGCGAAGCGAATTCCTTGGCGTTGAAATTTTTTGGCGAGTTCGCGGAGGCTATTCCATTGGAGATGGCCTCCGAGATGGGCATAGATTTGGTCGAACTCCTCGATGGGGGTGGAGAAGAGGGGGTGAGCGTTGGGGGGTTGGAGCATATTGACGATGAGGAGGTGTTGTCGGCAGAGGAGGGCGCTGGCTTTGAGGAAATTTTCGGCGAGGACGGGGTCATCGAGAGCGGTGAGAAAAATGATGAGGGCGCGCTTGCGGAGATTTTGACGGAGGAAGATAGTGAGTTCTTCGAAGTCTGGCGTAACATCTTGTGGGTGAAGGGTATAGAGTTGATCTTTGCAGGCGTTGTAGTGAGCTTGGCCGCGTTTGGCGCGGACGAAGCTATGGACGCGGTCACTAAAAGTGACGAGACCGAAGAGATCGCCTTGTTGTTCGGCGGCGAGGGCGAGGATGAGTGAGGCGACTACTGAGCGTTCGAGGGCAGTGGTTGTGCCATTTTCAGTGACAACCGAGCGGGCGCTGAGTCGGGAGGCATCGACCACGACATAGACTTCTTGGGTGCGTTCGACTTGGAAGACTTTGGTGACGGGGTGTCCTCGTTTGGCGGAGGCTTTCCAGTGAATTTCGTCATAGCTGTCGCCGGGGAGATATTCGCGAAGTTTTTCGAAGTCTCGGCCTTGGCCGATGGTGCGACGGGAGTGGGTTCCGAGGGTACCGCGTTTGAGGAAGACGGCGGCGACGTTTTTACGTTCGGCAAAAAGATCGGGATAGACGCGAATTTCGGTTGGGGCGAGTTGGTGGGAGCGGCGAACCCAGAAGCGAAAGGGGGATGATGATTCGAGGTAAATTTTCTGGAGAAAATACTGGCCGCGGCGGTTGGGGGTGACTGTCCAATCGAACTGGGAGGAGGGGGTATGGGAGGGGAGCGAGACGCGGATGTCGTCGGATTCCGAGATGATTTCGTCGGGGAAGGCGAGGCCGAGGCGGAGAGTTGTGGAGGTTGGAGAATTGGAGGTGATGCGAATAGGGATCACCCCTGGGCGATCTTTTTGGAGGCGAACCAATGGGGGAGTTTGAATTTTGAAGTCACTTTGGCGGAGGAGGATAGCCGATGCGTCGGAGCAGACGAGGAGGGTGAAGGCAATGACCAAGAGGGAGGCGCAGGCGGCGAGAACTGGGTGAGAAGCGTGGAGGGTGGAGGCGAGAGTGACGCTGGGGAGGACCAGAATAGAGAACCAGAAGAGGAGTCTTGAGGTGGGGACGATCATGGAAAGCGCGGTGGCTGGGTGAATTTTATCTGGGGATGGTGACTTGCTCGAAGATTTTCTCGATGACTTCGGTGATGGTGACGCCTTCGATTTCGAATTCGGGGCGGAGGACAATGCGGTGACCGATGACGGGTTCGGCCATTGCTTTGACATCATCTGGGGTGACGAAGTCGCGACCGGAGATCGCGGCATTGGCGCGACTGGCGAGGAGGAGGGATTGGGTGGCGCGGGGGCCAGCGCCGACGAGGACGGAGTGGTGATCACGGGTGGCACGGACGAGATCGACGATGTAGGTGACGAGTTCGTCGCGAACGGTGACGAGATGGAGGGCGTGGCGGAGTTGAGCGAGATCATTGGGGGAGATCACGGGGAGGACATCGCCGGCGGCGAGGTCGGCTTCTGGGGAATGGGAACCGAGCATGCGGTGGGCGAGGGTGAGTTCGCTGGGGCGATCTGGGGTGGTCATGGTAATTTTGAGCATGAAGCGATCTTTTTGGGCTTCGGGGAGGGGATACGTCCCTTCATTTTCGGCGGGGTTTTGGGTAGCGAAAACGGTGAATTCGGGGGGGAGATCGTGGGTATCGCGATCAATGGTGACCTTTCGTTCCTGCATTGCCTGGAGGAGAGCGGACTGGGTTTTGGCTGGGGCGCGATTGATTTCGTCGGCGAGAAGGAAGGCGGTGAAGACGGGGCCTTTGATGAGGGTGAACTGATTGGATTGGAGGTTAAAAACGCTTGTGCCGGTGATATCTGCGGGCATGAGATCTGGGGTAAATTGGATACGATTGAAGGCGCAGCCGAGGACTTGGGCGAGGGTGCGAACGAGGAGGGTTTTGGCGACACCTGGGACGCCTTCGATGAGGGCGTGATGGCCGGTGAAGATGGCGATGAGGGCGAGATCGACGACGCGATCTTGGCCGATGATCACCTTACTGACTTCAGCACGGGCGCGGGTGAGGACATCTTGGATGGGTTGGGAATCTGTGATCATAAGGAGTGGAGAAGGTCAGGGTTTGCGAGAGAGCGAGTGGGCGATGGATTGGTAAGTGGCAACGGGTTGGCGTTGGCGTGGGGATTGAGCTTGTTCGCTTTGCAAAATCTCTTCTGCCTGAGCGAGTTCGGCGGGGCGATGGATGCCTGATTTCCGCCATTCGGCGAAAGCGACGGGGAGAAGATCGTTGGGTTTGATGGTGCGTCGGAGGAGTTGAGCGAAGCCAGCGGTGGCGTCTTTTCCATCGACGCGATGGTTGAGTTGGCTGAGGTCGTGGCGTGGGGGGATGAAGTGGGTGGACTGCTTCCAAACGAAGAGGAGGGTGAGGAGCAGGAGGGCGCCGATGGTGGAGGTGAGTCCGTAGTTTCGGATCAGGGAAGCGACGCCGGGTTGGTCGGTGATTCCGAGGTGATCTTCGTCGAAAATGATTTGGGGTGGACCGTTAAAAATCCGGGCAAGAAGTTGGGGGTGATGACTTTCGCGGAGGGCTTGATTGCTGAGGAAGAAGGAGTCGGAGGCGAGGATTACGGAACCGGAGTTGAGGGAGCGTTCGATGACTACGGGTTGGCGATTGGCGCGGTAGAGGACCGTCCATTCTGGGGAGAGATTTTTGAAGTAGAGCAAGGAGTGCCAAGGGATTTGGGGTTCGAGAGGTGAGGAGGAATCTGGGGTTTTGGCGAGGAGGGTCGAAGATTTTTTGGGGTGAGGAAAAGTGGCAAATTCGAAGCCCCAGGTTTTGGCGACGGAGTCAAAGGAGAGTGGTGAATTGGGTGGGGAATCGGTGGGGG
>JBAWZW010000155.1:0-6323 GCA_037142835.1 Verrucomicrobiota bacterium
AGGCCTCCTCCCAACGGGCTAGGTTGGCGTGAAGCTTCACCTTCTCCCCCACCCCACAATCCCAACGCTTCCGATAAGACTCAACTTCCGCTAACTCAGGCATCTCCAATGACTTAAAACTTCACAAAAACCGCAAGGTCAACGGATACCGATAGACCACCCCATCCTTCGCCTTAATCCCCGCAACGATCATAAAGACAAATTGGAAAGGCACTAGCGCCGCCAAAATAGGAAACCCAATCAGCACAAAACAAAGTAACCCAGCCACAATCCCGTAAATCGAAATCGAGATCTGAAAGTTTAACGCCTCCTTCGCCTGATCCGCCACAAATGGACTGTTTTCCTTCTTCGCCAACCACACAATCAATGGCCCCAATAAATGCCCAATCCCCGTGAAATACATCGAAAACGCACTCAAATGCGCCAGCATCCCCCACAACCGATCATCCTCACTCGTCACCACTGGTGACCCACTCCTCGGTGCAATAAAATCGCTCATCTCCCACCCATAACCAATCTCACCCCCATTAGACCACCCTCATTTTCTCCACCCTCAAAAAAATCCAAAAAACTCTTTGCATTCCCTTCCCTCCTTGTTACTTTCTCCCCCCTAAAACTTATGGCAAAAACCTGCTGGCTCGAACGAGAAAAACGCAAATCCGCAACCGTAGCAAAGTACGCAACCATCCGCGCCGAACTCAAGGCGAAGGGGGACTACATCGCTCTTTCCCAACTCCCACGTAACGCCTGCGCCGCGCGCCTCAGCCGCCGCTGCCAAGTGACGGGCCGGAAACGCGCTTTCATCCGTCGCTTCAAACTCTCCCGGATCACTTTCCGCGAACTCGCTTCCCATGGAATGATTCCCGGAGTGACCAAATCCAGCTGGTAACTAATCCTCTTCTAAACAACTTTGAGTCGCGGGTGTCACCACCCGCGGCTCTTTTCGTTTCTACGGCCCGATGATCCTCTCGTTCATCAACGTTCTCCTCATCGCCAACGGAACCTCTTCCTCCACCCAGTGGGAAGACCCCGGCACCATCGCCCTCAAACTCTCCGCGATCCTCGCCCTCGTCTTCCTCAACGGCTTCTTCGTCGCCGCCGAATTCGCCCTCGTTAAAGTCCGCTCCTCCCAACTCGAGTCCATGGCCGAAGACGGTAACTCCACCGCCGCCCTCGCCCATCATCTCACCCAAAATCTCGAGGCCTACCTCTCCGCCTGCCAACTCGGAATCACCCTCGCCAGCCTCGGCCTCGGCTGGATCGGCGAACCTTTCCTCGCCCAAATGCTCCAACCGTTTTTCCTCAAAATCGGCATCACCTCCCCAACCGTTATCCAATACGCCACTTTCGCAATCGCTTTCTCCACCATCACCACCCTCCACATCACCCTCGGCGAACAAGCCCCCAAAATCCTCGCCATCCGCAAACCCGTCCCCTCCACCCTCTGGATCTCTCGCCCTCTCAGCCTTTTCTACACCCTCCTCCGGCCAGCCATCTGGTTCCTCAATGCCGTCTCCAATTGGCTCGTCCGCTCCCTCTTCCGCATCCAACCAGTCAGCGAACACGATCTCGCCCACAGCGAAGAAGAACTCCGCGTCATCCTCGCCGAAAGCGAACGCGCCGAAGAAGTCTCCCCACTCGGTAAGTCCATCCTCATCAACGCTCTCGATATGGCAGATCGCGTCGTCCGCGATATCACCACCCCTCGCGGCGAAGTCACTTTCCTCAACACCGAAGACTCCTTCGAAGAAAATCTCCAACGCGCCATCGACTCCCGACACACCCGCTTCCCCCTCTGCGATGGTCACCTCGATAACACGGTCGGCATCGTTCACATCAAAGATCTCCTCAAACTCCTCCGCCAGCCCGAGGCCGATATGCTCAGCATTCGTCGCGATATTCTCCCCGTCCCAGAAATGATGCCCCTCGAAAAACTCCTCACCTTTTTCCTCGCCCGACACGCCCACCTCGGCCTCGTCGTCGATGAATTCGGGGGCACGGTCGGCGTCGTCACTCTCGATAACGTCCTCGAAGAACTCGTCGGCGAAATCCATGACGAATTCGATGCCGATAATCCCGAGTTCAAACGCCTCAACCCCAACGAGTTCACCGTCCAAGGTGGCGTCGGCCTCTACGAACTTCGCGACCTCGCGAATCTCGAACTCGAAAGCGCCGATGTCAGCACGATCGGTGGTTATGTCACTCATCTCAATGGCCAACTCCCCAAACAAGGTGAACAAGTTCGCATCGAAGACTACGTCGTCACTATCACCCAAACCGATGGGCGCCGCGTCGAATGCCTCCACTTCCAACGCCTCGATAATACCCCCGATTCTTCCCTCCCCATCATCCCCAAAAAATCCTAGCCACTCCCCAAAGTGACACCGCCAGTCACCTCCCTCAGATCGCTGATCCCACGAGTTCTTCACCCCCACTCTCCCTCCCCCATTTTTCCCCACTGCACTCCCGAAAAATTCCCGTTGCCTCTATCCCCTCCCAGAACCATAAAACCTCCGCTCCACTTCATTCGTATCCCTTTCCATCTTCATGTCTAATCTTCCTCACCTTCCTGCGATTCGCCTCGGCCAACCCTACTCCAGTCTCGAAACCCTCGATCTCCTCAATCATCGCTCCCACGAAAAACTCGCCTCCATCTCCCAAGTCAGCGCCGCCATCCTTCGCAAAGATCTCCGCCGCATCGGCGAAGCTCGCGCCCTCCTCCAATCTTTCTCCACCGATGCCCTCATCGAGATCTCCGCCAAAGCCGCCGATTTCTTTCTCCATCAATCCCTCCCTTTCGGCGACCAAGGCCACTCCCAGTCCTCCGAAGATTATATCCAAACTCTCAGCGCCACCAGCGGACTCCCCCACATCATGGTCAAACGCAATATGGCGAAAATCCATTACGCCCTCACCCATGTCCGCGAAGTCATCAATGGCCTCACCAGAGGTCTCCCACTCGATGTCCTCGACCGCGGCTACGGCACCCAATCAGGCGCCGCCGTCTCCTACTACCCCACCACCAACGCGCTCGGCCTCGTCATGCCCAGCAACTCCCCAGCCGTCAATTCCCTCTGGCTCCCCGCCATCGCCCTCAAAACCCCCGTGATCATTAAACCCGGCCGCGAAGAACCCTGGACCCCTTACCGCCTCATCCAATCCTTCATCGCCGCCGGTGCCCCACCACAAGCTTTCGGCTTCTACCCCACTGATCACGAAGGCTCCGCCGAAATCATGAAAATCTGTGGCCGCGCTCTCATCTTCGGCGACGCCAATACGGTCGCCCAATACCGCGATAATCCTCGCTTCTCCGTCCACGGTCCAGGCTTCAGCAAAATCCTCATCGGAAACGATCAAATCGAAAACTGGCCCGACTTCATCGATGTCATCGCCGCTTCCATCGCCGATAACGGCGGACGCTCCTGCGTCAATGCCAGCGCGGTGGTCGTCCCCAAATACGCCGCCGAAATCGCCACCGCCCTCGCCAAAAAACTCGGCCCCATCACCCCGCTCCCTCCAGAAGACGAACTCGCCCAACTCAGCGGCTTCGCTAACCCCAAAATGGCTGATTTCATCAGCGACGCCATCGAACGCGATCTCGCCACCCCCGGCGCCCAAGACCTCACCGCCTCCTTCCGCCAAGGCCCCAGAAAAGTCGAACTCCACGGCGGCGTCTACCTCCGCCCCACCATCGTCCTCTGCTCCTCTTTCGATCACCCTCTCGCCAATCGCGAATTCCTCTGCCCTTACGCTTCCGTCATCCAAGTCGACCAATCCCAAATGCTCGAAAAAATTGGACCCTCCCTCGTCGTCACCGCCATCACCAAAGATCCCACCTTCACCGCCGCTCTCCTCAACTCTTCCCTCATCGAACGCCTCAATCTCGGCCCCATCTCCACCATGAAAATTTCCTGGGATCAACCCCACGAAGGAAACATGTTCGAGTTCCTCTACAAACGCCGCTCCATCGAACACGGTTGGTCTTAATCGCTCCACCCCAATCCCTTACCATCCCATGCATCAACCATGAATCAAATCCCTTCATTTGATTCCCACCCACGCACTCGCCTCGTCTTCGGTGCCGATTCTCTCGACCAAATCGGACACCTCACCCGTGAACTCCAAGGCAAACGCGTCCTCCTCGTCACCGATCACGGCGTCTCCGCCGCCGGTCACCCCGCCAGGGCCGCCGAATCCCTCAAAGCCGCCGGCCTCGATGTCGTGATCTTCGATGCCGTTCGCGAAAATCCCACGACTCTCGATGTCGCCCTCTGCGTGGAAGTCGCCCGCCATGCCCAAATCGACTCCATCATCGGCCTCGGCGGCGGCAGTAGCATCGATACCGCCAAAGCCACCAATTTCATCCTCACCAATGGCGGCGAAATCAAAGACTACTGGGGCGTCGGGAAGGCGAAATACCCCATGCTCCCACTCATCGCCGTTCCCACCACCGCCGGCACGGGCAGCGAATGCCAAAGCTTTGCCCTCATCTCCGACGAATCCACTCACCAAAAAATGGCCTGTGGCGATCCCAAAGCCGCCGCTAAAATCGCCATCCTCGACCCCCTCCTCACTTTCTCCCAACCACTCCAAGTCTCCGCCTGCACTGGCATCGATGCCATCGCTCACGCCGTAGAAACCGCCGTCACCAAACCCCGGAACCCCATCTCCGCTCTCTATTCTCGCGAAGCTTTCCGCCTCTGCTTCTCCTCCCTCGAATCCGTCCTCCTCGATCCCTACGATCTCACCGCCCGTAGCTCCATGCAGATCGGGGCGGCCTTCGCTGGCACCGCAATCGAAAACTCGATGCTCGGGGCCGCCCACGCCGCCGCCAATCCCCTCACCGCCACCCTCGGAATGATCCACGGAAAGGCCGTCGGCCTCATGCTCCCCCGGATCGTCGACTTTAATTCTCGCGATCCCGCCGCCCACAATCTCTACCTCGAACTCGCCCAACTCGCTGGCCTCGAAGACGTAAACCATCTCATCTCCGAACTCGAAATCCTCTTCGATGTCCTCGGCCTCACCAAAGATCTCGCCCGCTTTCACCCCCACCCAGATCTCCTCCCCAAACTCGCCGCCGATGCCGCAAAACAATGGACCGCTTCCTTCAACCCACGACCCATCACCGCCCCAGACTTCGAAATTCTCTACGCTTCCGCTTTCGGCTTATGATCTCACCCACCACTCCATTCCCCTCCTCCCCTTCCCTCCTCGCCCCACTCTTCGCCCTCCTCCTCCTCCTTCTCTCTCCCACTTCCCCAGCCGCCGATTGGCCCATGCACCGTGGCGACCCCCAACTCCAAGGCGTCGCCTCCATCCCCACTCCCCCAAAACCCCGGATTCTCTGGCAGTTCAAAAGCGATAAACCCGTCAAAGGTGCCGCCGCCATCGCCCAAGGACGCGTCTTTTTTGGCGACGATTCAGGCAAACTCCACGCCCTCGATCTCGCCTCAGGCAAAGAACTCTGGTCCTTCAAATCCGCCGCCGCCATCGAAGCCACCCCGCTCGTCCTCGGCCAATCCGTGTTCGTCGGCTCCTCCGATTCCTTCCTCTACTCTCTCCACGCCGAAACCGGTGCCCTCCTCTGGAAGTATCAAACCGATGACAAAATTCTCGGTGGCGCCAATCACGCTAAAAATCCCCAAGCCGATAACCAGTGGATTCTCGTCGGTAGTTACGACGCCAACCTCCACTGCGTCGATGCCACCACCGGCAAACTCGTCTGGAAACACCCCACCAACAATTTCATCAACGGAACCCCCGCCGTCACCCCCAACGGCGAAATCATCTTCGGTGGCTGCGATAGCGCTATCCATATCCTCCAACTCGCTGACGGCAAAGAACTTCGCCAAATCGAGACCGACGCCTACATCGCCTCCTCCGTCGCCACCGCCGATGGCCTCGGCTATGTCGGCAACTACGGAAACTTCGTCCTCGCGTTCAACCCCAAAACCGCCGCCGTCCTCTGGAAGTATCGCGACCGCAATTTCCCCTACTTCTCCTCCGCCGCTCTCACCGCCGATCGGGTGATTCTCGGCGGCCGCGACAAACGCCTCCACTGCATCGACCGCTCCACAGGCAAGGGAGTCTGGACTTTCCAAACCCGAGGAGAAATCGAAAGCTCTCCCGTCGTGTGCGGCAATGGAATCGTCGTCGGCTCCGCCGATGGCCGCCTTTACTGCGTCGATCTCACCACCGGCAAAGAACTCTGGTCCTACGAAATCGGCGCCCCCCTCACCGCCTCCCCTGCCGTTGCCAATGACTGCATTGTCATCGGTTCCGAAGACGGCACAGTCTACTGCTTCGGCACAAAACCCTAG
>JBAWZW010000156.1:0-6280 GCA_037142835.1 Verrucomicrobiota bacterium
CCGCCATCGCCGCCACCACTACCACCGCCCCCAACATGCCCCAACTCCGCATTCTCATCATCGATGACGACGACTTAGTCCGCGAAGTCCTCGGCGTCTACCTCGCCATCGATCACCACCAAATAACCGCCGCCTCCAGTGGGCAAGACGGCCTCACCAAATTCTTCGCCGGCGAATTCGATGTCGTCATGACCGATCGCGCGATGGACGGTCTCAGCGGCGACGATGTCGCCACCGCAATCAAAAAGTCGCACCCCCATCAGCCAATCATTTTACTCACTGGCTTTGGCGAACTCATGAAGATCAATGACAATCTGCCTCCCTACTTCGACATGATCGTCAGTAAGCCTTTCAACCTCAACAAACTACGCGAAGCCATTGCCGCCGTAACCTCGCAAAAATCTCCCCCAGCCTAGCGGTCGCACTCCCCCATCACGAAATCGAGCGACCCCAAAATCGCCACAACATCGCTAATCATGTGCCCAGGCAAAATCTTCGGAAGAATGCTCAAATTGACAAACGACGGACTCCGAATCTTCAGCCGATAGGGCGTTCCTCCACCCTTGCTGTTAATATAAAATCCTAGTTCTCCCTTGGGATTCTCATGCCCAAAATAGACCTCCCCAGCAGGCGCATCCAACCCCTCGGTATGCACAATAAAGTGATGAATCAACTCCTCCATTTTCGTCATTACCGTGGTCTTCAGAGGTGGAAAATTCTTCGCGTCCGTCACATTGATCGCCCCACCAGGTAAGCTGTCAATGACCTGACGAATGATCCGCATCGACTGCCGCATCTCCTCCATCCTCACCAAATACCGATCATAGGCGTCGCCCACCGACCCAATCGGAATGTCGAAGTCATACTGCTCGTATCCCAAATACGGCTGCTTCTTCCTCAAATCGTGGTCCACCCCAGACCCCCGCAAATTTGGCCCCGTCAGACCATACCCAATCGCTTGCTCTTTAGTGATCGTCCCCACCCCTTTCGTCCGATCCACAAAAATTCGGTTCCGCGAAAGCAAGTTGTCCACCTCGTCAATCACCGGGGGCAATTCTTTGAGAAAATTCTCCAGCAATGGCAGAAATCCCGCCGGCAAATCCCGGGTCTGACCACCCACCCGCGTGTAGCTCGTCGTAAAGCGCGCCCCCGTCAGCAATTCCATCATGTTGTAGACCTTTTCTCTCTCCGTAAAGGTGTAGAGAAATACCGTCATCGCACCGCAATCCATCCCAAAACATCCCACCCCCAACAGATGTGAGGAAATTCGCGCAATCTCACAGCACAACACCCTAATCGCTTGCCCCCGAGGCGGAAGCGTCCACCCCATTAATTTCTCTACACTCAACGCGTAAGCCACATTGTTGGCAATCGGTGCCAGATAATCCAGCCGATCCGTGTAAGGAATAAACTGGTTGTAATGCATGTTCTCCGCGATCTTTTCGTCCCCACGATGGAGGTAGCCGATCTCCGGTGTCGCCTTCGTAATCTCCTCGCCGTCCAACTCCAAAATCAACCGCAAGACCCCATGCGTCGCAGGATGCGATGGCCCCATGTTAATCACCATTTTCTCCCCAAGGATATCATTCAACCCCACTTCCTGCCCAGCGCGGGTCGCAGTGTCAGGAAACTCTAGTTCAGTAGTCGTGTGAGCCATAGATTAAACAAATTTACATGGTGATTGGAGGCTAAATCCTCGCAAGGGTCAAATTCAGATCACCGAACATAAACAGAAGATTCCATTTCGCAACCCCCAAGCATTCCCCCAAAATGACATTGAAAAACTCCCTAGTTTCTCCAATCTCCCACCCTCCGCTCCGCAAATCGACTCATGCTCAAATCCCTCGATCTCTGGCTCCCAAGTTGGATAAAACGCCCCAAACGCGAACCCGTCCAAGGCGTCGAACACCTCCTCATCACCGTTTGTGATCACTTCGAACCCTTCCACGGCGTCGAGGCCCCCCACGCTTTAGCCAGAGTCAAACAGTGGCATCGCGATTTCACCCCCATCACTGCCGAATTCCATGACTCCAACGGCCAACCCCCCAAACACACTTTCTTCTATCCCATCGAACAATATCACCCCCAAGTCCTTCAAGCTCTCGCCGAACTCTGCTCCGCCACCAAAAGCGAAACCGAAATCCACCTCCATCACGATCGCGATCACGCCGATAATCTCCGCCTCACCCTCAACCAAGGCATGGAAAACTTCGCCAAACACGGCCTCCTCTCCCGCGACTCCACCGGCAAAATTCGTTACGGTTTCATTCACGGAAACTGGGCCCTCGATAACTCCCACCCCACAGGCCAAAACTGTGGCGTCACCAACGAACTCCAAGTCCTCATCGACACCGGCTGCTACGCCGATTTCACCATGCCCTCCGCACCCCATCCCACCCAAACCCAAACCATCAATTCCCTCTACTACGCCCAAGCCTCCACGACCCCAAAATCCCACAACCACGGCCGCCCCGTCCGCGCGCTCCCCCATCATCAACCCGCCAGCCCAGATGAACTCCTCATCGTCCAAGGCCCCCTCGCCCTCAATTGGAACCGCCGCAAATACGGGATCCTCCCTCGCATCGAAAATAGCGACCTCACCGGCGCTAACCCCCCCACGATCAACCGCCTCCGCGTTTGGCAAAAAGCCGGCATCACCGTAAAGGGTTGCCCCAACTGGACTTTCATCAAACTCCATACCCACGGCGCGAACCCCAAAAACTCCCCCATGCTCCTCGGCCAACCCATGCGCCAGTTCCACCAATCCCTCCGCCAACTCGCCGATACCCACCCCCATCTTCACTTCCATTACCTCACCGCTCGCGAAATGGTCAATGTCCTCCACGCCGCCGAACAAGGCCACTCCGATAACCCCCACCTCTACCGAGATCATTGCTATCGGCTCCCGCCTCCTCCACTCTCCTAAATAATGCGGCTCCTCTTCATCTCTAATCTCTTCCCCGATACCAAAGAACCCTACCGCGGTCTCGACAACGCCACCATCCTCCATTCCCTCGCCGATCGCTGGGATACCCGCGTCATCGCCCTCCGCCCCACTCTCCCCTTCCGCTCCTCCCTCGCTTCCCCACGCCCCGAAGATCGCCTCTTCAAACCCCACTTCCTTCCCGTTCCTTACCTCCCCAAAATCGGCAGCCGCTGGAACCATCGCCTCATCGCCCGTTCCCTTCGCCAACCCCTCCTCGATCTCCGCAAATCATTCCCTTTCGATGTCGTCCTCAGCTCGTGGATTTATCCCGATTCCTGCGCCGTCGCTCATCTCGCCAAAGAACTCGACTTCCCCTTGGTCTCCATCGCCCAAGGCTCCGATGTCCATCAGTATTTATCCCACCCCGTCCGCCGAAAAATCATCGCCCAATCCCTCCCCCAAGCCTCCGCCATCATCACCAGAAGCGCCGAATTAGCCCGCCTCCTCGCCACCACTGGCCTCCCCAAAGAAAATCTCCACCCCATCTACAATGGCGTCGATCGCCAATGCTTCCAACCCAAAGATCGCGCCATCGCCAGGCAAGCCCTTAATCTCCAAGCAGATAAACAAATCATTCTCTTCGTCGGGAACTTTTACCCCATCAAAAATCCCCTCCTCCTCATCGAAGCCCATTCCCAAGTCTGCAACGATAATACCCTCTCCCATACCAAACTCATCATGATCGGCGATGGCCCGCTCATCGATCACGCCCGCGCCCTCGGCGACCAACTCCACTTCGGTGCCAATGTCGTGCTCGCCGGCCGCAAATCCGCCGCCGAAGTCGCCCTCTATATGCAAGCCGCCGATGTCCTCTGCCTCCCCAGCGTCAACGAAGGCGTCCCCAATGTCATCCTCGAAGCCTTCGCCTGCGGCCTCCCCGTAGTCGCCAGTCGCGTCGGCGGCATCGAAGAAGTCCACCCCGGTGACTCCTGCGG
Source organism: Verrucomicrobiota bacterium (assembly GCA_037142835.1). Classification (GTDB taxonomy): domain Bacteria; phylum Verrucomicrobiota; class Verrucomicrobiia; order Chthoniobacterales; family Chthoniobacteraceae; genus Chthoniobacter. The sequence continues at coordinate 3,922 of JBAWZW010000156.1, forward strand.
CCGCCTCGTCGAACCACGCCTCGCCCCCGTCGCCGCCGCCCTCCGCTCGCTCCTCCGCGATCCCCTCCCCTCCAGACCGATCATCGCCCAAAGCCAACCCTTCACCTGGTCCCACGCCGCCGACCAATACCACGCCCTCCTCGAAGCCGCCACCCGCCCATGAATATCCTCTACCACTTTCGCACCCAAGGCACTGGCGCGGAAGGGGTTCACATCTCAGGCATCGCCTCCGCTTTCGAAAAACTTGGCCACCAAGTCCTCTTCTCTAGCCCCACGGGAGTCGATCCCCGCCTCACCGCAGGTCGCAACCCCTTCGAAAAAAAAACCCGCCGGAGCTTCCTCGCCAATCTCGCCGCCTTCGCCCCCAAACTAATTTTCGAACTCCTCGAAATCGCCTACAATCTCCCCGCCCTCCTCCGCAATCGCTCCCTCCTCTCCCAGCACCATTCGTCGCTCATCTACGAACGCCACGCCTTTTTCCTCTTCACCACCGCCCTCCTCGCCCACCACCGAAACATCCCCCTCGTCGTCGAAGTCAATGAACTCCCCGGCGACGAACGCGTCCGCGCCGCCCCTTGGCTCCTCCCACTCGCACGCCTCGCCGATCGCCTCACTTTCCAATACGCCAGCCGCATCGTCGTCGTCTCCCCTCACCTCCAACGCCGCATCGTCGCCCTCGGCATCCCCAAAGAAAAAATTCTCGTCCTCCCCAATGCCGTCAACTCCACCTCCCTCCTCACCCCCACCAACCCCTCCCCCATCCGCCAACGCTTCGCCCCACCCAATGCCCTGATCATCGGCTTCGTCGGCTGGTTCGTCCCTTGGCATCGCCTCGATCAACTCCTCTCCCAATTCGCCACTCTCGCCCCCCTTCACCCCTCCATTCACCTCATGCTCGTCGGCGATGGCCCCCTCCGCGACTCCCTCACCACCCAAGCCCTCCAGTTAGGCATCGCCGATCGACTCATCCTCACCGGCTCGGTCCCCCATCACGAAATCCCCCACTACCTCGCCGCCATCGATATCTGCGTCGTCCCCCACAGCAACGAATACCGCTCCCCCATTAAACTCTTCGAATCCATGGCCCAAGGCCGCGCGACCATCGCCCCACGCACCGAACCCATCGCCCAAGTCATCGAAGACGGCGTCAATGGCCTCCTCTTTGATCCCACCCAACCCGATCAACTCGGCGAAGCCATCGAAAAGTGCCTCCTCAACCCCACTCTTCGGGCCAGCCTCGGGGCCGCCGCCACCACCTCGATCCGCGAAAAACACACCTGGGATCAAAACGCCGCCCAAGTCCTCGATGGCTTTCCTTGGACCGAAAAATCCCCCTAACCCCCCATCAGGCTCCTCACCCCCCACGCCCATTCGCCCGCGTATACCCCTGCACGGCAGCCGCATAGATGAATCGCAAGGCTTTCCCTGTCCGCTCACTCGCCGCCTGACACGAGGCAAACTCCGGCGCAACCTGAATCACTTCTCCACCCCTCAACCCCAACTTCACCGTCACCTCCCCAAACTCCGTCTCCACTCTCTCAAATCGTCGCTCCAACTTCAGCCTCGCCATCTTCTCCATCCGCAACCCAAACGCACTCGTCTCCCCAAAAATCACCTCCGCCATGACCCCCACATTCTCCTCCTCACATAACACCGAAAGCTCCACCGCTGGACGGTTTTTCTTCATCTGAATCGCCGTAAACCACACATCCAATGCCCCCACCGCCAACAGCTTATCCATCACCGCCCCAGTGATTTCTGGAGAAAGATCGTCGAGATTCGTCGAGATCCGAGTCACCCAATCCGTCTCATAACCACCGAGGTCCATCCGCTAATCCTCCACCAACTCCCCCAACACCGCCCGCAACACATTCGGCCGCGACTCCAAATCCCTCGACCCCACCCCATAACCAATCCGCTCCGTCTTCATCCTCGGCATCACCCCAAATCTCACCCCAAACTCCGCCACAATCGCCGCCCCCGTCGGCGTAATCAACTCGTGCTCCTCCTCAATCTGACCCAACGGAATCCCCGCCAGAATCTCCAATGTCGCGGGTGCAGGCAACGGATAAGTGCCATGCGCACACTCAATCGTCCCCTGCCCCTCATGCAGACTCGAAACATAAACCGCCTCCACCCCAAGCACTTCCAGCCCCACACACACACACACAATGTCCGCAATCGAATCCAATGCCCCCACTTCGTGAAAGGCCACCGACTCCGCTGGCATCCCGTGAATCTTCCCCTCCGCCACCGCAATCCGTTGAAAAATACTCAACGCATGCTTCTTCACATACGGAGAAAGCTCGCTCGCCTCGATCAGCTCTCGAATCTCCCCATGACTCCGCCCATGCTCGTG
>JBAWZW010000157.1:0-6277 GCA_037142835.1 Verrucomicrobiota bacterium
CTGCCTTCACCTCCGCCCTGTGCAGGTTGGTGGTTTTCGACTGCCAAAATACTGCCAAAATTAACGCCTCTTTTGCGTAGTTTTGTGGAGGTATGCGTGATAATGCAAATCGGCTGGAAACCCTCTATCCATGAGCTTTCCAGAGTAAATCTGGAGTTTTTCAGGGAGCTGCCTTACTAGGATTTGAACCTAGACAAAACGATTCAGAGTCGTTTGTGCTACCGTTACACCATAAGGCAAAGTGAGTTGCAAACCCTAAGGACATGGGCTTTTTTGTAAATCAATTTCTCGCGAATCGCCCCAAATTCCGCTCGGATTCACCTCAAATCACGACCTGAAAAATCCTTCCAAATTAAGCCGGCCTACCCAGCGAAATTCCTCTCGCAAAACGTCTTCGGTGTTCTGACCGCCGGCAAAGAACCACTTGGCAAACGGGTGAACACCGCAACTGCCGCAAATCAGCAATCCCTCCGCAGAGAATTTCCAGTGTCACTTTGACTTCGACCAAGACCCTGACCTAACCTTGCGTTCCGCCATTCCATAAACCCTTTTCTCATCCTCAACTCACTCGATCATTATTCATTCAATCCCCCAAAACCGCGAACCCGCCCCCAGTTCGCTCAATCGTCCGCGATGAACTTCTCCGCAGACTAATCTCCACCCGCACCAATCCACCGCTCAAATCATGCCCTTGAAAAACTCCATCCCATTCTCACCCCCCCACCGGCTCATTCTCATCCGCTTGCTCCTCGCGGCCTTCTGCGTCATCTCCACCCACGCCGCCGACCCCATCCAAATCAATGCCTGCTTCAAAGCCGCCGCCAGTCCCAGCTACTCCGGCGCGGGTGTCGTCGGTGGCGAAAAGGACACTTGGAATAAAGTCGTCTTCAATACTGACTCCTTGGGACTCGCCTTGGTCGACTCCACCGGAGCCACCACCCCAGTGACTCTGACCAGAAAATCCTCTGGCGGCAATGTCTGGGGCGCTCCCTGGGCCGCCCCGTTAATGGGGGAATTCTCCTATGTAGGAGGTCCCATGACCCTAAAAAATCTTCCCCCGGGAAATTATGACCTCTTGGTTTACGGCTTTCGTGGCACCTCCTTCACCGCCAATGGCCTAACCAGCCCGCCCTGCACAGACGCGCAACTTCCCTACCGCACTAACACCTTCATCCCTAATCGCACCTACGTCGTCCTCCACCCAGTCGTCGCGGCCAACGGCGAACTCACCATCACCGCCGGTGGAGTCGGTGAAACCGTGATGTTCGGCTTCCAACTCCGATCTGCCGTCCCTAATCACCCCCCAACCACCGAAAATAAAACCCTCACCCTCCTCCAAAACGCCACCCACACGTTCACGGCAACAGAATTCCTTTTCACCGATCCCGATGTCTGGGACTTCTTCGAAAAAATCCAAATCACCGCCTTACCCACCGCTGGTTCCCTCACCCTCAACGACGCCGAGGTCACCCCCAACCAAGAAATCTCCTTCGCGGATCTCTCCGCCGGCAAACTCAAATTCATCCCCGCACCCAACCTCACCAAATCACCCTACGCCACTTTCCAGTTCCGCGTCTCCGACGGCACCGACTACAGTCCCGGGGCCTCCACCGCCACGATCAATCTCCTCCCCACTTTCGCCCTTTTGAATGTCTGCTTCAAGATCCCCGCCAGCCCCAATTACTCAGGCCCAGCCGCCATTGGCGCCGAGGGTGATCTCTGGAACAAAGTCCCGCTCGGCCCCAAAGTCACCGACTTCTCCCTGAACACTCCCGGAGGAACCCCCACGGGAGTCACCCTCGACCAAGGCGCCCTCTATTCCTCTAACGCTTGGGGCGCTCCCTATAGCCCACCATCACTCCTCGGGGAATTCACCTACACCAAAGGAACGGTCACCCTCAATAATCTGCCCCCAGGAAACTACGACATCTTCCTCTACGGCTGGAATGGAGTCTTTTTTAATGTCGCCCCCGAAGTCAGCCCGCAACTCGACGCCAAGCGCCCCACCGCCCTCAAAGTCAACGATTCTTACGCCGTCCTCCACCCCATCGTCGATGCCTCTGGCAAACTCACCATCACCATTAACGGAACCGGTGAACCCGTTTTCTGTGGCTTCCAAATCAGACCGAACATCCCCAATCATCCGCCCACAGCCGCCAACCCCACAGTGACCATCCTCAAAAATGCCGTCCACACTTTCACCGCTTCGGAATTTCATTTCGCCGACTCCGACCCATGGGACTCTTTCCAAAAACTCAAAGTCACTGTGCCTCCACGAGTCGGTTCCCTAAAATTAAGTGGCTACGCCTTAAACCTCGATCAGGAAATCTCCATCGCAGATCTCTCCGCTGGCGAGCTCAAATTCACCCCTGCCCCCGGCGTGACTGGCGCACCCTACGCCACTTTCCAATTCCGCGTCTCCGACGGCACAAACTTCAGCGACGAAACCAGTTACAGCACCCCCGCATCCACCGCAACCTTCAATGTCATCCCCAGCTTCAACCTCATCAATGTCTGCTTCAAAACCGCCCCCAGCGCCAACCAATCGGGCGCCGCGGCCACTGGCAAAGAGGAAGATCTTTGGAACAAAGTCCCCCTCGGTTCCCAGGCCAAAGATTTCTTACTAGTGGATCAATCCGGGGCCGCCACGGGAGTCACTCTTGACCAAGGCGGAAATTATCCCTTCACCCCCAAGGGCGATCCCCTAAAAACACCCCCCTTGCTCTCCGAATTCACTCTCGCCAAAGGGACGGTCACTCTTAACAACCTCGCTCCTGGCAACTATGAGCTCTACCTCTACGGCTGGAAAAAGGCCGTGTTCGATGCCAATGGGGACACCAGCGGCCAACTCACCGCCGAACTGCCCGATGCCCTCACCCTCGATGCCTCTTACGCCCTCCTCCACCCAGTCGTTGATGACTCAGGAAAGCTGATCATCACCATCAGTGGCGATTCCCCCGCTTTCTCTGGCTTTCAGCTCCACCAAATCGTGCCCGAAATTCCCCCGACACCCGTAGAAGACCCCACGGTCACGGATAAAAACGCCCCGGTTCAAACCGCGAAGCCTCCCCAAAATCCACCCACTCCCAGCGGGGAAAGTGGCCGAGCGCGCTCCTTTTATTGGTACCTGCTGGCCGCCATTGCTCTAGCCATCTCCTTCCTCATCTGGCGCGCCAAAAAATCCCCCAAAAATACTCCACCCCCGCCAACCCCATAAAATGCTTGGTTCACCCTCGCGCTCGCCGAAAGACCGAACGCCATCGAGCCACCCCGCTCAGGCTAATCCCTAGGATTCCACCCCCAATCACCACAAAATCTCACCCAGCGTGCCCAGGCAAAATCAGCTCAAAGGTCGTCGCCCCCACCTTACTCTCATAGCGTAACACCCCCCCATGCTGGCTCGCCACCCCAGCCACCACCGCCAAGCCCAACCCCGCCGACGGTTGGTTTTTCTTCGTCGAATAAAAGGGCTGATACACCCGATCCCCCAGATTCTCCGCAATCCCCGGGCCGTCATCCATCACCCGCAACGATACCCATTCCTTCGCCTCCATCAAACTCGTTCCCGCAGGCCGCTCTCCAGCCCGCACCTCGATTCGCACTGTTCCACCTTGCAAATAGGTCGCCTCCAACGCATTCCGCACCAACTCAAAAATCCCCGATCTCACCCGAGAGGCGTCCGCCCAAATCGATGGCAACCCCTCTGGAATATCCAAAATCAACTCGGTCTTCGATCCCCGAATCTCCTCAAAGGATGGCACCAGCATCTCGATAAACTCCCGCAACTCCACCTCCCTCCACACCACCACCGATGGCCGAACCAACGAGTTCGCTCGATCCATCAAATCACAAGCCGCCTTCGCCCCATCTTGAATCCTTCCCAGCCCATCGATCGTCCCTTTATCCAGCCTTTTGTTGTCCAAAAGCAGGCCGATATACCCATGGAAAATCGTTAAAATATTGTTCATCCGGTGCGAAAGCCCCCGCACCAACTGATCTTGAAATTCCGAGTGTTCAATCTGCATGATAATTCCTCAACCCAAGCATTTGGCGTGCGAGCCTCACCCCCATCCGCAGAAAGATTTTTTAAACTCCAAAAATCCTCACCCCACTTCCGTCCCGGCCTCACACCCTCAACCCCAACCAGTCCACGCGGGGAGGTACCACCACGCCACATTCTTTGCCCGCCAGTTCAATGTTTCATTGAAGTGTTGAGGATTCCCCCCCCTCTTGAAAATTGCCCAAAAACCCGATGCCCAGGCCAAACGCCAACCCCTCGTTCCGTCTGTCACCCTTTTGGGGCTTTTTCTCCCAAGTGTTCCACCATCCACAACGGGCAAAATCCCCTGCAACTCGGGAGATGAGAACCGCACTCCAATCCCCACACTGCCACTCAGGGGCTGAACCAATTGCCATTTAAGCCTATCCTTTTATGTTCGTGTCCCCTTACTCTCTCATTGCGGGTGGATGCTGTACTCCATGGGGTTTTCGATGCGGACTGAAAGCACAGTGAGCAATGAGAATTTTTCCAAAACACAACGGACAACGGAACGCCTAACCTGCGCAACCGATGAGCGCGCCCACCTCCCACTCCACACCCACAACTCCGCGACCTCTCAGAAAGTTCGCCTTGCGAATCGCCCTCGGGATTTTCATCCTGCTCTGCGTCGGTCTCGCCGTGGGATATCGTTCCGCCGTCGAAGGCGGATTGAGCGCGAGGCAAACACCTTCCACGATAGAAACATCCGTCGCTCACTGGCTGGTGGACATGAGCATTCCTCAGGCGGTCAAGGCGCAAAAAAATCCCCTCGATGCCAGCGCTAACAGCGCAGAAGTCACCGCTGGTCGAGCATTGTATCAAAAGAACTGCGAAGCCTGCCACGGCTACGACGGCAGCGGAAACACGGCGGCGGGAGGCGGACTCTATCCGCCACCCCTGAGCCTCCACCGCGCGGCCATTGTGAAACGCCAGCGCACCGACGGGGAATTATTTTACCTGATTCGTAACGGCATTAGAAATACCGGGATGCCAGGCTGGCAGTTGCCAGACCAACAGACCTGGCAACTCGTGGCGTTCATCCGCAATCTCCCCGTCACCGCGGCGGTGGATGCGCAATCAGCGGACCAAGGAAAAATCGAGACCGCGTCATCCGCCCACTACGTCGGCTCCGCTTCGTGCAACGCCTGCCATGCCGACATCTATGCTCGATGGAGCAAGACGGCGATGGCAAATGTGGTGCGCGACCCGAAGAAACATCCCGAGGCCATCATTCCCGATTTTTCAAAAGCCGACCCGCCACTCACTTTTACCGTCGACGATGTGGCCCTTGTCTATGGGAGCATTTGGAAGCAACGCTACTTCAAGAAGGTCGGCGACGACTACTATCCCTTTCCTGTGCAGTGGGATGTGACTCACAAGAAGTGGAAGCCCTACGTCGTGAAAGACGACTGGTGGGTGAAATTCTATCCAGGTGACAATTTCACCCGCCCCACAAGCGCGCTCTGCGACGGCTGTCATTCGGTCAACTTCGATATTCAGACGAAGACCGTGACAGAGTGGAATGTCGGCTGCGAAAAGTGCCACGGCCCCGGAAGCGAGCACGCCAAGGTGCCGACCGTCGCCAACATCGTGAATCCCGCGCGACTAGCCTACGTCGCCGCCAACGACACTTGCATCCAGTGCCACTCCCAGGGTCGCCCTTTACAAAATCCCCTCGAAGGGAAGCACTACGACTGGCCCGTAGGTTTTGAGATGACAAAGACGTTGAGCGACTACTGGAAACTCGAAGAACACAAACTCGGCGAGACCAGCTTCACGCACTTCCCCGATGGCACCGCGCACAAGAACCGCATGCAGGGCAACGATTTCGTGAACAGCCAAATGTATGTTCACGGAATCACCTGCTTCACCTGCCACGACGCCCACGGCACGACGAACAATGCGAGCCTGCGCAAGCCCGCGCAACAGCTCTGCCTCGACTGCCACGGCCCCAAGTCGCCGAGCGGCCCGCACGCCCTGAGCTTGGAACAGCACACCCACCACAAGTCCGACAGCCCCGGCAGTGAGTGCATCGCCTGCCACATGCCGAAAATCGCCCCGACAATCGGCGATGTAAATGTCCGCAGCCACACGTTCAAGTTTGTCAGCCCCGCGAAAACTGACGCCGAGAAAATTCCCAATGCCTGCAACCTCTGTCACACGGACAATCCGACTTCCTGGGCAGCGGACGCCTTAAAAACATGGACGGACCGCTCGCCCTGGCGCATGGCTGACTGA
>JBAWZW010000158.1:0-6259 GCA_037142835.1 Verrucomicrobiota bacterium
CCCCACCCCCGATCTCCCCCCTTACTCCGGCCAATCCTCCGTCCGCGTGACCTACATCCCCGAAAGCGTCAAAGCCCAAATGCGCGACGAAATCAAAAATCAAGTCCTCGCCCAAGCCCGCGACGAACGCTGGGCCAATCCCCAGAGTATCCCCGAATGGACCACCCGCATTCGTCTCTTCGGTGATGTCCGTACCCGCTACGAAGGCATCTTTTTCGCCGATGGCAATGACAACACCGGCGCCTTCCCCAACTTCAATGCCATCAATACCAACCCCACCCCTTTCAACGTCAAAGGCGATGACTTCGCCCCCCAACTCGATACCGATCAAAACCGCACCCGCCTCCGCCTCCGCGTTCGCTTCGGGGCGGAAGCCGTTCTCGGAGAAGGCTGGACCGCAGGTCTGCGCATCGGAACAGGCGAAAGCAATTCCCCCGTTTCACTCAACCAAACTCTCGGTGGCGTTGTCCAAGGCGGGCAAGGTGGCAACTTCAGCAAATACGCCATCTGGCTAGATCGCGGTTTCCTCCGCTATGAACTCGCCGAGGGCGGAACGGGCGAACTCGCCCCCCCACCAGAAAAACCCTCCACGGGAAAAGAAGTCGTCGCCCCCAAAACCTATGCCCAACCTCGCGACCGCCGGATCGTCATCTCCCTCGGTCGCTTCGATAACCCTTTCTACACCCCGACCGACATGGTCTGGAGCCACAACCTCGCCTGGGACGGCATCGCCGCTCAAGGCCGCTACCAAATCGTCCGCTCCTTCACCCCCTTCATCAATGGAGGCGCCTTCCCCTTTTATAACACCGAACTCAACTTCTCCTCCAACCAACCCGCCAAGTTTCCCAGCACCGACAAATGGATCTATGCGGGCCAGCTCGGCTTCGACTGGAAACCGCACAAAGACTTCAAAGTCAAGGTCGCCGGCGGTTACTACCAGTTCCAAGGCGCCGAAGGAAAACTCTCCACCGCCTACGTTCAAACCAACGCCCAGGCCGCCGGAGATACCGACGGCACTCGCCCCGCTTTCGCCCAAAAAGGCAACACCTACATGGCGCTCCGCAACATCATTCCCACCCCCGAAAATCGTCAGGGCCAAATCAACCAATTCCAATACTTCGGCCTCGCCAGCGCCTTCCAAGTCCTCACCGTCGCTGGCCAAATCGACTACACTCACTACGATCCTTTCCACATTACCGCCTTCGGCGAATATGCCCAAAACCTTGCCTGGGACAGCAACGCCATCGATCTCATTGCCGTCAATAATCGCGGATTCTCCCTCGCTGGCAATCCCAACGGCACCTACGCCGGGAGCAATATCGCCTGGATCGCTGGCCTCCGCGTCGGCCACCCCATCCTCGCCAAACGCGGAGACTGGAATGTCAGCTTCGACTACCGCTCCATCGGGAGCGATGCCGTGATCGACGGCTTCAACGGCGATGACTTCGGCAACGGTGGCACCAACATGAAAGGCTACACTTTCTCCGGAAATCTCGCCCTCAGCTCCAAGGTCAATCTCGGCCTCCGCTGGATGAGCGCCAACGAAATCGCCGGCCCTCCACTTGCCACAGATATTTTACAAATCGATCTCAACGGAAAGTTCTAACCGCTGTCTGATCGACTCAATTATTGCGTTGTTCATCACTTTCTTCACCTCGCCTTTTCACTCTTCTATGAAGTTCTTGCCTCTCACCGTTGGTTTACTTTTCCTTCAGACTTCCTTTACCAGTGGGCTTCTCGCCGCCGATGCCCCCACCCCAGCCGAAGCGAAACTCCGCGAATCCATTCGCGCCCTCACCCTCCAAGTCCGCGCCGCCGACAACGAAAAGGCGACCCTCCAAGCCAACCAAGCCGAAGCCGAGGCCAAAGCGACCGCCTTAACCGAGGAAATGGAAAAACTCCAAAAGAAAGTCGCCACCGAAAAGACCGCCAACGACCTCGCTTCCGCCGCCGCCGAAGCCAAGTTCATCGAAAAAGATACCCAACTGATCGCCTCCCAAAAGCAACTCGCCGAATGGAAAAAAGCCCACGCCGAAGTCACCGCTCAATTCAAAAAAGCCGTGGAAATCGGCAACACCAAAGAAGGCGAACGCGCCAAATTAGCCGCTCGGGTGATCGTCCTCGATCGCCAAGTCGCCGACCAAAAATCCAAGAACTCCGCCATGTATAAACTCGGGAGCGAGATCCTCAGTCGCTACGAAAAATTCGGCCTCGGCGATGTCATCACCCGCAAAGAACCCTTCATCGGCACCACCAAGGTGAAGTTCGATACTCTCATCCAAGACTTCACCGACGGGCTCGCTGACCAAAAAATCAAGCCATGATCTCCACCCCTCGAGCGGAAATCCTCCCCACCCGTGAGGCTCTCTGGCGACGGGTCGCCTTCCTCGGCCTCAGTTGCACGCTCCTCTTCGCCCCCCACACCCACGCAGGCGATATCCTTCGCGGTGGAACCGCCCCCCAACCGCGCACCAATGGCGCCACCGCCTTCAGCGCCAACCCAACCCTCACCGCCCAAACCCGAAAAAACGCCAACGATCTCCTCGCTCGCACCAACCAATCCCTCCAATCCGTCCAAGCCATGCAAGCCGCCGCTCGCGCCGCCGCCATCGCTGGCCCCAACCATCTCGGCTCCGACCCAAACCACCCAGGCCAACTCCTCCCCACCGTCCCCAACGGCCTTGGCCCCAATGGCTTGGAAGTCGCCCCCGGCGTCCCCAAAAATCTCGCCAACCCCCAACCAGGCGAAAACTCCACTCTCTGGACAGGTGCCGACCTCCCCACCCAATCCTCCGCAGGCGGACGAACGGTGGTCACCATCAAACAGACGGTCGCCCAAGCTGTCCTCAACTGGAAGACCCTCAATGTCGGTAAGACCACCACTCTAAAATTTGACCAATCCGCAGGCGGCGCCAACCAAAGCCAATGGATCGCTTTCAACAAAATTAACGACCCCAGCGGCTCCCCCACCCAAATCCTCGGCCAGATCACCGGCGAAGGCCAAGCCTACTTGATCAACCAAAATGGCGTCCTCTTCGGCGGCTCTTCCCAAGTCAATCTCCGCTCCCTCACCGTCTCCTCCCTGCCCATCAACGATAACCTCGTCAAGCAAGGCCTGCTCAACAATCGCGACGCCCAATTCCTTTTCTCCACCATCGCCCTCTCCGGCGGCTCCGATGGCACCCCAAACTTCACCCCAACCCCTCCCCTCACCCCCAATGGCCGCAACGGCGATGTCGTCATCCAAGCCGGCGCCCAACTGAACATCGGTGCCAACACCGACGGCAACGGCGGCCGCGCCCTCCTCGTCGGTGCCAATGTCCGCAACGAAGGCACCATCTCCACCCCTGCAGGCCAAACAATCCTCGCCGCTGGCCTCCAAGTCGGACTCGCTCCCCACTCCAGTACCGATCCCAGTCTCCGGGGCCTCGACGCCTGGGTCGGAGCGGTCGGCGATTACGCCGGCACCGTCACCAACACCGGCCTCGTCATCGCCACCACGGGAAGCGCCCTCTTCACTGGCCGCTCGATTCACCAACTCGGGACGATCGAGAGCACGACTTCCGTCACCCTCAATGGCCGCATCGATCTCCTTGCCAGCTACAACGCCGTCAGCAACCCGAACTTCGATAACGTCTCGGGCGGCGGCGCTAGTGGCCCAGAGTTTTTATTCCAAAGCACTGGCCTCGTAGAGTTTGGACCAAATAGTGTCACCCGCATTCTCCCCGATTACGCCAGCGATAAATCCGTCCCCGGTACCGCGCTCCCCGAAAAATCGCAGATCAATATCGAAGGCCTCGCCGTTCATTTTCGCTCCAAGTCCACCCTTCTCGCACCCAGCGGCGAGATCCACGTGCGGGCAGGAATCTGGCCCTACACCGAAGCCGATGGCAACGGCACGGTCCTCGATCCCACCGGTGTCGGCGAAGCCCAACTCGCCAATCAATACACGGGTTCCGTACAAAAATTTCTCTTTTCTAACGGACAAATCTTTCTCGATTCCTCCGCCCTCATCAGCGTCGCAGGAAGCGTCGATGTCCCCGTCCCACTCGAACAAAGTATTCTCAATGTCCAATTTCGTGGCTCAGAATTCGCCGACTCGCCCGTCCAACGCGCTGGACCGCTTCGCGCCACTCCCTTGACCATCGATATTCGCCAAACCGGAATTACCAATGGTCGCTACTGGATGGGTACTCCGCTCGGCGATGCCACCGGCTTAGCAGGACTCATCACCCACAACGCCGCCCAACTCACCGCCTCAGGAGGCTCGGTTCACCTTCAAGCAGGCCAATCAATCGCCATCCAATCAGGCGCCACCATCGATGTCTCGGGTGGGTTCTTCACCCACCTCGGGGGCGTCGTCAAAACCTCCCGCCTCCTCCAACAAGGTCACTTGGTCAATATCGATAAAGCGCTCCCAGGCCAAGTGTTCGATGGTGTCTACTCAGGCGAATTCACGGTCAACCACCCCAAATACGGGGTCTCGCAGACCTACAAGACCCCCTGGATGTCGGGCGAACACTTTGACCCCGGCTACACCGAAGGACTCAGTGGCGGCTCCCTCCAACTCGCCGCCCCCAGTATGGCGCTCGATGGTCACCTCCTCGGTCGCACGATCACCTCTCCCCAAGATCGCGGAACCGCTCCCAGTCTCAGCCAACTCTCCATTCAGTTCGTCGCCGAAAAAGCCCTCTCCGTAGATCCGCGAACCGTTAATTTTCTCCCCACTTCACCCACACCTCCTTCCATCACCTTCACCCGGAACACTTTAGCAAACGAAGTGCCCGCTTTCGATTTCACTTCCAATCTCCCTACCCCTCTCCCATCAGGACGCCTCGCCACCGTACTCCTCTCCCCCAAACTCCTCGAAGAGGACGGCTTCGGTCACCTCTCCATCGTCAATTCCGATGGACTCATCACCATTCCCGAAAACCTTAACCTCACCGCCTCACCCCTCGGCTCCATCAATCTCAACGCCGCCAATCTCAACGTTCAAAGTCATCTTTCCGCTCCCGGTGGTTCCCTCCTTTTCACCACCAACAATATCTCCCCAGCCTTTGCCGCCGAATTTCCCATCATCAACGCCTCAGGTGCCCCTGTCCCCTCCCCCAATCCCAACCGCGGCATCTTGACCCTCGATCCCCAAGCCAGCCTCAGCGTCGCGGGACTCCAGGTCGACGACCGGATGAGCAACCCCAATCGTTTCCTCCAACCGCTCGTCACCGATGGCGGCACGATCTCCATTCTCGCCTACACCGCCATCCTTCGCCCCGGTTCCACAATCGACGTTTCCGGCGGCGTCGCCATCACCCCCGGTAACTCCATCACCTACGGCAAGGGAGGCTCCCTCTCCATCCTTACAGGCAAAGATCCCGGGTTCATTGGCGTGATCGGCGGTCGGATCGAACTCGCTTCCACTCTCACCGGCTACAGCGGCACCACCGGTGGCTCCTTAGCCATCCAAGCCACCCAAATTCAAATCGGTGGCACAACGAGCTTCGCCAACTCCCTGCTCCTTCAACCCGACTTTTTCCGCAAAGGGGGCTTCACCAGTTACTCCCTCGAAGGCATCGGCGCGCCCTCCACCGCCCTCCGTCCCCCTAACGGTCCCGCCCCCTACACCCCAGCGATCATCATCGCCGAAGGCACTCGCATCGAACCCATCGCCGAAAGTTGGTTGGCCATTCCAATTTCTCCCCGCCACTCGACGATCACTCTCCAACCCTTTCTCCAACCAGAAAATCAACGGTCTCCTGTCAATCTGAGCTTCACCGCCCTCGGCTCCGATGACAATTTTACCACCAATCTCCTCGAAGTCCGGGGCGATATCCTCGTCGGATCCCATGCAGAAATTATTGCTCCTCCCACCTCGACTGTCTCCTTTAAAGCCCAAACCATCTCCTTTCTCGGCTCGATCAACGCCCCCGCAGGCAAAATCACCGTCGCCGGTGCTGGCCGCTTCCCCGTCCCCAGCGACGATGCCATCAACGCCACATTCGCCCGCTCAACGGTCTTCATCGGCCCAGACAGCCACTTCTCCGCCAACGGCTTAGCTGTCCTCGCTCCCGACGCTTTCCAGCGGCGACTCGGCGTCCTCTACCCCGGTGGCACCATCGCCGTCTCCGGTAATATCATCGCCTCAAAGGGCTCCACTTTTAATGTGTCTGGCTCCTCCACGATTTTCGATTTGCCACCCGAACTCCTCGGCAATACCTCCCAAAAAACTCCCCTCGCCACCGCTGGCCTCACCGCCCCACCC
>JBAWZW010000159.1:0-6252 GCA_037142835.1 Verrucomicrobiota bacterium
CCTCCCGCTCTCCGTCGGCGGGGAAACGCAGGCGTAAACCGATGCGACCACCGAGAGTGCCACCACGGCGCGGCCGGTTGCTCTCGCCGCTTGGCTCCAAAGCTCCGCGTCCGTCCGGCAGGCCCTCCAAACCCTGATCTCCGCCAAATGAACTCGCGAGTTTCAAATCAACCTGCGAGTTTAATTTCGAGTTGCAGCTTTAACATTTACTTGCAGAATTTAAATTAAACCTGCAAGTTAGCTCCATGACAGCCAGTCCAGTAAAAATATCCAAGCCCCGGCTCCAATACGAAGTGGATGCCGAAGTCGGCGATGTCCTGATTGAAGTGAAAATCGGCGTGGACTCCCAGCGGACGCTGAGTGGAGCCACGATGCGACTCGCCTTTGCCCTCGGAGAACGTCCCGGCTCTCGGGGTTTTCTTGCGCTCGTCGATTCCGCGATCACCGTGCCTCGGCTTCAGGAGGAGTGGAATCGCGCAGCCCAAGTCATTCGTCCGGAGATTCACCATCGTCTGAACATCTGCATCCAACAAGGAACCCACTTCGTCGGTGTCCCGGATGACCCCGATGCAGATACCCAGTCCATCCTCGCCGAAGTCGTGGAAAAGGAGCGCGGAGCCATTCATGGTCATCGTTCACCCCGCACTTCTGAGCCGTTTTACGACATCCTGCGCATCCTCATCAACCAATGGATCAAACGCGCCGGGCCGCTCACCTCGCGCTGGCTCGGGGAAGCGGCTGGCTGCACGTATCCCACCGTGGCCTCTGCTCTGGAGAAGCTCGGAAAATACCTCATCCGCCATTCCGACCGCCGGGTGGAGCTGAAAGCGTTTCCCAAGGACGAGTGGTTCCGGATCGTGGCCAATGCCGATAAAGTGCGCCAGACGCTCCGCTTTGCCGATCACTCCGGGCAGCCGCGTTCAGTGGAATCACTGGTTTCCCGAATCCAGAAGCTCCGTCCCGAAGGCGTCGCCATCGCAGGAGTGCTTGGCGCTCGAAGACTATATCCGCCACTGGATCTGATTGGCACGCCGAGGCTTGATTTGACCCTCTACTGTCACGCGCGCCAGCCCGACATCGGCTTCCTCCGTCAGCTCGATCCCGCACTGAAGACTGCCGGACGGGAGGAACCGGCCCGGCTGGCAATCCATTTGGTGCGCTATCCACACCGCTTTTCCGAAACCGATGCCTCCGACGTCCTCTGGGCCGATCCGGTCGAGTGCCTGCTCGATCTGCATGAAATGAGGCTCGAATCGCAGGCTTTGGAATTCCTCCAGGCGCTCACCCCAAAAGGAGGCACACCATGAGCCAATCCAACCAATTCATCTCACCTCGCGCAGCTCTGGCGCAGGTCGCCGCAGCCATCCCGGAAGATTGCCGGGAAAATCTGGTCGTCATCGGCAGCCTCGCCGCAGGCTACTACTTCTTTGGGGATAATCCTTCGCTTCAGGTCCGCACCAAGGATGCCGACTGCCTGCTCTCACCGCGCATCCGTGCTATTCCAGCCGGTATTGCCGTCACGGAGCGGCTGTTTGCCGCCGATTGGACTTTTCATCCCACCGAAGAATTTCCGTCTCCCGGGACGGCGGACACGCCGGACAAAGATCTGCCCGTGGCTCGTCTCCAGCCGCCGGGTTCGCAGGACTGGTTCATCGAGCTGCTCACCGTGCCGGAGTCCCCGGAAGACCTCGGCCAGCGCTACATCCGCCTGCCCACGGCCAATGGTCATTTCAGCCTGTGCAGCTTCGGCTTTCTCTCACTGGCCGACTACCAGCCAGTCACCACCGAGTTTGGCATCGGCGTCGCCCGGCCGGAAATGATGGCGCTCGCCAATCTGCTCCACCATCCCGCCATCGGCCCGCAGACGATGAGCGGTCTGATCGGCGGACGCCGCATCAAGCGCAGCAACAAGGATCTTGGGCGCGTTCTCGCACTGGCGCTGCTGGCCGAAAGGAAGAACGAAGACAGCCTGCTCGCATGGGCACGGCTATGGCCGGATGCCCTACAGGCCCGCTTCCCCGCGCGCTGGCGTGAACTTGCCCTTCAAGCCGGGCAAGGCGTCCGCCAGCTTCTGAAACAAGACCACGAGGAAGACTTCGACGAAGCCCTTCATACCTGCGCCTACGGTCTTCTGGCATCGCAACCGCCCACAAACGCCCTGCTCCGCACAGCGGGCGAACGATTGCTCGTCGATGCCATCGAACCGCTGGAGAAACTTGCAAAAACATCATCGCCACTCTCCCATCCGTGTCATCCGTGAAATCAGTGGTTCCCCATCCCGCCTAAGCCACTCCCCCGCTCTTCGACCCCCACCGGCTGGACGCGCCCGGCGTTTGGGGCGTTTGCGGAGAGCATCAGGGCGCGGGCGGATGATGGTCGAGCGGCCGAGCCCGAGCAACTCGCCGCCGATCGGCGTTCGGAGGAAAAGGCCCGGAGCAAAGGGACAGGTCATCTATCACATTGAACGCATCCCACCCTTGCTTCAATGGGGCCTCACCCGTGAGGGCGAGGAAGGTGGTCATCACACCCAGCGAGGGCCCCAGCGTGATCATGCTTCAATGGGGCCTCACCCGTGAGGGCGAGGAAGGTTTCATTGGGTTCGTCAGTCAGGTGGCAACACCAATGCTTCAATGGGGCCTCACCCGTGAGGGCGAGGAAGGCCATTACTGGACTAGTTTATCCCCCGCAACTGGTAGCTGCTTCAATGGGGCCTCACCCGTGAGGGCGAGGAAGGCACTATGCAGACCCGTGCAATCGTCAAGATGGCCTAGCTTCAATGGGGCCTCACCCGTGAGGGCGAGGAAAGGGGGGAAGCGGTAATCCATTTGCGATACTCGACGCAGCTTCAATGGGGCCTCACCCGTGAGGGCGAGGAAAGATCGCGACCGCAAATGATGATGGGAGCATCAATGAGACGCTTCAATGGGGCCTCACCCGTGAGGGCGAGGAAAGTCATTGTGGTTGGGTATGTTCACGAAACAGATTTCGTGCTTCAATGGGGCCTCACCCGTGAGGGCGAGGAAAGATCACGGCAAGCATTTCCAACTCTGGAAATTCGGCACAGCTTCAATGGGGCCTCACCCGTGAGGGCGAGGAAAGTGTCTCTCGCTAAAGTGCTCTGGGGCAGAGAATAAAAAGCGGGTTTGCGAGAGGTGGCAAATTCGGGTGGAATCATCGTTCGGTTTAACTAGTGAATTGAGGATGGGAGAGCAACGGAGTAAGGCTGGTGCTTGATCGCGAGCAGGTCCAGAGATGGAGACGATCATCTAGCCGCTCGCGAAAGGCTCGCCGAGAGGATCAGCTGATTTTAAAGATGTCAAGGAACCGCGCTCAGGGTGGAACGAGTAGGGATGAAACATAGGAATTGGCGAAGTTTTGGCAAGCTCAGTGGCAAGGAAATGCGGGAAAAGTCAGATGACGAAGCACGGGGAATCGAGTTTAGAATAGGGTTTGCCGAGGGAAGCGATCACGCGATCCCCGCGTCCTTCAGAGGGACCAAGGGTAATAATCAGGACTTGGTCTTGGTTGGGGGAGATGGTTTGGAGAAGTTCTCGCTGAAGAAGGTGGAGTTCGGTGGGGTTGAGGTCGCATTCAAAAACCGAAAACTGCAGATGATCGCCGAAGTTTTTGCAGGTTTTGAAGATGCGGGTTCGGCGTTTATCGTCGGCGATATCGTAACAGACAAGGTAGGTGGATCGCATGGAAGAGGAGGGTGAGAAGGGAGCGGTTAGCGGGTGAGGAAAGGGATGTATTCGGGAATTTCTCCTGTAAGAACCCTGGCGAGGATGCGGAACTGGAGTTCGATCGCCCGACGGTAGCTGACTTTGTAATCAAAGACGGGGTGGGTGATCAGGGAGTTGATGCGTTGCTCGTAACATTGGAAGAATTTTTTCCTGCCCGAGGGGTTGAGATTGACGGCCCGACCAGCGGAGACGAAGTCGTCGGTGGAGATGAATCGGTTATTGATGGCGGTGATGACGGTGGACTCGGCGATCAGGGGGCGAAATTCTTCCATGATGTCGAGGGCGAGGGCGGGCCGACCGTGGCGGGGTTGGTGATAGAAGCCGATATAGGGATCGAGACCGACGGCGGCGGCGGCGAGGGTGCAATCTTTGGCAAGGAGGCTGTAAGCGAGGGAAAGAAGGGCGTTAACGGGGTCGGTGGGTGGACGCCGGTTTCGGCCAGTGAAGTCGAAGGTAAAGGCGGCATGGGCAGGGCTGGAAGAGGTAGGGGAGATGATCCCTTCGAGGAAGTCGTCGTCGTCGTCGTTGGGGTGGCGGATGAGGCCGGGGAACTGGCGAAAGTAGGTAGCGGCGGCGGCGCCTTCGACGCCGAGGAGTTCTTCGAGAGAGGTGGTTTGGAGGGCGTCTTCGCGGGCTTGAGCGAGGCGGAGTTTGGTGGCTTCTGGGGGCTGGATGTGGTTGCGCATGAAGAAGACGCGGTGATTATGGATCTTGCCACGGACAAATTGCTGGGCAAGGCGGAGGCAGGCGACGGGATCGGCGGCTTGCCGAAATTGAGCAATCCGGGTGAGGACATTTTTAAGGGAATGCCCTCTGGTGATGCCGTAAAACCAACCGCCCATGGAAAAATAGGTCAGGGGAATTTCCTCAGTACAGAGGCGCTGGATGGTTTGGGTGGAGATTTGGATGTGACCAAAGATGGCGACGTGGCAGACATCGAGAACGCGGACTTCATCGATGAGACGATCCTTCTCCTTCACTTTAATGACGGCGTCGTTGCACCCCACGCGGTAGCCTTGGGTGTTGAGGTAAAGGGCGCGTTTTTCGTCGCGCGGGGCGATCAGTCGCCTCGGGGGACGATCTGCGGTTGCCTCTGTATTGGTGGGAGCCGTGGGGTTGAAATCGGGCTGGAGGTGGGGCGGCGTTCCGTGGGAGAGGAGTTGGGTTTCGTCGGGCAGACAGATGGGAGCGAGAGAACAGCGTGGGCATTTGGGGGAATCGATGAGCGGTGGAGGGATGGGACCTTTGACGCAGAGACGAGCGGCGTTGATTTGATCAAGGATCCAAGATTCTTCTAGTGGGGTGATGACCAAGGGGACCCGCTGTTTAGTCGCCCGGTAATAAATGACGCCTGAATCGCAGGCGTAACCGTTGTCCCGGAGGATCAGGCATTGGAGGCCGAGCTGGATGCGGTCGGCGTCCCAAAGTTCGATACCGCTGGGACCGGTGCGTGGGGAGCCGACTTTGTAGTCGACGGGGCAGACCGAGGAGACCGTGCCATCGTCGGTCAGGGTGGCCTCGATGAGATCCATTTTAGCGACCACCCCGAGACGGGTGGAGCCGAGGGAGACGGAGCGGGAGTGGATGACTTCCAGATCAGCGATGTTGGGGAGCGGAGGGGTGGATTTTTGGGAAAGAAGGGAGTCTGGCTGGGCAAGGACTCCTTTTCCCCGGTCGACCCGCTGGTGGATGGTTAAGCCTTTGATGGTGTCGTCACTTTTGAGGAAGAGACCTTCGACATGCTCGTAATAGAAAAGACGAGGACAATAGACGAATTCGTTGAGCATCCGCGCTGGGATAAAATCGTGGGCAAGATCATCCGTCGGCACCTCGGCATCCGACTCGGGAATCGACTCGGGAATCGACTCGGGACTGGCGTTGGGGGCGGGCGCGGGCTCCGCCTGAGATTCCAGTTTGGGCTCCGGCTGGGGCTCCGACTGGAGAACGGGGAGCGGATCGGAAGGTGGCACCGGAACCGCCTTCAAAGATTGCGAGGTGGGATTAGCAAAGAGGTCTAAGGTTCCAGACAGGTCGGGCCGCTTTGATTTCATAGGGGAGAGAATTGGCCGTGAGCGGTGACGATGGGGACTTGAGTTTGGAAGGAAATTTCAGAAGCGCGGAGCAGAATCAAACGGGGTCTCTTCAATTGGTGGGGTAGAGTCGGGTTGATGGATCTCTCGTTTGAATCGGGGAGCGCCTAGAGTCCCGCATCTATAGCTCATGCTTTGGATAAAGCAAAGCTGTCCCTGTTTTACTCCACCCGCCACGCTCACAAAAACTTCGGAGGAGCGCAGGTGCGCGACTCCTGGGTGCGTCCGATCATCCTCCTCTGCCAGACCTCCCGCGCAGTGAGTTGCTCCAGGGAAGACGTCCCGCCCGTGGCGCTTTCAGCGGAGCCCCACGACAAAGCCGCCTGAAGACTTCCGCCCGACTTCAGTTCGTGCCATGCCCTGCTCGTCCGCTCAAGCAGGCACAAAAAGCCCTAAACCGAAATGTGCGCCATACCCGA
>JBAWZW010000160.1:0-6010 GCA_037142835.1 Verrucomicrobiota bacterium
AGATTCACTCACCAAAATAAACAACAAATTGGTCCAAAAATCAGTTGCACCTCACATGAGAATTTCCTCAGCACGAATAGGTACGAATGCGGAGGGACCAAGGTGCGTGAGGGCGAGATCTAACCCGCACCGAACAGCACTCGGGTAAGGCACACCATCCCTGAAAATAAGTCACTTACGATGCCAGACACGGGAGACCTGTTGTTCATTCGCAGATCAAGACAAAACGACCGCGATCAGTGCCCCCGTTACAGGGGTGATTCTTTCCACGAAAGGAGCCCCTAATAGGGTGAGGCTCGTGTCAGCCCAACAAAAACGAGGCGGAGGTGGGAGTCGAACCCACTCGTAGAGGTTTTGCAGACCTCGGCCTTCCCACTTGGCTACTCCGCCGTTTCGCGTTTGAAGGCGCAAATCAGTAACCGACCGACGCCACACCGTCAAATCTTTTCAACACTCACTTTCTTTCAAAAGCTCTCACCCTTCTCCCCCTGTCTCTGTTAAATTGCCGTCCTCCGATGATTCTTTCGATTCGTAATCTCTCTATCCACCGCGGAAATGTCGTCATCCTCAACGACGTCTCTTGGTCGATATCCCCCGGCCAGCATTGGGTGATTCTCGGCGCCAATGGCTCGGGAAAAACCTCCCTCCTCAGTGCCATCTGTGGCTACCTTTCTCCTACCACTGGCGAGTGCTCAGTGCTCGGCCAAACCTTCGGCGAAAGCGATTGGCGAGAACTCCGAACCCGCATCGGCCTCGTCTCCTCCAGTATCCGCTCGCACATCCCCGACGACGAACCCGCCTTCATCACCGTGCTCAGTGGCCTTTCTGCCATCCTCGGGTTCACCGACCAACCTCGCCCTCACCAAGTCCGCCTCGCCCTCGATCTCCTTTCCCAAGTCGAATCCTCCCACCTCGCCAATCGCCCCTGGAACGTCCTCTCCCAAGGCGAACGCCAGCGCGTCCTCATCGCCCGAGCTCTCATCGCCCAACCACCCCTGCTCATCCTCGATGAACCCTGCGCGGGACTCGATCCCATCGCCCGACTCCGCTTCCTCGAATTTATTCAACGTCTCGGCTCAGACCATAACGCCCCAGCCCTGATCTTTGTCACTCACCACGTCGAGGAAATCGTCCCCGTCTTCACCCACGCTCTCCTACTCCGCGCAGGTGCCGTCTTCGCCGCCGGTTCCCTCGAAGATGTCCTCCATAGCAAAAATCTCTGCATGACTTTCGACGAACCAGTCACTCTCCATAAACGCCATGGAAGATATCGCCTTACCGCCCATCCCTCTCAACCAAAGTGACCCCTCGCACTAAGTCCCCCTAGTCGGCCCCATTCCATCCAGCCCCGCTAGACTCCGCCCTCAGGACCAGCACTCCCAGTCTCTCCAACGAAAAACCGCGCTGCGCGTTTTTTAAAACGCACTGCGCGGTTTCCAAGCAGAAAAAAATCTGCGCTTTCGAAAGAAAGATTAGCGCTTGCTGAATTGGAAACGCTTGCGCGCTCCAGGTTGACCGGGCTTTTTCCGCTCTTTCATCCGCGGATCACGCGTCAAAAACCCTACAGGCTTCAACAACGCTCGCAACTCAGGATTAGCCTCCGTCAACGCACGAGAAATCGCCAAACGCACCGCACCCGCCTGACCATTCATCCCCCCACCGCTAGCGTTGATGCTCACATCATAAACATTGATCGCTTTCACCACTTCAAATGGCTGAAGGACAGTGTTTTGCAAGTTGGTCGTCTTAAAGTAATCCTCAAAAGTCCGCCCGTTCACTTGGATTTTTCCCGTGCCGGGGGACATCCGAATACGGGCAACGGCTTCTTTACGGCGACCTGTGGCAATGAATTCCTGTGACATAATTAATTAGATTGAGATTAAACGATTTCCGTAACGGGTTGTGGCTGCTGCGCCGCATGCGGGTGCTCCGCCCCCGCGTAAACTTTCAACTTGGTGTAGACCGCCCGACCCAATTTGTTGTGAGGGATCATCCCTTTCACCGCGTGCTCAATCAACAACTCCGGCCGTCGAGCCCGCCGCGCCTTCACATTCTCGCTCTTGTGCCCGCCCACAAATCCCGAGAAACTCATGTAACTCTTATCAATTTCCTTTTTCCCCGTTACCCGTACTTTGGAGGCGTTAATCACAATCACAAAGTCGCCCGTGTCGCAGTGCGGAGTGTAGATGGCTTTTTCCTTGCCACGAAGAAGAGTCGCGGCTTTCACCGCCACCCGGCCGAGCACTTGATTGGTGGCGTCGATCACCCACCATTGGCGAGGAACTTCGTTGGCTTTTGCTGAGAATGTTTTCATGGAAATTTAAAGTCCCTTTATTCGGGCACGTTCGTTTTTGTATAGTTTTAAAGGGGTGGGAAACTTATTGGCTTACCAATGACGTGTCAACCAATTATTTTCGCTTTCTCTTGCCAGTCCGCAAAGAACTGACTCCCCATCACTTCGCCATCTTTTTCAGGGTCGCCGCAATTTTCGTGCTCTCCCAAGTCAAGTCAGCGTCGTCTTTGCCAAAGTGCCCGTAGTTCGTTGTCTTCAAATAAATTGGCCGCAACAAATCCAACTGCCCAATAATGTCTGCAGGCTTAAAGCTAAAGGTCTTCAATACAGCCGCGAGGATCGCGTCATCCCCCAAAATTCCCGTCCCAAAGGTGTCAATGTGCACGCTCACTGGCTGCGGATGCCCAATCGCATACGCAAACTGCACCTCGCAACGCTCCGCAAATCCCGCCGCCACCACGTTCTTCGCCACCCAACGCCCCATGTAGGCCGCACTCCGATCCACTTTCGAAGGGTCTTTCCCCGAAAATGCCCCTCCACCATGCCTCCCCATTCCGCCATAAGTGTCCACAATAATTTTTCGCCCAGTCAGCCCAGTATCTCCCTGCGGCCCCCCAATCACAAATTTACCAGTGGGGTTAATCAAATACTCCGTGTCCTTCGTCAGCATCCCCTTCGGCAAAACCGCTTTAATCACTTTCTCAATACAAAACTTCTCAATCTCCGCGTGCTCCGCAGACGCGGCGTGCTGAGTCGAAATCACCACGTTCGTGATCCTCACAGGCTTGTTGTCAATATACTCCACCGAGACTTGCGACTTCGCATCGGGTCGCAACCACTTCGCCAATTTTCCCGCCTTACGAATCTCCGTCAACTTTCGCCCCAGCCGATGCGCAAACATGATCGGCGCGGGCATCAGCTCCGGCGTTTCATTACTCGCGTACCCAAACATAATCCCTTGATCCCCAGCCCCTTGCTCCCCGTGCTTCTTCCCTTTAGCCTTCTTCGCATCCACCCCTTGAGCGATGTCCGACGACTGCGCAGTCAAAATGTTCTGCACGAAAATTTTGTCCGCATGAAAAATATCGTCATCATTCACATACCCAATCCCCCGCACCGCATCCCGCGTGATCTGCACGTAGTCCAACTTTGCTTTCGTCGTAATCTCCCCACCCACAATCGCAATGTTGCTTTTCACATAGGTCTCACAAGCAACGCGACTCTGCGGATCCACCGCCAAACAGGCGTCTAAAACCGCATCCGAAATCGTGTCCGCTACTTTGTCAGGGTGACCTTCACCGACGGATTCAGAAGAAAAAATGAAACGACGAGACATAGGATTCAGTAAGCTTATTTAATAAGGACGGTTGATGTGAGTGAATCGAGTGATTCCAACCACGCAAGGCCATCATATTGACCAATCATGATTGCTTGATACGTTGCCGTTTAGGCGCCAGTCCGTCAATCACAAATCTCCTCCATCAGCGCCCGCGCTCGGATTGCCCAAGCTGGACTGATGCTCTAACCACTATGCCGAAGATTCATAACCATTTTCCTCAGAGCAGTTTACCAACCTCTTTGCTGAAATCAAAACCTTATCGGGGCCGCATCGCCCCCTCCCCAACTGGCCTCCTTCACCTCGGACACGCCAAAACTTTTTCCACCGCGCAGGACCGCGCCAGTTTCGCCGACGGCACCCTCATCCTCCGCATCGATGACCTCGACCGTTCCCGTTGCCAAACCGAATTTGTCCACGCCATCGATCAAGACCTTCACTGGTTCGGGGTTCATTGGACCGAAGGCCCAAATCTCGGTGGTCCATTCGCGCCTTACGTCCAAAGCCAACGCATGTCGCTCTACACCAATTACTTCGAAATCCTTCGCCAACACGGATGGATTTACCCGTGCAATTGCTCGCGCCAAGATGTTCTCCAAGCCCTTTCTGCACCTCACGCAGGCGACGAGGATCCCATTTACCCCGGAACCTGCCGCAACCGCGGACTCGATCCCCAATCCACTCCCCGCAACGGAGTGAATTGGCGGTTTCACGTCCCCGAAGGCGAACTAATCCAGTTTACTGACGGCGCGGTTGGTCTCCATCAAGAGACGGCTGGGACCGATTTCGGCGACTTCCTCGTCTGGCGCAAAGACGACCAACCCAGTTACCATCTCGCTTGCGTGGTCGACGACGCCACCATGGAGATCACCGAAGTCGTCCGCGGGGCCGATCTCCTCACCAGCACCTCCCGCCAAATCCTCATCTACAGAGCACTGAAGTTTTCGCCTCCAGCCTTTTATCATTGCCCACTTATTCGAGATATTCATGGAAATCGACTAGCCAAACGCAACCACCCGAACAGTTTGCGAAATCTGCGGCTCCAGGGAATACAACCGGAATATCTCCGCACCACAGAAAATTTCATAGCTCTCTAGCCAGAGCCTCCACCCGCCCCTTCGCCCGGCTCAATGAAGCATCGGGTGCGGATTCCGTTCCACAATCAGACGGGCATCGAGATCTAAAAAGTCGTCCAGTCGCCGATCCGCCTCTTCCGCATCAATCTGCCGAGCCATCAGCAAATAAGTCGCATAATGATTCCCCTCGCTCGCCACCAAACTCGCATAAAAATCCGCCAGCGCTGGATCCATATCCCTCACCCCCTCAGCTAAAATTTGAAACTTCTCACAACTCCTCCCCTCAATCAGCGCCAGCGCCACCAAATGATCAATCACCTGCTCTCGCCTCCCCTTTCTCACCGCTTTCATCATTCCGCTGATCCACGGACTGCGTTGCGGATTCGTAAACGCTATCCCCCGTTCAGAAAGTAAACCCAAAACCAAATCAAAGTGCTCCAACTCTTCGATTGCGATCGCATTCAACTCACGCACCCGATGGTGAAGCTCACGGTACTTCTCCAAATTCAATGCCGAACTCGCCGCTTTTCGCTCAAGATGCGCGTGGTCAACCAATACGGCCTCCAAATTAGCTCGGACCATTGGCAACCACGAGGAAGGAAGTTTTTCGCGCCAAAGAAGCATAATCGTTCGTCTAGTTCCGCTAATCGATTGAGCCCCAACGCTTCATTTTCGAAAGGATTGGCGAAAGTCATCAACGACTACCTTGACCACTTTCTTTTCCCGATGCGATCCAGCGATCAACTCGTTGAGCTTCACCTCCCAATCCCCACCACTCATCGGTAACTCCATCGTCTCCCCAAGAATCGACGAGTAAAGCAAGGCGTTCGCCAATTCCACCGATCCCATCCCCTCCCCACCAGGAGCAATCAACGGAGACTTATCAAGTATCGCTGACACAAAGTTCTCCACGAGCACCGCATGGGCGTTGCCAATGCTTTCAAATGGCATGTCCATCGTCGTCACTTCAGGCTTCGCAAATCCACTAACTGCCGACCTGCTAAACTCACTCATATCCGTGGCGTTGCGATCAAAGGTGATCCGGTCGCCCTCTAACACCACCCGCCCACGTGTCCCCGTCAACTCCAGTCGATTCGTTCCCGGTGCCTCCCCAGTCGAAGAAACAAATACCCCAGTCGCCCCATTCGCCCACTCCAGATGACAACTCACATTATCCTCCACCTCAATCTCGTGATAATGCCCGAGTTGACAAAATCCCCGCACCCGAGCGGGCATCCCACAAAGCCACTGCAACATGTCTAACTGATGCAAGCATTGATTGAGTAAAACCCCCCCACCTTCCCC
>JBAWZW010000161.1:0-5999 GCA_037142835.1 Verrucomicrobiota bacterium
GCCCTGGGGTATCTGGATCGAAAGGAAACTCTCCGAGAAATTCGCCCGCGGGATCCGCGTGAACGAGGCGGGGTTGGGCGTCGGGACCTTCGGCCCAGAGGGTGAGGCGATGGTTGGGGGAGAGCTCGAGGGAACGAATGTGGCGGAGGGGTGGAGAATCTTCTTCGAGCATCCAATCGTTTCCGTGAAAGGCGATGCCTTCGACATCGAGAGTGCCGACCACGAAGCCCCGAGCGGAGTAAGTGCCGGTTGGGAGACTTTTTCCTGTGGAATCCTTTCCATCGTAGAAGGTTGTGAGTCCATTGAGGCCGATTGTGAAATTATTTTTGGAGCCCTCGCGAACGAGGGTGCGGACGAGTTTTCCATGACGATCATAGATTCCGAGATTGATCACGCCTTCGATGGGTGGCGGGATGAAAGTGATTTTGACTCCCGCGGGCTTTGGGGGTGGTGGTGGGGAATCGGTTTCGGCGAGGGATGGGGAAGGAAGAGTGGAGAGGGAGAAGAGCAGGAGAAAGAGGGGGAGGGTGGGGCGGATGGATTTGATAAAAAAGGAAAGTGGGTGTGGCGACATTGGGAGAAAATTTGGCGAGTGGAAAAGCGTTGGCCGAGGCTAAGAGGGAAAATGGGCAGGGTAAAGTTTGGTCTTGCTCGAAGTGCTTGGGCAGGGTTTGATCTGCGTTCGGGAGCACCAGCTGGTCTGGTGTTCCTGCTCGTCGATACGCTTCGCAGGCGCGACTTGGTTGGAGCAGGTGAAGGAGCGGAGTGAATCCCGTGAGAGCATCAAGCAAGCGAACCCCGAAAAATTAATCACTGTGCGAACGACGCTCCGCGTTTGTGCCGAAGAAACCGTTTCCTTATTCAAATCCAAAATCGTGTCAATGGACGGATTCGCGCCCGAGAGGTGCGTGTGATCCTCGCTTCCACCGGCGAACAGCTCGGTGTCATGAAACTTTCCGACGCTATTCGTCGGGCACAAGAAATGGGGCTCGACCTCGTAGAGATCGCGGCCAACGCCAATCCTCCTGTTTGTCGGATTGTCGACTTTGGGAAGTTTAAATACGAGGCCGCGAAGCAGGAGAAGGAGAAGAAGAATTCTGGTTCCAAGCTGAAGGAGATCAAGTTTCGGGTGAATTGTGCGATCCACGATTACGAGACGAAGATGCGTCATGCGGAGGAATTTTTGGATAAGGGAAATAAGGTCCGGGTGCAGTTGCAGTTCCGGGGTCGGGAGATGGCGCATCAAGAATTGGGGATGGCCCTGATGGTTCGGGTGAAGGGGGATTTAGTGGAGATGGCGCATGTGGAAACTGAACCGAAATTGATGGGTCGAAGTGTGACGATGACTTTGGCGCCATTGCCGGCGGCGAAGCGGAAGCGGAAATTTACGGTGGTGCACGCGGAGGACTTATTGGAGGACGATGAGGATGACGCGGAGGACGAGGACGAGAAGTAGGTCCTGAAGGGAGAGGGCTGCGGCTTTGTCTATTGGTGGGGGCGGTGGGCGGTAGCTGGAGGTCGTTTTTCTAGCGGCGACATGTTCTGCGTGTTTGGCTAGGGAAACGATGGATGGGGGGCACTTGAAAACCCTTCGTGATCGGGGGATGTCTCTCGGTTCGGGGAACTTTGGACCGACGATTCATTTCGCGGGATTCAGGGAGGGATGGGATCCTTTGTTGGGTGAGCCCAATCGAAAGTCGTGACGGAAGGCCTTTGAAAATGCCTTGCGGATTTTTGGGGGGGAATGGAGTGATCGGCGAGGGGATTGGTGGGAGGCGCTCATCAAGAGGAAGTTGGCGAGTTGGATAGTGGGAGGAAGATGGGGGTTTTTTCCGATGGGAGTTGGAGTGGATACTTGACACGTTCTGGCACCCGTGGTTTTTGTGTTTCGTGCGTCGTTTTTCACTCAGCCTTGTCCATCTAGCGATCATCGTGGCGATGTCGGTGGGTTCTGGAGTGCATTGGATGGCGATTCAAACGGTGGCATGGACGACCATGCTGGTGGATTACTCGAAGGGGGAGACGCTGATGGAGGCGGTGGAGAAGACCTTTGATGGTCGGCATCCGTGTGCACTTTGTTTGGTGGTGAAAGAGGGGGAGGAGAAACAGAAAGAGCAAAAGAGTCTTGATCCTGTGCCGGTGTTGAAAGCGATCCTTGCTCCGAATCTTTGGATGGTTGGTTTGGCTTTTACCTTGAGGGAATTTCCGCCCTTTGAGGAAAAGGGGTGGAGGCGAGCGGAGCCTCCACCGGTGCAGCCCCCTCGGCTGGCCTAGGGTTACTCTTGGTTGAAAGGCTACTTGGGGAAGTGGCGTCACTCGGATGTGGGTGGCGATCTTTCTTTGGCAAAGCGTTTCATTTTCTTGGTTGGGCGGTGTTTTGATGCGTGGTCCGCCCTTCCTTCACTGGCTGAACTTTCTCCGTATTCTGGCGGAGTGAAATAGCCAACCGCCGGGCGATTGTTGCCGATTTCTCGAGTGGAGCGCATCACCAATTCTAGGTTTGCTATGAAAAATTCATTGATCGGTAGTCGGGCGTTCACCTTGATCGAGTTGCTGGTGGTGGTGGCGATCATCGCAGTTTTAGCGGGGTTGATTTTTCCTGTGGTGGGGCGGATTCAGGAGCAGAGTCGAGGCACGAAGTGCACCAATTTCCTCAGGCAGCTCGGTACTGCGGCGATGCTCTATGCCAACGACAATGAGTTGACATTGCCCGTGACCGTTCATCAGCGGTCGGCGGGGGGGAAGTCGTGGTCGATCACTCTTCAAGCGTATGCGGGGGGAAAAGTGACCTTTCGCTGTCCGTGCGACGAGAATCCTCAGCGGGCTTATACGTATGTGATCAATGACTTTCTCACCCCGAACCCTGCGGGAGCCCCGGACCTCGATTTTTCGAAGTTAGCGAGACTGGAGCGGCCTGCTCAAACGATACTTTTTGGGGAGGCGTCGAGCGCCTACGCGAATACCGACCATTTTCATTTTTCGGATTATCGGGGCCAACTGATGCCGGCGGCGGTCTTTGCGGAACAGGTGGCGGTCGAGCGGCATGGGGGGAGTGCGAACTATTTTTATGCCGACGGCCATCTGGAAACGCTCCGCTGGGCGGAGGTTCAGGGGCGCTTAGGGAAGAGTGGGAGTCGACTGGTCGACCCGACGGCTGAGTGAAACTTTTTAAACCGCAACCATTAGCCAACTAAATAACCAAATATGAAATTGAATCCTTTGAAGTCGCTCCTTATTCGAGCATCGCGGAAAATCTTACGAAGCCGGCGGATCGTCGGGCTGTTTTTTTGTGGGGTGACCGTCCTTGGGGCGGGAGCGCATGACCACTACGGAGCGGGGTTTTTGGACACGAACGGCAATGGGTTGGCGGATGCGGGTGAGCCATTGCGGTTGGTGGGAGCGACTGGCACGACGAAGTTATTTCACCTGTTGGCGCGTCCTGTTGGGCAGCGGCCCGTCCAGCGTTGTGGCGGGTATTACATGCTGGATGAGCGACCGCGGACCTTGTTTCCCGGGGATGCCTTCAGTTTTGTTGCGCTGTCGGATGGGCAGTATGACGCCTCCACGGTTGGCCACGCCCATACGGGTTCGTGGATTTGGATGGAAATCACCAGTGTCTCGGGCCCGGTGGGAGCGCATTTTGGATATTGGGAGTCGAATTGGTCGGCTACGCATGACACTCCCGCCAAGTCTTTTGCGACGAATCAGCCGACGAGTGGTTCGAGCATTGATGATAACAAATTCGTCCTTAGTGAAGGGGTGGATGACGTGTCTGATGATCCCTTTGGGCATATCCATGGTCGGGCTTGGACGGCGGACAAGCCGGGCGATTACTATATCGGCTTCACGCTTTATGACTTGAGCACCTCTGGCCCGAATGGTGGGCCGTGGCACGCCCCAAGCCAGACTTATATTTATCACTTTCAGGCTGGGCCGTCTTTTCAGCCAGCCATCCAGCGAGTGCCTAACGCGGGGAATGTTCTGACGTGGCCGAGCCAGATGGGTTATTGGACCACGGACCCTAGCCAAACCGGGGTTGTCTTTAGTGTGGAGCGCAGCACCACGCTCGCGACTCCAAATTGGCAGAGCATTGGGACGGTCACTGGAACTACGGCGGCCACTGCCACTTTCACCGATTCGGCGCCACCCACAGACAAAGTTTTTTACCGGCTGAAGTATCTCTGGGCCACGCCATGACGGAGTGCACTCGAATGCCAGCTTTCATGCCCATTGCTCTCCCAGGACAAACAAACCAATGAATCAATAGATGACCAATCCACTTCCTAAAGTTGTTGCCGTTGCCACTTTCGCCTTGGCGGGAGTCCAATCGGCGTCCGCCCACATTGGCTATACAAACCGAAACTTCGGAATTTTGGAGCCCGGTGTGGTCGCCAAGTCCGTGACCATCGGCGCTCAGACGGTTACTAGCGACTTCGGATGGGCTGACGGCACCGATGGGGATTTTGGCGATTCCCATAAGACGAGAGCCTTTCGGTTCACCTTGGCGAATCCTGGTTCCGTGATGGTTACCGTCTCAGGCGCAGCGGGTGGCACGAGGGGCGCGGCTTTGTTGCCCGCGTTCTCGATCTATTTTGGTCTGGCACACATCGCCCCTGCGGTGGCGGATCACGACTTTTCCGACATCAGTCAGGATTATCTGTTGAGCTTGGGTGGGGTGGCGAAGGAAGGCTGCTTCGTGGCGTTGGGTGATTGGAAGGTGGGCAACGAAACCAGCGTTGCACCGTTTGAGTATGCCGAGCTCAGTTCGTTTGCCTACCTCGCCAATGCCGCAGATGGGAACGCGACGAACTACGGTTCGGCTAGCGGGATCCATGGCGACGGGGTTGCCGATGGGACGGTGTCGGGCACATTTTATCTTTCCGCCGCGGGAGATTATTCGATGTTCGTCGGCGGGGCGCTCTATGGTGGCACCGACGTGCTTGGCACCTATGGAATCACCACCACCATCGGCGTTGTGCCTGAACCTGGGAGCATTTTGCTCATTGGGCTGGCGGGGTTTGGGGTGATGGTTCGGCGCCGCAGTGGGTTATGGAAGTGAGCGGGCTAGACGTGTGTAATAGGAAGTCGCGCGCCATGCAAACAACGATCCTTCCGAGGCCACATCACCAATCGGCGGAGCCTTTGTCGGATCCCGACAAGCAATATCTTTCACTCATCAACTTGCGCAGTGGTGGCCGACATCAAACCCGCCAATCTCGTAACTTGGCTAACTCGAGATGCGGTGGTTGCGGAGTGCAGGATGCTCTTCCACCGATGCAAGGCGTAGGCGGTTAGCAAATCTGCAGATGAAGGCACTTAGCGGTGTCGAACGTTTATGTGACGGCATCTCCTCACCTGATGATTCGCTGAGTGGCAACGTTTCCTTGAT
This sequence comes from Verrucomicrobiota bacterium, assembly GCA_037142835.1. Lineage (GTDB taxonomy): Bacteria > Verrucomicrobiota > Verrucomicrobiia > Chthoniobacterales > Chthoniobacteraceae > Chthoniobacter. Next base: position 5,390 of record JBAWZW010000161.1, read on the forward strand.
TCGCTATCAGGCTGACATACTCTGACTACAAATGATTGTTTCATGGACCTGTAGCCATTGTGGGCAACATCTCGAAGCCGAGCAGGAACTTATGGGCAAGGACTGCCCCTGCCCTGCTTGCAAAACCGTTCTTCAAATCCCATTTCCATCGCAGAACTCGATTCCGCCAGCACTGCCACCGATCCTGCCACAATTGAAGAAGTGCCAATTTTGTGCCGAGCAAATCCAAATCGACGCCATAAAATGCAAGTACTGTTTGTCTTCCTTGGACGAGGCGTCTTCAACGGAGCATCATACTAAAATTTTGAGGGACGATGGGCTTCGATCTATGCCGAACGGTCGATTCACTTGCCCTCGCTGCAACTCTCAAAAAACACTCTGCAAGCGAGACATTAACTGCGCGATAATGATTATATTATTCGTGAGTCTTGGACTTGGCGCGATTATGATTCCCTTCTTGCCTCATCATTGTACTTGTCGCAGTTGTGGTCACAAGTGGAAGACTTGAGTCCGACCTGCGAACTTGGAATGGTGGCACAACTATTTCTGAGAAAGCTATTAAGGTAGAGAATGCAGAACCCGACGCTGGTGGTGCTGACCGACCGTAACG
>JBAWZW010000162.1:0-5979 GCA_037142835.1 Verrucomicrobiota bacterium
GGGTTTCTCTGGAGGAAGGGGGAGTGGATCGGAAAGCGGGGGTGGCAGCTTGGAGGGTGGAGTGAGGGAAGAGGGTGGCGACAAGCAGGCAGAATTGGGCGATCTTCCTGAGAGAAAAGGAGAGTTGAGGATAGATCGACTGGCTTGGCGGGAGGTTCAATTTAATTATCGCGATCAGAAGGGTTTAATTCTTTGGCTTGGATGGGTTTAGGCGAAGCCGCGGCGAGTTTTTCCCGGGATGGGGAAACTTTCATAAAGAGCAATTCTGCGAGGTGAGCCCAATGGCAGGAGTAGGGAAGGTAGGCAAGGGTTCCGAAGATGGGGAAGGCGCAGACGACGACGATCCAAAACTGGCGTTTTTTGGGGGTTAATTTTTGGGAATTGATGCTGGCGATGGTGGTTGCGAGGACGATGAGCCAGATGCCGAAGAGGCAAACCCAGACTTGGTAGTCGAATTTGGCGGCGTGGAGGCTGAAGCGATTAAAAATTTCAATCATAGGTGGAAGTGGAGTGAGATTTTGAGATTAAAGAATAATTGTTTGGGGAACTGATCAAGCAAATAGTGGGCTGGGAAGGTTTGTTTTTCTGGGAAGAGATGGTGGAGGGTGATGGTGGACGAGAGGTTTTGGTTGGGTTTGGGGGGTGAATGAGTGGCTGGGGCGGGAATTTTGGTGGTGGGAGTTGACGATGAAGGTTGGGGATGTTTATGTTGGGGGAGTTTTAATGAGCTGAAGAGAGGAATCGCTGTTTGATGAAGCGGAGCCAGTGAAAATGGCCCGCTTGTTGGTGAGATTCTGTCTTTAGTGAAGTGTTTCTAATATGCAAAAAATCGATTTTGGAGAGAAGTTAGCAGAGATAGTGGAGAAAGATCAGCGGTTTGATCGTGAGGCTTATCACTTTCTTCGGGACGCGCTTGATTTTACGATTAAGGCGAGGAAGAAGGCGAAGGAGCCCGATCAGCATGTGAATGGGGAGCAGCTTTTGGAGGGGATTCGTCAGTATGCGTTGAGGCAATTTGGGCCGATGGTGCCGACGGTTTTTTCTTATTGGGGAGTGACGCGTGGGGAGGATTTTGGGGCGATGGTCTTTAATTTGATTGGGGTGGGAATTTTTGGGAAGACGGCGACGGATTCGATTGAAGACTTTCAGGGGGGATACACATTTCGGGAGGCGTTTGTGTTGCCGTACCTTCCGGAGAGTGGGCGAGTGGGAGGGGAGTTGATTGGGGTGAAAAAGAGTGATGAAGTGAGTGAGGAATAGGGAATGGAAGAGGATGAGAATAGGGTACGAAGGGTCGGGTGGTGAGGCGGGAGCGGGCGAGTTGATATTTTTTTAATTAATAGAATTTTATGACTGATGTGCTGAACGTGAAGGAGTTGAAGTCTGCTGAATTGTTGAGTCTTCCCTTGGTCACGGGGCGGAGGCACACGTTGGCGAACGGGTTGGAGATGATTATTCAGGAGGATCGGAGTGCGCCGGTGGCGAGCGTGCAGGTTTGGGTGGAGACGGGGAGTATTCATGAGGGGAAGCATTTGGGGGCGGGGATTTCGCATTTGCTGGAGCACATGCTTTTTAAGGGGACGACGACGCGAGGGGCGAGTGAATTTGCGCAGGGGATTCAGAATGCTGGGGGATATATCAATGCATACACCTCGTTTGATCGGACGGTTTACTACATCGACATTCCCGCGAAGGGGGTGAGTGTGGCGATTGATTTGCTGGCGGACGCGATATTGAATTCGACCTTACCGGTGGAGGCATTTGTGAAGGAGCAGGAGGTGATTCGTCGGGAGTTTGCGATGGGGAACGACGATCCTGATCGGGTGAGTGGGCAGCGATTGTTTGGGGCGGCTTTTCGGGAGCATCCGTATCGGCATCCGGTGATTGGGTATTTGGATGTATTTAACGAGGTGAGTCGGGATGAAGTGATGGCGTATTACAAGGCGAGGTATGTGCCGAACAACCTCTTTTTTGTGGTGGTTGGGGATGTAGATTTTGAGGTGGTGCGTGGGCAGTTGACGGAGATTTTTGAGAAGCAGCCGAGGGTGGCGTTAGCGCCGGTGTATATTCCTGAGGAGCCTCCGCAGATTGGGCGTCGGGAGAGTCACACGGAGTTTGCGACGGAGTTGACGCGGTTGCATTTGGCGTGGCATGTGCCGGCGGCGTGGCATGGGGACATTCCGGCGTTGGATGTGGTGGCGTTGGTTTTGGGTGGGGGGCGGAGTTCCCGACTATATAAGAGGCTTCGGGAGGAATTGGGGTTGGTGCATGGGGTGGATGCGTGGTGTTACGCGCCTGGGCAAGCGGGACTTTTCGGGGTGGATGCGGTGATGGATCCAGTGAATCGGGTGAGGGTGGAGGGGGAGATTGAGCGGATGATCGGGGAGTTGCGGGAGGGCGGGGTAACGGAGGAAGAATTGGCGAAGGCGCGGAAGATGGCCTTGGGGCAGCAGTTGCGTGGGCGGACGACGATGAGTGGGAGTGCTGGAGGATTGGGAGGGGACTGGATGTTGGCGAGGAATCTGGATTTTTCGCGAGACTATTTATTGGCGATTCAGGCGGTGAGTGGGGAAGATATTCGGAGGGTGATGGGGAGTTATTTTGGGGAGCGAAATTTGACCGTGGTATCGGTGAACCCGGTGGGCTCGTTGGGAGTGGGAAGGGAAGAGGCGACGAAGGTGGAGGCTGGTGAGGTGCAGAAGTTTCAGTTAGCGAATGGGTTACGGCTGTTGGTTCGGGAGGATTCGCGGTTGCCGTTGGTCTCGAGCTATCTGACGTTTAAGGCGGGGATGCTGTCGGAAACGGTGGAGAATCAGGGGATTAACAGTTTGTTGGCGAAAGTGATTTTAAAGGGGACCACTACGCGGACAGCGGAACAGATTGCTGATGAGATTGAGGAATTGGGCGGAGGGATTGCGTGTGGGGCTGGGGGGAATACTCTGGGGATATCGGTGGGAGTGATGCGACCAGATTTGGAGGTGGGGATTGAATTGATGGCGGATGTGGTGATGCGGTCCACTTTTCCGGAGGCGGCGATTGCGCGGGAGAAAGAGGCGCAGCTAGCAGGAATCAAGGCGGAGGACGAGCAGGTGACGGTATTGGCGCGTCGCCTTTTGAATACGCATCTTTTTGGGGATCATCCGTATGGGTTGAGGAGTTCGGGGACGGTGGAGACGGTGGGGAATTTGACGCGGGCGGATTTGATGGAGTTTCGGGACCGGCATTTTGTGGGGAAGAATGGGGTGTTGGCTATTTTCGGCGATGTGAAGGCGGAGGAAGTGCTTCGATTGGTCGAGCGAGCCTTTGGGGAAATGGCCTCTGGGGAGATGGCGTTGGTGAATCCTCCGCACCCGGTGGCGTTGGAGGAGTCGAGGGAAGTGGAAAGGATTGAGGAGAAGGAGCAAGCGGTGTTGATGGTGGGATTTTCTGGGGTGGATATTTACAGTGAGGATGCGGTGGCGTTGGAGATGATTGAGGAGGCGTGTAGCGATTTGGGGTCGCGACTTTTTCTACGGATTCGGGACGAGATGGGGTTGGCGTATTTTGTGGGGAGCAGTCAATTGATCGGTTTAGTGCGCGGGTCATTTACATTCTATTTGGGGACGGCGCCGGAGAAATTGGAAGAGGTGAAGGTGGCGCTGCACGAGGAGATTGCGAAGCTCGCGGCGGCAGGGTTGACGGCTGAGGAGTTTGCGCGTTCTCGGGAGAAGAGTCTTGGGCAGATGGAGTTCCGGATCCAGAGCAACAGTGCTTTGGCGAGTCAGGCGGCGGTTTCGGAGCTATACGGGTTGGGTTATGACCATCATCTCCGGGAGCGAGCAGAGATTGAGGCGTTGACCTTGGAGCGGTTGAATTCGGTGGCGCGGCGGTATTTGGAGCGGGCGTCGATTACGGCGATTGTGCGGCCGATGGGTGTTACGAGTGAAGGGATTATTTGAGAGAGAAAGCGGTGAGGTCGCCTTGATTATTGCGGCAAAAAATCCGTTGATCGGAGTAAGTGGGTTGAACCCAGCAGCGTTTACCGAGGGCTTGGATGCGGTGGAGGGGTTTGAAGGCGGTTGGGGTGGCACTGGCGATGATGAGCTCGCCATTTTCGGCGAGGCAGATGAGATGGCCGTCGGCGATGATCAGGGAGCCACCGCGGACGGATTTTTCCTGCCATTGGGCTGAGCCTGTGGAGGCATCGATGCAAGTGAGGGGGGAATCGGCACCGGCTTGGCCATCTGGGCCGTAGAGGTGACCCTGGAAGAGTGCTGGAGAATTGATATGGGATTTGAGGGATTTATTGCGCCAGACTTCGGAGAGTTGGTTGGAAGCGATGCGGTAGAGAGCGGAGCCGGTGCCGTAGCCTGAGGAGACGAAGACCTTGTCGTCGAAGGCCATGGGGGTGGCGGCGTTGACTTGGTATTCGGTTTTCCAAGGGGTTCGCCAGAGTTCGAGGCCGGTGGTGGGTTGGAGAGCGACGAGGTGGGAGGCTTTGAAGAGTAAGGCGACTTTTTTCTCGTGGAGAGAGGCGATGGTGGGTGAGGCGTAGCCGGGGAGATCGTCGCCGCTTTTCCAGATGGTGGCGCCGGTGAGTTTATCGAGGGCGATGGTGGAAGCGTCTTTGGCGCCGACGTCGAGGAGGAGGAGATTGCCGTCTACGGTGGGGGAGCCTGCGTAGCCCCATTGGGGGCGTCGGCCGGCGAAATCTTTTTGGTAGTGTTTTTGCCAGAGGGGTTTGCCGGTTTTGATATCGAAGCAGAAGAGGTCGCCTTGGTGGCTGACGGTGTAGAGTCGTTGGCCATCGATCGTGGGGGTGGAGGCGGTGCCACCTTCAAACATGCGTTTATCGAGATCGAGGGGGTATTGGTATTTCCAGATGACCGCGCCGGTTTGGGCATTGAGACACCAGACGGTATCGAGGTTGTCGATATTTCCCATGGTGAAGAGGAGATCGCCGACGACGGTGATGGAGGAGGTGCCGATACCGACGGATGATTTCCAGATTTCTTTGGGGGCGGCGGTGGGGAGTTTTTCGGTGGAGACGCCTTGGGAGGCGGGGCCGCGGTAGTGAGCCCAGTCGGCGGAAGCTGTGGGGAGGAGATGGGTGAGGGAGAGGAGGGCGAAGGCGAAGAGGGGAGTTTGCAAGGGTGGTAGGTTCATTGGTGTTTGTGGAGATTGAGGCTAGTTGAAGTGAATGGGGATTATTTTCCGAGGGGTTGGGAGGTGTGGGAATCGGGCGGTGGGGTGAAGTCGAAAGTGGATGGGGGGAGAGGCGTGGGGCGATGATTTTTGTAAGTGGTGGAGAGGAGATCACCTTTGGCGAGAGTGGCATCGGTGCGTTGGATTTTTCCATCGGGATCGGTGAAGATGGTGAGGACTTTGATGATTTTGCGGAGGGCGGCGGATTTGGGGGTGAGGGTGAGGCGGAACCCCTCGGGTTCGCGCGAGGCGGTCGTGGAGTAGAATTTTTCGACGGCTTGGAAATTGAGGCCAGCGGTGAGGGCGGCGATGGCATCGTCGAAGAACTGGCGTTGGCCGAGGGAATAGATTTCGACTTCTTTGAAGGCGGGGTAATAGATCCAGAGTTTTTCGCCGTTGCAGATGGTGACGCTGGGGGTGGAGCCTTTGACTTCGCGGCGGAATTTGTTGGGGATTTGGAAAGAGATGGAGCCTTGGGTGGTGAGTGGGGTGGTGAGGAGATGGGAAGTTTTTTGTTCGGTAAAATCGGCGATGAACGAGGGGACTTTGGCGCGGTGATCTTGGAGGGATTTGAGGAGGGCGAGGGTTTCGGTCGGGGAAAGTTCGGTGGCGGAGAGGGGGGAAGTGGGGAGGAGGAGCGTGAGAAAAAGGAGAATGAGGCGGTGCATAGTGAGAGAGGAGAGGTAGATAGAGGTGAAGAGAAAAAGGGAAGAAAGATTAAGGGGGAGGGAGAGTGGAGGTTGGCCAGACGGGTTGAAATTGGAACCACTGTTCGGGGTATTTTTGGATGATGGA
>JBAWZW010000163.1:0-5964 GCA_037142835.1 Verrucomicrobiota bacterium
AAATTCCCCCTCCAGACATCCCCGCAATTGATTGGGAAAAAATCGCTAAAGATCTCCTCATTCACGCGGGTCAACCCGCTCTCGCTGATCGCCTTAAAGTCCGCTGGAATCCCCAGATGCGCAGCACCGCAGGCACCGCCCAGTTTGCCACCTCACTCATCACCCTCAATCCTCGACTCCTCCTTTTCGGCACCGCCGAAGTCGATCGAACCCTCCGCCATGAACTCGCCCATCTCCTCGCCCAAATACGCGCAGGACGCCGCCGCATCCGCCCTCACGGCCCCGAATGGAGACAAGCCTGCGTCGACCTCGGGATCCCCAACGAATCTCGCTGCCATCATCTTTCCCTCCCCACCAGAATCATCGCCCGGCGCCACTTCTATCGCTGCCAAAATTGCCTCGGAATCATCTCCCGCGTCCGCCCTCTCAAAAATAAATCCGCCTGCCTCCGCTGCTGTCGACTCCTCAACTCCGGCCGCTACGATGACCGCTTCCGCTACCGAAAATTTTCCCCAACCTAGCCAAACCCACCAAAAAAGAATCCTTGCCCGCGCTCGCTCAGGTTGGTTGATTCACACCCGATTTGTTAGATCGTCCTAAGTTTCCTATGCTGCCATCCATTCTCCTCCTCCTCGCTGTCGGCCTCTCCTCCGCACTCGCCGAACCTCCCGCCCATATCGACATCACCAAACTACCCGCCCAATCAAAGGTCATCGATGAGGTCATCGTCCCCGTCCCCAGTGAGGTTTTCGCCGTCCTCGATAAACTCGGAAAACCCAATTGGACAGAAGCCCAGCACAAATTACCCAGCATTCCCCAATCCCCCAGCGACCAAACCCAAATCGCTCTCCTCCTCGGGACGATGATCGCCGAAGGCTTCATCGCTGTCGAAGCCGAAGACCCCAACGAAGTCAAACAAATCGGCAAAAGTGTCCTCAATCTCACCAAAGCCCTCGGCGTTCAGAAAAAAGCCCAAATCCGCGCCAAAGCCATCACCGAAGCCGCCGAATCCAAAAACTGGCCAGGCGTCCGCAAACAACTCGATCTCGCCCTCGACGATGTCCGCGATGCCATGGTCGAAATCAATAGCGAAGAACTCTCCCAACTCGTTAGCCTCGGGGGTTGGCTCCGCGGTACCGAAGCCCTCGCCGTGATCGTCGAAAAACAATACTCCAAAGACGGCGCCGAACTCCTCCACCAACCCATTCTCCTCGATTATTTTCAAAAACGCCTCGGCGCCATGAAGCCAAAAATCAAAAATAACCCGCTCGTCGCCAAAATTCTCCAAGGAATCCTCGATATCCGCCCCCTCATTCACCCCGCCGATAACGGCGATATCTCCGAAAAGTCAGTCAAAGAAATTGGCGCCATTTCCGCAGGCCTCGTTCGCTCGATCAACTCTAAGCCTTAGTCACCACCATCGCCCTCTTTGAAACACTTCACTCTCCTTCTCCTCACCCTCCTCTCCCTCGCCTTCACCCCCCGTACGGCTCTGGCAACCATCGACGATGCCCTCTCCTTCGCCCTCGAAGCCGCGAATCCCTATGTCAAAGAAGGCTTCACCGTCCGTGAAGACTACTGGGGCGGCGATCTCCCCGCAAAACAAACCAAGGCCATCGTTCACCAACTCTTCAAAGGCAACGAATACTGGTTCTGGCTCGGTTCCGATAACAAAAATGCCAAAATCTCCGTGCACATTTACGATAGCCAAGGAAACCTCGCCGAAGTCGAGGCCTGGCAAAAACCCCACTTCGCCGCCGCCCGCATCCAACCCAAAAAGACGGGATCTTATTACCTGATCGTCGAAGTCGAAAAATCTCCCGCCGAACGCACCACCTGGTCTCTCGCTTACGGCTTCCGCTAAAATGTTTGCCCACTTCGGGCCTCTCGCCCAACCTCAATCACCGTGGTGATCGAACCACAAACCCTCCAGTTCGAGAACGCTCGCGTTCTCCAATCCCTCTACGGCAATAATCTTGGCCTCCTCAAGATCCTCGAAAAAACCCTCGATGTTCGCCTCACCACCCGCGACGGCTGGCTCCGCGTAGAAGGCGATCCCGAACGCTTCCTCCAAACCCGACGCGTCTTCGATCAACTCGACCGCGCCAGACTCGGCGGCGTCACTATCCGACGCCACGAATTCCTCCAAGCCTTGCGTTCCGTCGCCGAACCAGGCGAGTTCACCCTCGATACCCTCCTCGATACCAAAATCTTCTGCTCCCCCAAACGACCCCCCATCATCCCCAAAACCGCTGGCCAACACGCCTACCTTCGCGCCATCCAAACTCACGATATGGTCTTCGGCATCGGTCCCGCGGGCACAGGAAAAACCTACTTGGCCATGGCCATGGCGGTCGCCGCCCTCCGCAAAGAACGCGTCTCCAAAATCATCCTCACCCGCCCTGCCGTCGAAGCCGGTGAGGCCCTCGGATTCTTACCAGGCGATCTCAATGAAAAGATCATGCCTTATCTTCGCCCCCTCTACGACGCCCTCCAAGATATGCTCGAACCCGATGAGCTCCAACGCTATATCGAACGGGGCTTCATCGAAATCGCCCCACTCGCCTACATGCGCGGTCGTACCCTCCACAACGCTTTCGTCGTCCTCGACGAAGCCCAAAATACCACCACCGAACAGATGTTCATGTTCCTCACTCGCCTCGGTGCCGAATCCAAAGCCGTGATCACCGGAGACCCCACCCAAATCGATCTCCCACCCAATAAACGCTCGGGCCTCGTCGAAGCCCTCGCCGCCCTCTCCTCCACCGATGGCATCAAATTCGCCCACTTTCACGAAGGCGATGTCATCCGCCACGAACTCGTCCAAGCCATCGTTCGCTCCTATCGCCAATACCGTGGCAACCCCCATTCCGAAACAAAAACTTGATTTCCCTCCTCGGCTTCCGAAAATTTCCCCTCCTCTCTCATGCTCGGTTTCTTCGAACGCCAACGCCTCGTTAAAAAAGGCCTCGCCAACGCCAAACTTCGCCGACGCCGCTCGGAAAGTGAACTCCTCCACACCTTAGAGTATGGCCTCATCCCCAAATCCCTCATTCTCTCCGCCTTCCTCGCCGCTCTCAGCTTCCTCGTCTACTCCCCCAATACCCCACAACCCACGGTTCGTGTCCTCATCGCCATCCTCATCTCCTTCACCGCTCTCGTCCAACTCTGGATCACTCACCCCAAAACCTTAGCCAAAAATTCCCTCCTTACCCTCCTCTCCCTCCTCTTCCTTCTCCACCTCGCCCTCGTCAAATGTATCCTCACCGCCACCCATTCCCCCAACGATCCCTCCCATCTCCTCCTCTCTTTCGATGACCCAAAACTCTGGATCCTCGCCCTCCCTCTCGCCTTCGCCCCTCTCGCCACTTCCGTCCTCCTCGGAAGTCACCACGCCATCTACGCCACCATCTTCGTCAGCCTCTGGAGCGCTCTCCTCACCAAATCCACCGATCCCGTCCTCCTCGTCATGAGCCTAGTCTGCGGCTTCGTCTCCGTATTCGCCACTCTCCATCTCCGACGCTGGACCCAACTCCTCCGCGCCGGTGTTCTCATCGGTGTCGCCACTCTCCTCCTCTCCATCCTCTTTGAACTCGTCGGCCCTTGGGAATCCCCCACAACCCACTCCACCCCTTGGCGATACCTCGCCGCCCAAAGCGCCGTCGCCGTCGGCAGCGGCCTCCTCACCGCCCTCCTCGCCCTCCTCGTCATCCCCCTCCTCCAAAGCATTTTCCAAGTCGCTACCGATCTCTCCTGGATCGAACTCAGCGACCTTAATCACCCTCTCCTCAAACGCTTAAATATCGAAGCCCCAGGAACTTATCATCATAGTCTTCTCGTCGCTAATCTCGCCGAAGCCGCCGCCGAAGCCATCGGCGCTAACCCCACAATGTGCCGCGCTTGTGCCTATTTTCACGATATCGGAAAACTCGTGAAACCCGATTATTTCACCGAAAATATGCGCAACGATCGCAACCCCCACGACGAACTCGCCCCCACCATGAGCGCCCTCATCATTCTCGCCCATGTCAAAGAAGGCGTCGATCTCGCCCTCCATCACCGACTCCATCAAGAAGTCATCGATGTCATCCAACAACACCATGGCACTTCCAAGATCGCCTTCTTCTACCAACGCGCTCTCCAACAACAAGAAGACGCCCGCGCCGGAAGCAAAATCATGAACCTCCGCGAAGCCGACTTCCCCGAGGTTCGCGAAGAAAGCTTCCGCTACCCAGGTCCCCGCCCCCAAACCCGCGAAGGCGCTATCCTCAGCCTCGCCGATTCCATCGAAAGCGCCTCCCGAAGTCTCGAACGCGTCACCCCCCAAAAAATCGATCAAATGGTCAATTCCATTATCCATGAACGAATGATCGACGGCCAATTCAAAGAATGCGACCTCACCATGCGCGCCCTCGAAGAAATCGCCGAAAGCTTCAAACATACCCTCCAAAGTATCCTCCACTCCCGAGTCGCTTACCCCAGCACTCGCCCCGAACGCAAAGACCTCCCTCGCCCCTCCTCTCCCCCCATCGCCGCCCGATGACCATCCATCTCGCCAACCGCCAACGCTCCATCCCCCTCAACCTCCCCTGGCTCCAAAACTTCGCCAATCTCGCCCTCCAAAAGTCCGTCTCCCACTCCGCCAATCTCCTCTTCGCCCTCTCCAAACTCGACGAAATCGAGGTCGCCATCGTTTCCGATCGCACCATCGCCAAAGTCCACCGCGATTTCATGGACATCCCAGGCCCCACCGATGTCATCACTTTCGAACACGGCGAAATCGTCATGAGCGCACACACCGCCCAAAATTACGCCTCAACCTACGGTCACCCCACCGAAATCGAACTCGCCCTTTACACCATCCACGGCCTCCTCCACCTCAACGGCTTCGACGACCAACAACCCGAGGACGCCTCTCTCATGAAAATCACCCAAGAACGCTTACTCCATGACTGCCTCCAACTCCTCCCCAAACTCTAAACTCATGCACACCCATCTCCTCCCTTCCCCATGGAAACTCCTCTTCACCCTCCTCCTCATCACCGCCTCCACTCTCCACGCTCAAGACGCCCCCAATGTCGACGCCGCTGCCATCATCCAATCCCTCCGCCAACTCCACGACCAAACGGTCCTCAAAAATAAGTCCGATAAACAAAAACTTATCCAAGATATCAACGCCGCCGCCGCCAACGGAGAAAGCGCCGTCGCCACTTGGGAAAAAGCCGTCATGGCCACCCAATTTAATGGCATCAATAAGGAGGTCACCGCCTTCCGAGCCTGGCGCGATGGCGAAGGCGAATCCCTCAAAGAACCCGAAGCCAAAAACGCCGCCCGCCTCTATTTCCTCTGGCTAGGCCTCACCCTCCAACGATCCTCAGGCGTCTCCGTCAAAAATCTTCTTCCCAGTATCCTTAACTACACCAAAGACTTGGCTAACGATATCCTCGCCATCGATGCCCTCGAAGAATCCCTCCGCCGCGATAAAGAACACCCCGAAAACAAACGCCCCAACCCCCGAAAAGCCAACGATCACGAGGTCAAACGCATGCACCATAGCATTCTCGAAAAACCTCTCAGTGGGAGTATCGTCGTCCAATGGCTCAAACTCAGTGAACTCGTCACCCCAGAAAAATGGGAAGATACCCCAGGAAATTTCGACGGAATTTACGAAAAAATTGTCCAGCCAGAACTCATCGCCCAACGCGATCCCCGGATCACCGATTATTGGGACTTTGTCATCAAGCGAGAAACCGAAGAAGCCGCCCACTCCAAACTCGAATTCGAACACGATAAGTTTAATACCCAACGACTCCCCTCCCTCCTCTGGAAACGCGCCACCGACCTCGCCAACATCGGCTACAAAAATCGCGCCACCACCGAAATGTTTGCCATCGTTCGCAAATACCCCTCCCACCCCAATGCCACCGAATGGATGACCAAACTCGAAGCTCTCCTCCTCCCTCC
>JBAWZW010000164.1:0-5909 GCA_037142835.1 Verrucomicrobiota bacterium
TAATTGACCGATGGGGGGATGGAGAGTGGGAGAGTGGCGGGCGTTGTGGGGGAGATATTTGGGGGAGAAAATTGGGAGAGATCGGATTGGAGTTTGGCGATTTGGGAGGTGGGAGTGGAGAAGCAGAAGGCGACGGAGTAGGTGACGATGGTACCGAAAGCGATTCGCCAAGGGAATTCGATGATGGGAAGCCAGTGGGGAGTTTTGTAGAGTGGGGGGCCGAACATGGTGGCGGCGTCGTTGAAGAGATTGCTGAGGAGGGCGACGACGAGGAAGCCGGCGAGCATGGCGAAGAGATTGCCGTTGCAGGAGCCGCGGGATTTGGTGGTCATGCCGAGGAGGAAGATGCCGAGGAGGGAACCGTAGGTGTAGCCGAAGGAGCCGAGGACGATGGGGATGATACGAATTTCTGGGTGGGAGAGTTTGACCCAAGCGGTCCCGACGCCGACGGCGGAGAGGAGGAAGGCGAAGGAGATTGTGCTGAGGCGGGCGAAGGCGAGTTGTTGTTTTTGGGAAGCGTTTGGGCGGAAGATGGAGAGATAGAAATCGCGAGTGAAGCTAGTGGCGAGGGCATTGAGGGCGGTGCTGAGAGAGCCCATGGCGGTGGCGAAGAGGCCAGCGGCCATGAGGCCGCGGATGCCTGGGGGGAGTTCGCGGAGGATATATTGGACGAAGTAATCGCCTTCGGGGCGTCTGGCGGCGTTGGCTGGGAGGTGATAATAGACGTAGAGGAGGACGCCGATGAAAGTGAAGCTGAGGGCGACGGGGACATCGGCGAAGCCTGAGAGGATGAGGCTTCTGCGGGAGCGTCGGATATCTGGGGCGGTGAGCATGCGTTGGACCATATCTTGGTCGGTGCCGTGGGTGGCCATGGTGACGAAGACGGCGGCGAAGAAGGCGGTGAAGATAGTGTATTCGGTTTCGAGGATGCGTTTGAGGTTACCGAAGAAGCCGAGGGCGGCGCGTTTTTCGGGGTGGGGTTCGATGCCGGAGTCCCAGAAAGAGAGAGCGGAGAGGGCGGTGGATTGGGAGAGGGTGGCGACGGCGAGGGCGGCTTGTTTTTGGGCATCATCTGGGGAAGTGGAGGGGGAGGATTTGAGGATGGAGAGGGATTTGGCTTTGACGACTTCGGCATCGACGTGGGGGGTGGAGACCTCGCGTTTGATGACCTCCCAGCCACCGACGGCGTTCCAGAGGGCGAACATGGCATAGAACATGGCACCGAACATGAGGAAGACTTGGAGGAGATCGGTCCAGATGACGGCTTTGATGCCACCGAAAGTGGTATAGATGGCGGTGATGGAGACGAGGAAGGCGACGGCGCCGACGTAGAGCCAGAGGGATTCGGAGCGATTGGGGTGGACATTTTTGATGAGTTCCCAGGCTCCGACGAGGAGGATCGCTGGGACGAACATCCGGGAGCCGCTGGCGAGGATTCTGGTGAGGAGAAAGACCGAGGAGGAGGCGAGTTTGGTGGGGCGTCCGAAGCGAGCTTCGAGGAATTCGTAGATGGAGATGACGCGGAGTTTGTAGAAAGTGCCGATGAAGAGATAGGCGACGACGATGCGAGCGAGGATGGTCCCGATGGCGAGTTGGGCGTAGGTGAAATTGCGGAGGGCGTAGCCTTCGCCTGGGGTACCGAGGAAAGTGCCGGCGCTGATTTCGGCGGCGAGGATGGAGGCGAGGACGGCCCACCAGGGGATATTGCGATCACCGACGGCGAAGCCTTCGATGGAGCGTTCTCCGCGGCCTTTGTAGAGGCCGATGCCGATGACGACGATGAAGTAAGCGAGGACGACGAGGCCGTCGAGGATCCAGGGATTGGACATCGGGAAGTGGAGGCTAGAGATTAGGAGCGTGGAGAATCTGGGGGATGATTGGGGGAGAGGGATTTGACCATGACCTTAGATTTTCGGGCACTGGCGTCGTATTTTTTGCGGCGTTCGGTGGGGAGTTGATCTGGGGAGGATTCGGAGTAGCCGCCTTTTTGTTGGAAGAAGTGGAAGGCTTGGGTGGAGAGGGCGAAGATTTGTTTGACGCCTTTTTCGGTGGCGAGCTGTTCGGCGAAGGCCATGAGTTTGCGTCCGTGGCCTTCGCCTTCGAAATTTTTGCTGACATGAAGGCAGGCGAGTTCGGCGAGATTTTCTTCTGGGTAAAGGTGAAGGGCGACACAGCCGACGAGATTGCGATCGAGTTCGAGGACCCAGTATTCGTCGAGGTGGGCGAGGATATCGGCTTTGGTGCGTTTGATGAGTTCCTCGCTATCGACGGACTGGCGGATGAGCATGATGAGGGCGCGGGCATCTTTTTTGAAGACGCGACGGATTTGTTGATACTCGTTGGAGTAGACCATCGTGCCGATGCCTTCGTGGCTGAAGATTTCGCTGAGGAGAGCTTCGTCTTGGCGTCCGTCGAGGAGATGAACGCGAGCGACGCCGTGGCGACAGGCGCGGCTTGCGTGTTCGAGTTTTGACCAGAGATTGGGATCGATTTGGCCGCGCTTTTTTTTGACGAAGTCTTCGGATTCGGCCATGGAGAGGGCACCGACGAGGTTGCCATCGACGACTACGCCTTGATTGGCGGAGAGGAAGAGGATTTTCATGGCTTGCATGGCTTCGGCGACTTCGAGGGCGATGCCATCGGAGTTGACGCGGAAGGTTTTACCTTCGCCGTCGTAGCCCATGGGGGGGATGACGGGGATGATGCCTTCGCTGAGGAAGAGGTGGAGGGATTTGGTATCGACGCGTTCGACGCGGCCGGTATTTTGGTGATCGACGCCACCGAGGATCCCGCTGGGGTGAGCGATGATGGCGTTGGCGTAAGCGGCGCGGAGGTCGACGGAGGTGAGGCCTTGCATGATTTCGGTCATGACATTGGTGGCGGCCTCGATGCTAATTTTTAGGGTGGGATCGTCGGTGATGCCGGTGCCGTCGCTATTGGAGAGGGGGATTCCGCGTTCGGTGGCGAGTTGGGCGATTTGGAGGGCGGCGCCGTGGACGAGGATGACCTTAATGCTGAGGGAGCGGAGGACGGCGAGGTCGAGGAGGATATTGGGAAAATTGGGGGAGCTGACGATTTCTCCATCGATGGCGACGACGAGGATTTTGTCGCGGAAGCGAGGGACATATTGGAGGATGCCGCGGAGGTCAGAAACTTTCATTGATGTGAGGGGGAGAAAGAACGCAAATTTGGGTGAGGAGAAAAGCGGAAAAGAAAATTGGGGGAGAAAATGGGGGGATTATTTTTGGTCGAAGATGTCGAGATAACGGGCGATGGGGATGGAGCGTTGGCGTTGTTGATTTTCGATGGACTGGATGGTTTTGAGATAATCGTCGAAGGAGTGAGCGGAGGTGGAGGGGTGGGAGAGTTGGAACCAATTGAGATAATCGTCGATGGCGGAAGCGAGGCGGAGAGCGTTGGCGGTATCGCGATTTATTTTGGAGAGAAGAGATTGGACGCCAAGGGTTTTGCCTTGGATGAGAGAGGAGAGGACTTGGGAATAATCGTTGAGGGGCTGACGAAAGATGGGATTGGCGTTGGCGCTGAGGGCGAGGACTTGGTTGCGGCGGAGGGTGAGGGCTTGGCGGGAGGAGGGGAGGGGGAGATATTTGGGAAACTCGGCGATGGGGAAAGTGGATTTTTCGCGATCTTTGGAGGCGGGGAGATCGATGGAGAGGAGAGCGGAGAAGCGTCGATGGGTTTCGAGCATGGAGAGGCCTTCGAAGATTTCGGTATTGGCGATTCTGGCGAAGTTGAGGGTCCACCATTTTTGGAGAGTGGGTTCATCTGGGGCGATGGCGGGGAAGATTTTTTTGAGGAGGGCGATGGAATCGCCATGGGACTTGGGCCAGGAGCGGAGGAAGAGGGCGAGGGAGGCGTGGCCGTTGGGTTGTTCGAGGAGGAGTTGGAGGAAAGCGGCGGCGAGCATTTGATCGGTGGCTTGGAGGGAAGGGGGAAGATCTTCGTAATGGGTGGCGAGGATTTCGGCGATGGGGGGAATTTTATTGACGGCGAGGAGGCGTTTGAAGAGGCCATTTTTGACGCCATTGGTGCGTTGGGCGGTGAGTTGGATGGAGCCTTGGACGAGCCACCAGGGGGCTTCGAGGTAGGCTTGGCCGCCTTCGACGCCGAGGTTTCGGTAAGCGTATTCGAGGAGGAGAGCGCGAACGATTTGTTTTTGGAGATTGATGGCGGAGGGATCGTTGCCGATGCGGGCATTGATTTGGACTTTGAAGCCGGGGAGGGATTGGATGAGGCGGACTTCTGCGGGTGGGAGATCGGAACCTGGGCTGGCTTGATCGATGACGATGACGATGGGAGCTTTCCAGAGGTCGCGTTCGCCGAGGAGTTGGAGGACTTGGTGTTTGACCTCTTCGGCGAAGCTTGAGACTTGCATGCGGAGGGGGGTATCGTCGCAGAAGATGCTAAACTGGAGGGAAGCGGAGTCGCTGTGGGCGTGGGGGTTAGCGGCTGGGGCTGGGGGGAGAGAGGCGAGAAGGAGGAGGGCGGTGAGGGCGCCGCGGATCATTTTTTGCCGTCCTTGGTGATGAGGGTAACCGAGCCTTGGTGGAGTTGGAGATTTTGGAGGTGATCGAGTTGTTGGCGTTCGTTGGGGAGAGCGTTCCAGATTTTTTCGAAGAAGAAATCGAGATAACTCATGAGGAAAGGGTGGACGGGGAGCCGGCCGAAATTACCGGCGACGAGAGTGGCGGAGCGTTGATGATTGAGGATGGAGAATTGGTATTGGACGCCTGAGTAAATGGAATACCCGAAGAGGGATTGTTGGGCACCGAAGTGGACTTGGTCTGGGAGGAGATTGGCGTAGAGGCATTGGAAGATGCTTCCGTCTTCGCCTTTGACGAGTTGTCGGAGGTAGCGATTGACTTCGGGTTCGGTGAAGGTGAGTTGGACGGGATGGGGAGAATTGAGGGCGTCTTGGAGATCGTTGCCGACGAGGCGATCGGTGATGATTTGTGGGGAGGAGGGGAGATTATCTGGGGCTTGGAGGGTGAGGAAGATGAGGGCGGTGATGGCGGCGTAGAAGAGGGTATTGAGGGCGGTTTTGATTTCTGCGAACCCGAGGGCGGATTGGCGATTGAAGATTTTTTTGAGGCGAGCGCGGGCGGCGTCGGCGGATTCTGGGAGTGGGGAGTCAGTGGGGGGAGGGGAGAGGAGAGAGCGATCGAGGCGTTCGCCGCATTGGTGGCAGTAGATGCGTTGGAGTTCATTTTCGCGGTGGCATTGGAGGCAATGGAGCGAGGTGGGGGTGGTGGTGAGGGGTTTTTTAGCCATTTAATCGGAGGCTTTCTTTTTGGGGGTGGAGGCGGGTTTCGGTTTTTCGGCGGCGGCGGGTTTGGGTTCGGTTTTTTTGGATTCGGAAGCGGAGTCGCTTTTGGCGGAGGCTTGGTAATTTTTGCTCCGGTAATCGGTGATATAAAAGCCTGAGCCTTTGAAGATGAGGCCTGCGCCTGTGCCGAGGAGGCGTTTAATTTTTCCTTTACCCCAAGTTTTTTGTTGGCAGAGATCTTTGGGGCAAGTGGGGAGGACGGGGTCCTTCATGGACTGATAAACCTCGAAGGTTTTCTTACACTTTTCGCACTGGTAATCGTAGGTGGGCATGGAGAATGGGCGTTAATTCTGGAGTATGGAGTGGGGGAGGTTTTAGCAGAGAGGAGGCGGAGTCGCAAAGGATAGTTCCTTGGCTTGACGAGTTTGGAGGGGTGGAGCATGGAGGTGGGCGTGAAATTGAATGAAGCGGTTAAAAGATTCATGATGGCGCTGATTTTGGTGGGAGCGATGGGTGGATGTGTGGGGAGGAATCCGCGTGAGGGGAATCCCGTGAGAACTGGGGGGACGATTTATTATGGGGAGACGCCGGCGGTGGGGGCGCGAGGAGTGGGGGATCGGGG
>JBAWZW010000165.1:0-5888 GCA_037142835.1 Verrucomicrobiota bacterium
TCCTCATCGAACACCCCACCCCCACCGCCATTCCCCAGCTTAATAATCTCGCCACCAATCAGTCCAACCTCGGCTCTCTCCACGCCTTCTGGACTCTTTGCGGCCTCGACGCCCTCGACCCCCAAACCCTCATCGCCGCCGTCGCTTCCCCCAACCCAGCCGTCCGCGCAGCCGCCATCCGCCTCTCCGAACCCTTTCTCCGCCAACCTCTCAACGCCCCACTCCTCGCCGCCATCCTCGCCCTTTCTGACGAAAAAAATCCCCTCGTCCAGATGCAACTCCTCCTCACTCTCGGCCCCCTACCCGACCCCAACGCCACCGCCGTCACTTGGAAAATCTTCCGCTCGGCATCGACAGATCCCCTCCTCCGCGAGGCCACCCTCAACGCCTCCTATGGACGCGAACTCCCCCTCCTCCAAAGCCTCGCTACCGATCCCCATTGGCAAAATCCCGACGCCACCCAACGCGAGTTTATCTCCACCCTCACCGAGGGAATCCTCACCAGCCACCACACCGATTCCATCGTCAATCTCCTCACCATCCTCAACTCCACCCCACCCCCCCTCCAATCCTCGCTCCTCACTGAGATCGTCGCCGCCAAAAAATCCCTCAAAGGATCCATTAAACTCCCCAACGAACCTCAAAGTCTCACCGCCCTCGCCCTCCAAAACCCTCTCGCCACCAACGCTTTACTCCTCTTCACTTGGCCAGGCAAAGTCGGCGCCCCACCGTCCACCATCCCCGAACTCTCCCCCGAAGAATCCCGAAGTTTCGCCCAAGGCAAAGAACTCTACGCCACCGCCTGCGCCGCTTGCCACCAACCCACGGGTCTGGGCCTCGACGGCGTCGCCCCGCCCATCCTCGATTCCGAATGGGTCCTCGGCTCCGAAGATCGCCTCGCCCGCATCGTCCTCCGCGGCCTCACCGGCAAGCTCACCGTTGGGAAACGCACCTACGAACTGGAAATGCCTCCCCTCAACACCCTCACCGATCCCCAAATCGCCGCCGTCCTCACTTTCATCCGCCGCGAATGGGGCCACGAAGCCACCCCCGTCTCCACCGCCACCATCACTCGCATCCGCCAAGCCACTCAAGATCGCTCCCGCCCTTTTACCGCCGAAGATCTCCAACCCTTCTAACCCCCAGTTCCCCCTATCCCTTCCGCTTCCCAAACCCGGAGCCGCGCATCCAGCCAAAACGGCACCAACGGCACAAACGACGCCCCAAAAACCACTGCCGCCCTCACCACCGACAACTTCGCCACGATCATCGCCCGCAAAAGCGCCCCGCAAAAAACCACAAACAGCAACCCGTGCACCATCCCCACCACCCGCACGGCCTCGGGCAGATTCGCCCAATATTTCAACGGCATCGCAATCCCTAACAACCCCAAAAAGGAAACGGCTTCTGCCAGCGCAACCCCACGAAGCAAGGCAATCGGATGGATTTTCATTGAGCAAATCTTTGTTGGTTTTTATTCACGCTTCAAGTGTCCGTTCTCCACGAGGTTTCGTCTACCCTTCCCTCCTCATCTCCATCCAGCCTCTCCCGAACTCCCTCACTTTTCGCTTGCGAGTTCCATGCCTGTTTGGAGGTTTGATTTGCGTCTCGACCTTGCCACTCGCCACCGTTACTGATTTACTCGTTCCTCGTTTGAGTTGGTACTTGCTCCAGATTGCAGCGCCACCAACCCAAAGAGTTTTTGCAGATCCAAAGAATGCCGGTGTGGTGAAATGGCAGACACAACGGACTTAAAATCCGTTGGCGCGAAAGCGCCGTGCGGGTTCGAGTCCCGCCACCGGTACCTCTAGGATCTAGGATCTGCTTGCAAAACCTTCAACGACAACCATCTCCATCTCTCCCCCACGATCAAAGAAACCTTGCCTGTCACCATGCCTAGCATTGCGGTTCACCTGCATTTCCCCCCCAAAAAAACTCTTCCTTCACCCAAGCAACCTACCCGCCCAAATCCAGCACACAGCGAAAGCCAATGTAATCCGCCCGCTCCGTCGGTAACTCCATTCCACGAGCCGATGATCGTAAATAAAACTCCCCAGCTCCATACCAAGAACCCCCGCGAAGGACCCGACTTTGCTGCCTCCTATCATACCAATCCTCACACCATTCCCAGACATTTCCCCCAAGATCACAAAGCCCATTGCGCGATGGCAAAAAACTCCCCACTGGCGAAGTGTTCTCAGAGGAATCCGTATGAAAACTCCGATCATAATTGCCCACCCCGCGCGGCGGTGGCCACTTCATCCCCCACGGATACCCAGGGACCTTTCCATCCTTCTCTTCAGGCGTCGCACCAGTCTCCACCCCCAATCCCACCGCCAAACTCCACTCCGCATCCGTCGGCAACCGATACTTTCTTCCCTCGGTCTTCGACAGCCAAACACAAAACTCCACCGCATCCTCCCAACTCACCAAAACCACGGGATGATTGTGAGCCTGATAAAACTCGGGTCGTTCCCACGACCTCTCAGTCGCCTCCGCAAAAACCGCGTAGTCTTGAACCCGAGTAGCCCAAACACTAAATAAAACTTTCGTCCCCTCCACGGGAACAAACTGCATCCTCATTTGATTGGTTTCCATAAATCGAGTCCCCGTGTCTTAAGAATTGTTTTCGATCAAACGACTAAAATTGTCCCCCCAGCAAACCGCTTTATCCCCCGACCATTGATAACAATTTTTCGCTAATATAACCACCATAAACATCCCTCATTCCTCTCAGACTGGCCCCCAACTGGCAAGGCGAGACTCCTTCACCACCCACTTTTCCCCTCCTTCCGCTTGCCAATCACCCCCAATCTCTCCACTTTCACCCCCCATGCAAATCCCTGATCTTCGTAGCCCTCACGAAACTGTCGAAGGCCTGAAATACTTCGGCAGACTCCTCGATAAAATTCGCCTCCACCAAGCCGGCACCCTCCCGATCGACTACCACGCCAACCTCGGCTCCGGCTTCGACGAGCGTTGCACCCACTTTCTCTCCGTCGAATATCCCGCCCTCGTGGCTCGCGTCCAAAAAGGTGGATCCGATCAAGAAATTTTTCACTGGTGCACCACCGAAGGCCGACGCCCCACCGAAGAGGAAATCGAAGTCTGGAACGAGTTCATGCGCAAACGCGGCTGGAATGATCAGGCCACCGAACGCCTCCTCATGCGCAAAAAGGAAAGCGGGATCGAACACCGGGACGACATCCAAACCTTTTTCGATTACCTCGACATCGACGAAGGTCGCGACCCCGCCAATCGCTAAACTCCCCGCCCCACGAAAAACAAAAAAAGAATTCTCCACTCTAATCCTTGCATTGGGAAAGAAACTGGCGAAACTCTCCACCCTTTCTCCTCGCATCTCCCTGCGAGAAGAAAAGCCAAGATCTGAGCCAAACCTACCCGCTTTGACAAAGATCACTCTTATCCAGATTCCAATAAAAAATCGCTTCGCTTCACCAAGAGCACCCGTCGTCCAACCTACACATTATGGCAGTTGAAGAAATCATCGAAACCGAAGGCACCATCACCGCCGTCCTCGCAGGCACCATGTTCCGCGTGGCCCTCGCCAACAAACACTTGGTCCTCGCCCACATCTCGGGAAAAATGCGCAAGCGCTTCATCCGCCTCACCCTCGGAGACCGCGTGAAAATCGAGATGTCCTCCTACGATTTAAATAAAGCCCGCATCGTTTACCGCATCGGGTAATCACCCCCTCCACCCCAGTCTTCGGTACCGAAATCTCCGCTCCTTCGTACCTCGTTTTCTTCCTCCTTCTCTCAACCATTTCCATCAATAGACTTCCCCAATGAAACCTACCCTACCTCTCCTTTTCATCGCCAGCCTCGCCGCCACCCCGTTTTCCACCCGCGCCGATGACCTCGGCTATACCGATACCCCGATCATCCCCGGCACCAAGTGGCACGTCCATGATAGCGGTCGCCCCCAACCCAGAATCATCACCCCTGGGGAATTCGGAACCGCTCAAAAAGCCGGAACAGCTCCCAGCGACGCCGTGGTTCTCTTCAACGGCACCGACCTCGCCGCTTGGAAGTCCGGTGGTGGCGAGGCCAAGTGGAAAGTCGTCGATGGCGATGCCATTGCAGGCGGCGGCGATATCCAGACCAAAGAAAATTTCGGCCCCGACTACCAACTCCACTTCGAATGGACCGCCCCAACCCCCGCCAAAGGCAATGGCCAAGGACGCGGAAACAGCGGAGTCTTTTTATTCGGACGCTACGAAGTGCAGGTCCTCGATAACTACGAAAACAAAACCTATCCCGATGGCCAAGCAACCGCCATCTATGGCTACCTCCCACCCCAAGTAAACGCCTCCCGCAAACCAGGCGAATGGCAGGCCTACGACATCATTTTCGAAGGACCTCGTTTCAAAGACGGTAAACTCGAAAAACCCGCCATCGTCACCGTCCTCCACAACGGCATAGTCACCCAAAATCATACGGTGCTCATCGGCGATACTCCCCACCGCGCCGTCGGCACTTATCACGCTCACCCAGAAAAAGGCCCCATCAAACTCCAAGATCACGGCAACCCCGTCCGCTATCGGAACATCTGGATTCGCGAAATCCAGATGCCTTCCCCCGAAGATATCGGCAGTGGTCCGGTGATTCCAAAGTAAGCGGTCGCCGCTGGCAAAGCCTTGCCACCCTGAGTCTTAGACGCGGAACAATTTGAAAAGCGGAAAACCTTAGCGCATACTCCGCGCAAGGTTCCCGCTATATCCCGTCAGCTCCAAAAACGCTGACCCGATCTCTTCCCCACCCCCATTGACCACCCGACACCCCCCCTCCCAATACGCCAGCCCCGTCACCCGTCCCGTCAATTCCTGATCCCGAGCCAAAGGCAAAATCTGCCACTTCACCGCCTCCTTGGTCTGCGGATCAATGGTCGCTAATTCCATCCCCGATGGATACTCCGCCCCTGTCCGCGGACTCTTCCAAATTCCCCGCGGACTCAACCGAAATCCTTCCGATCCCACGCTCTCCACCCTCCCCTTCGCATCCACCCAAGCCAAGGTCGAAAATCGATCCGCTTGCCCATCCGCTCGTCGCATCTGATACACCATCACCGAACGCCCGTCCTTCAACTGAAGACACGCCCAATCCCACCCCACCTGATCCCTCGCCAATTGGCTACTACTCATCTCGTGATCCATCCACGATTCCCCTTCCACCTCCAAACGTTCCACCCCCAGTTGGATGCTCCCCGTAGTCTTTAAACGCGGGTAGGTCAGGTAATGACTCGCCGCCGTCGGGTCATCGCCCTTTTTCGAGACCCCCTCCTTCCCAAAAAGAACCAAGGGCACCCGTGGCACCAATTCCAATTCAAATCTCCCTTCCCCACGAATCGATCCCCTCACTTTCATCCGCTCCCCCTCGACCAATCCCAACGACCAAGGCCCCAAATGGACCGCCAGCGTCTCCTCCGAGGCTCCCGCATCCCACCCCTGCCGACTCACGCGCTCTTCATGAAGAAAACGTCCGCTCCCCACATCCAGGAAAGCCATGTGCCCCAAATAGATCGGCGGTCCCATCACGACTTCCCCACTGGACACTTTTCTTCGCTCCCCCGCTTTCCGAAAAAATGTCGCTTGATACCCAAATCGCCGACCCGACTTCGTCACTAAATGCCCCGTCAAATACCACCACTCAATTTTAAATTCTGGGTGACTCCCGTGATCCCGTGGAAAGACAAACTCTCGCCCCGGCCTCGGAACCGCATACCCGTCAGCAGTTTGATATTCCTCCGCCCCTCTACCCATCCCCAACCCAACCAAGAGAAATAAACTCCCAAAAGTGATCCAGTGGCGCTTCATCTTATTCTCCTCGATCAGCAGGCAACCCTCCACCCCACATCCCCACGAGCAT
>JBAWZW010000166.1:0-5869 GCA_037142835.1 Verrucomicrobiota bacterium
GGGTAAAGGGGCGAGGGTATGAGTATAGCGGGAGTAAAGATTTAGGTGAGGTGGGATGGTATGTGGAGAACTCTGAGGCAAAGACGCATGAGGTAGGGACGAAGAAGGGGAATGAACTGGGGATTTATGATATGAGCGGAAATGTGTGGGAGTGGTGCTTTGACTGGGATTGGGACGATGGAGAGTCACGGAGTACGGGGCGAGTAATTCGGGGCGGGAGTTGGGACAACGGTGAGAACTTCGCACGGGTGTCATTCCGGAGTAGCGCCGGAGCGGCGAACTGCAACGACGGCATCGGGTTTCGAGTGGCGCGGAGTTCAGTGCCGTAGGAAAATCGAGAAAAACAGTGAAATAAAAAAGGGATCGGAAAATCGACAAAATAAACTGGAGAGTTGGTTTTTTACGGTGCGAATTTGATTTGGGGTAAGGACTGGACAGGGGGAAGCGATTAGCAAGAGATGAGGCAAGCAACTAAACCGAAATTGGGAGAATTGATCAGTGGCGGGAATGAGGAACAAAGAAGTTTGGGTTAATGAAAGACGACGCGAGGAGGATATCGATGGAATTGGTGAAGAGGACTGCAGTTTCTGCAAGGAGGAGCGTCAAGAACTGTCAGTGATTGCTCCTGGGAAGCGAGCTCCTGCCCAACGCCCCGATGATCCTGAAATTTAGCCACACTCCGAAGGTACTTGATTTTGACCTCGGGGAGTCTTCGTGGTATTGGGAGAACTGGTTAGCGAGCGAAAGTTTTGCTTGGGGGATTTTTTATTTAATTTCTGATCATGATTGCAACTGATGCAGATCAAGGTAATCAGCGTCTCAATAACGCTGAAATTTCATTGCTGACGGTGCTTTGGCGATCTTTTCAATTTGCCACTCAGGATGAAGGAGGGCTAACCTTACGAGAAACTCAGGGTGACAGATGAACCTAGCCATCTGCGTGGTCTCGGATTGCCTAATTTGCGATGAAAAGTCAGTTGCCGCCCCCAATTATGTTTGAAAATAAGCCGCGTAACCGTACTGCGGTCATTGACTATCTTTATTTTGGTTTTCTTAGGTTGGAAGAGTTTGGAGCGTGTGAGAGATTTTAAATTCATGAAAAAAGGGGCGAGAAAAATTTTGCTAAAAGTTGTCAGGGATTATGGGTCTCAAAGTTGGAAGAATCGGGCGACTTGCTTGAAGTTAATGAATGAGCATGGAGGCAAAGAACATGGAGAGGTGGAGGTTTTGGCTGGGGCGATCAAATTTAAGGTTGTGGAACTCATAATGGGGTACAAAGGAGGGGAGATGCCGATAAGAGAGGTGAGAGATATGGTTCACGCATACCATATTAGGAGTTTCTACGATAAGGACATCTGTGAGTGGGCGGTGGAGTCTTGGGGGATGGCTCTGGGAGTGAAGACAGGTCCTACAGGCCGGAAAAAATCACCAAAGAAATGCCCGTCACCGGCAAGCGTTTCAGGTGATGATCTCCCCAGTAAGGGGAAAGTGGTTCGGAAATGTTTGGAGTGTGGAACAATGTACCCATTAGATTATGGAGAGAAGTGCGAGGTCGATTTTGCAGAGAACTGGGGTTATTGGTGTGAAGAGCATTTGAAGATCGCCAGAGAAGACGGATGCGATGATTGTGCGGGGGTTGCGAAAGAGAATTTAGATATCGAGAAAATGGTTGATGTCGGAGTAATGCTTAAAGTTTCCGAGCTAGCTGGCAGGATAATGGTGGGATTTTCGATTAGCCAAAGTGTGGTGCAATGGAGGGAGTGGAAGGAAGTGAGGTGCTGGGCGATTCTTAATGGGTATGACTTGGAAGAAGGGGCAGGGATTGGAGAGAGGTGGCCAGTGACAAATGTCAGTTGGTATTCGGCGGTGAAGTGGTGCAACGCGAAGAGCGAGAAAGAGGGTTTGGGGGCGGTTTACTTTGCGGGAGGGGGATTTTTTCGAAAGGCGGTGATTTATCGGCAAGGCAAGATGAATCCAGAGGTACACGCTGAAGCGGATGGGTATCGTTTGCCGACCGAGGCGGAGTGGGAGTATGTTGCAAGAGGGGGTATGAAGACAAGTGGGTTTAAGTATAGTGGGGGAGACAGATTAGCCTCGGTAGGGTGGTTTGCTGAGAACTCAAAGGGAGAACCTCAAGAAGTGGGGCAGAAAGCCGCGAATGAGTTGGGGATATATGACATGAGTGGCAATGTTTGGGAGTGGTGCTTTGATGTTTTTAATAAGGGAACCGATCGAGTTTTGCGAGGTGGAGGGTGGAACGTTGGTGAGTCTTTCGCACAAGTAGATTTTCGAGGAAGCTTTGATCCAGCGAAAACCAGCGACAGTTTTGGGTTTCGTTTGGTGCAGATTAACCCTTTGATCAACAGCGATTAAGCATATTGGAATTAGTGATAAAGGGTATGGACCCGAGACGAAGAGGTGCTGGGGCAAACAATTTTCCAACGAGCTGCGTAATTTAGTATTGCTTAAAATTTGACAGATGGTGATCTTTAAAAAACTATGGATGAACAAACAAAAACCGAAAAAGTAAAAGGGGTAGTCGATATCGTTTTCCTCATTGATGTCACGGGTAGCATGCAGCATTGCATCGACGCACTTAAGGCGAACATCTCTGGGTTTATCGACGGTTTGACGACGAAGTCGGCCAATAATGAAAGTCCCGTCAAACATTGGAGAGGCAAAGTTGTGGGCTTTCGTGACTACGAGCACGACAAGGTGCCCTTTGTTGATCAGCCTTTTGTCGAGGATGCGGGTCTGCTAAGGGATCAGTTGAATGCATTGACTGCTGAAGGAGGCGGAGATGAGCCAGAGTCGTTGCTGGATGCTTTGTACAAAGTGGCCACAATGGCATCTGCGGAGAAAGCAGACACCACGGTTGACCCACTCAAGTGGCGATATCGTTATCAGGCCGCTCGGGTGGTGGTTGTTTTTACGGATGCGTCTTGCCATCCTAAAATGACTGAACCCAAGGGAGGGACAGTGGATGAAGTTGTTAATGCAATTCACGAAAACCGAATTATTTTGAGCCTTTTTGCGCCTGAAATGGACTGCTATAATAAGCTAAGTGCAGCCGATAAGGCGGAGTGGACACCCTTTGCATTTGATGCCACGTCAGATGGAGGGGCGGCTAAGGCGCTCGCTGATCTGACATCGGATCCCGCTAAATTTAAGAAAACCATGGAAATGTTGGCGAAAAGTGTTTCGGCGTCTGTGGGCACGCCACTCCTCTAATTATATGCCTGGACGTCAAGTTGCGGATGTGATTTTTTGTTTAGACGCGTCTGGATCAATGGGGCCTTGCATCGATGGGGTGAAGAAGCATATTGGAAGTTTCGTTAGTGGCCTGAAGTCAGACAATCAGCAAACTTGGGATTTGCGCCTGAGTTTTCTCGCATATTGTGCAGGAGAACACGATGGCGGAGGTTGTGCCTTTGGATTTCAATGGATGGATGCAAAAGCTGCGAACATGGGCTTAATTGATGCGCTTTATCGCCCAGATGAGAGGCAAGGTGGATCTTCGCAGTTTTGGACGTCGGAGGTTTCGGAATTTGTGGCAAAGCTCGATGCGGTTCGAGTTTATGGGGACGAAGCGCCGCTAGTCGCTTTAGATACCGCACTTGACTTCCCTTGGCGATCGGAGAAGGACAGTCACCGGGTGGTGGTGGTTTTGACGGATGAATCTCTCGAAACTGGAGTGATGGTTCCTGAACAAATCGCGGTCATTCCTAAACTCATTCAAAAGTTGCATAGCCTTCGAGTGAAGTTATTTATTGTTGCGCCAAGTTCTGATGCTTTTGATTCTTTGTGTGCCGCGGATCGTTGCGAATATGAAACGGTCTCAGACGCTCACACGGGGTTAATGAATGTTGACTTCAAAAAAATCTTGGGAGCCATTGGAAAATCTGTATCGGTCTCGGTTGGCGATCTTCAGCAAGTTACACCGTCAAAACCAGCAACGAGGGGTTTATTCGGGCAAGCGCAATGGGTTCCATCTAATGTCGTAATTACGGGAGATTAAGATGAAGAACCCCGCGATAGGGAGTATAATCAACGGTTACACGATAGGGGATAACCTCCATGTTGGAGGCATGGCGAATGGGTATGTCGCAAAGTCGTCAACGGGGCAGAAGGTTTTTTTCAAGGCCTATAAGTCTCCTTCGGTGGCGATTGGTTGGTTTAAGAAGTATGTCGCTTACCAAAAGACTTTGAGTGAGCGGGTTAACCAGCCTTCGTTACGTCGGTTCTGTGTTCAGCTATTGGATGCATTTGTTTTCAAATATGGCTCTGATACTTTTTATCAAGTTTATGAGTTCATTGAGGGGGGGCACGATATGGGTACGCTTTTAGAAAAATTTCAAAAGCGACCGAAGGAAGTGAGTTG
Source organism: Verrucomicrobiota bacterium (assembly GCA_037142835.1). GTDB lineage: Bacteria > Verrucomicrobiota > Verrucomicrobiia > Chthoniobacterales > Chthoniobacteraceae > Chthoniobacter. The sequence goes on from JBAWZW010000166.1 coordinate 4,382, forward strand.
GGAGCAACGAACGATAATGGCTCGAGTGCTGATGGCGGGCATTCACAATTTACATGAGCAAAAAATTGTGCATGGTGATCTTAAGCCGGCGAATCTCCAAATGTTGATTGATCCAACTATTACAGCTGGTTACCAGCTGAAGTTAATCGATATGGATTTTTCTCTGCTTTCTGACAAGGTGGCACCTTGGCATGGTGTAGCCCCTTACGTCGGCACACCTCGGTATTTTTCTCCAGAGCATTTGCGTGGAGAGACTCCAGTGACTGCCTCGGATATATTTACGTGTGGAATTATCCTTTACGAACTTTTGGGTGGTGGTCATCCCTACGCGACGGATGATGATGCAGAATATAAAACAAAAGTCGCGGACTATAAAGTGACTTTGCCAAAGCTGCTTGGAACAATAACAGACGATCGCGGAACGCGTAACCTTGCCGAGACGCTTCATAAATGCCTTTCACCGGACGCGACTAAGCGTCCCACTGCTCAGGAGGTTAATAATGCTTTGAACGGTAGGATGGTGCCGCCGCCAAAGGCGCCGCCTGAGATCACTGTTAATAGCCAGCAAATTAAATTGGTCGACAATGCTGGCGTTGCGTTGAGTTTAAATATCACTGGGCGAATTGGAAAGCAATTACTGAAAAAGTTTGGCGAGCATTCTCAGTTTGCCGCTGATCACCAATTTGCTCTAGAAAAAAGAGATGCGGGTTGGATTTTAATTCCTCAAGTAGATTCGCCGAACCATACGATGTATAACAACGAAGTGGCTAGCAAGCCAATTAAACTTAAGAGTGGAGATACAATTGCTATTGGTAGTCGTAAATCCGGAAAGATCATTTTACCTTTAAGGGTGGAGTTTTAAAATGTCCTGGAACTGCCCAAACTGTGGTACGAAAGATAACCTGCCTAATGTAAGCGTGTGCCATGGCATGTGTGGTTACACGCGTTATGGTAGATTGGTGCTGGTTTCCACGGAAACAAATAAGGAGGCGCGATTTAATATCGACGCATCTATTGGGAGAGGATTGCTAGCTAAACTAGTTGGCGATGGTGGTCGATTCGCATCTGAGGAGCAGTTTCTGTTGAGGCGTTGCCCAGATCAATCGTCTTGGGTGATTGTCCCGAGTGTGAAAGCGATCAATGATACACAAGTAAACGGAGTGGTGATTGAGGCAAGTGGAACCAAGTTGGTCGACGGGTCTAGAGTGACGATCGGTTCCGATACAATGCCGCTGGTGGTTCGTTTCGAGTATGATTAATTGCGATTCCGTTTTGAATACAGGGGATGAGGCCAAGGGTCTTCCGCCGCCTCACCCCGGAGCGGGTGGCGAGGATATTGGTACTTCTGAGGATACTTTGCAAAAATCTGAAGTGATTTCAAGTCCTGGCGATGATGCTGACAATGAAAGCGCTAGAGAGACGACGATTGGCAATGTAGATGAAGGGGTTGGAGGGGCGCCGACTGTAGATGAAGGGGTTGGAGGGGCG
>JBAWZW010000167.1:0-5853 GCA_037142835.1 Verrucomicrobiota bacterium
CCGCTGGCGAGGAGCGCGTGCACCCAAATGGAGAAGACCAGCACTTTGCTATAAGCGCGAGCGCTGGCGTTTTCACTCGGAATGTTCGGGTCAACTCCGAAGAGCTTCTCGAAGTTTTTCAACATGTAGTAGCCAGCGTAAACTGTCGCAAAGAACACGGCGGCGGCGAGGACTCGGAAGAGCAGAAAGACTTCGTTTTGCATGGAGGAAGATTACTGCTCCCGCCGGCACCCACGAGATACAGACGGCTGATTTTTTCTCGTGAACAGATACAGACCGCCGTCCCGTTAGGCCATCGCTCTCTTCACCAGCCGGCCGAGAATCTCCACCGCGCGCTCGAACCTGCTCGACCACGGATGGCCGCAATTGATGCGGATGAAATTTTGAAAACCCTGCGTCGCCGAAAACATCGGCCCTGGGGCGATACTGATCTTCTCCGCCATCGCACGCCCGTGCAACTTTAGCGCCGAGACGCCTTTTGGAAGCTCGACCCAGAGCACGAATCCACCGACCGGCCGCGTGAGTTTGATCTCCGCAGGAAACACCTCCGCGATCGCCTCGCTCATCTGGCGGATTTGCTCGGCGAAATTCCGCCGGAGCGAGCGCAGGTGATGATCGTAGCCGCCGTTCGCCATGAACTCCGCGATCGCGAGCTGGGGCAGCGAGGCGGTCGCCAGCGTGCTCGTGAGCTTGAGCGCCTTCACTTTCTCGTAATACCGGCCCGGCACCACCCAGCCGACGCGATAGCCGGGCGCGAGCGTTTTTGAAAACGAGCCGCAGAGCATCACGCGCCCGTCCTTGTCATAAGACTGCGCGACGCGTGGCCGATCGCCGCTGTGGTGGAGGCCGCCGTTGATGTCGTCTTCGATGAGCGGCAGATCGCGGCGCGCGAGGATTTCCACGAGTCGCTGCTTGTTAGCCTCCGGCATCAGCGAGCCGAGCGGGTTGCTAAAGTTTGGAACCGCGAGACAGGCGGCGACGTGACGGCCCTTGAGCGCGCGCTCCAGCGCATCGAGATCCATGCCGTCACGCGGATGCATTGGAATCTCCAGCGCCTTCAAACCAAGCTCCTCGATCTGTTGCAGCACTCCGAAGTAAGTCGGCGATTCGACCGCCACCACATCACCGCGCTTGGTGACCGCACGCAGACAAATGGCCAGGGCCTCGGTTCCTCCGCAGGTGGTGATGATCTCTTCGGGCGAAAGATTCAACCCTCGATCCAGCGAACGCTTGGCGATCTGTCGCCGCAACTGCTCGGAACCCGGCGGCATATCATAGCTGATGCCGCGCGCGCCAGCGCTCCGGGACACGGAAGCCATCATCCGGCTCAACTTCGTGATCGGAAGGTTCTCGGCGCCGGGATACGCGGCGCCGAACGGCACGACATCGGGCATTCGCGCCGCGTCGAAAATACGCGACTGCAAGCTACCGACATCGACCAGGCCAGCCGAGGGTTTTGGGCGCGAAGGCGTTGGCTCCGCCACTCGATCCCGGAACTGCGAGCGCACGTAAAAACCGGACTTCGGTCGCGCTTCCACCAGTCCGCGGTTCTCCAGCAAAAGATACGCCTGCACCGCCGTCGTCAGGCTGACGCCATGCTGAGTGCAAGCGCGTCGAACTGAGGGGATCCGATCGCCCGGACGCAGCGTGCCCGATCGGATCATGCTCTCAATCCTCTCGGCGACTTGCTCGTAAAGCGGAGAATCTGCGGATGCGCTCATATCAGCATCTAGACCAGTTTCATTCGATGTGAACAGTGACACGCCAGACGCTTTTGATACAGCACAGATAAAGCCGATCGCGACCCGAAGCTCGAGGTGTCGGAGGGCGAGACCGTGGCACTTTTCGAATGCGTGAGAGATTCGAATGGCGCTCAGTTCAGGCGCCCATCGGTGAAAAGATGCCGCTGACGTTGCCACGCGCGGGAGACCAGTGAGACCCTCGCCAGCCGAGGCTAAACCACTGGGGGCCAGTGAGTCCGGCTAGAGGGTGATCTTTCCACGAAACTCGCCCTGAACCGAGGGCCATTCGGGACAGGCCCACGATCACCTCTGATCAAATCCACGCCCAGCCACTTCGCCTGTGGGGCTTTCCCAGACGACGCTCCCCACTCTCCGCTAAACTGGAGGAGTTTCAGTCTGCTGGCTGGGCTGATTGGGGAGGGGAAGGGGAAGGGGCGTTGGCGGGCGAAGAGGCGCGGAGGGCGGCGGCGAAATCTTCGACGAGCATCCGCGTAAAAAGGCGGGCGCCTTCGGTGTTTAAGTGGTGAGAGTCCAGTCGGTGGCGATCCTCGTAGAGCGAGGCGTATTTTTCGATGTCGGAATAATCGAGGACGATCAAGCGACCTTGGAGAAGGGGACTGGGAAGGAAATTGGTTTTGCGAGTGGTCGGCGGGACCACCAGAACAGGGACGGCCCCGGTGGCTTCCACTTTGCGAATCATCTCCGCGAGAGCATCTTGGCTGGTGGAGTCGCCGAAATTTGCGAGGGCAGGTTGGGCTTTTCGGGCGGCCAGATCCTCCTGAAACTTTTTGCGGTTGCTCTCGGTGATGGCTTCGGGGCGGCTACTGACGGCCCATCCGTCTCGTCGATCCCCGATCGGCCACCAAGCAATCGGGCGGAGCCGGTTTTCGGTGCAGAGATGGGTGAACCGTTCCCCTCGGCCGAGGTGGACGAGGTTTCTCATGTAGGGCCCGAGGTGATCCGCAAAAGTGGCGATTTGATCCCAGGACTGGGCGAAGGGCGTGCGGCGTTTCCGTTCGGACTTTCTTGGATTGATGGCGTGTCGCCAGAGGACACCGAGCCGTTGCGAATCCTGCCAATACTCCCCGCGAAGAGTACCGACTTTATCTTGATCCACGACCGCGCGAATCGGGGCTAATTCGATAAAAACCCACTGGAGATTCTTGGAGCGGGAAGCGAGAATTTCATCGAGCATGAAGGCGTCTTCTGGGGGATACATGCCGTCGCAAGCCGCGTTGAAGGATTGCGTGGGCCAAGGAGTTTTGGCCATCGAGGCGTCGAAGGCTTCGGGGAGGATTTGGTGATAGATGCGGGAGGATCCGAGGAAGACGGTGTTGTAGGTTTGGGGATGGGCGCGGAGGTGTTCGACCTTGGCTTGGACGACGAGGACTTCGGGAAAAGGGAGCACCCGCCCGATCCCCCAGCACGCCAATCCAAGGCCCGCCAAGAACGCCAAAGAGGTGGCGATGGAGCGGAGGATCCTCATGGGTTCGCGGGAAAGACGGACCTCAGCGCGTGGCGGTCACAGGCGAGGGATTGAGGCGGAGCAAGGGCGGGGAAGTTTTACTGGAGATGGGGGAGCAGCCAGGCGTATTCGCGGGCGATACTTTCCACGAGGTCGCCGGGGTGGACGCCGGGGGGGAGGACATCGAAGGTGTAGGTTTCGATTTCGAGGTGGGGGGAAGTGCCTGAGCGGAGTTCGCGAAAGAACTCTGGGGTGAGGGTGTTGGAAGTGGAAAAGAGCGGGCCATTTTCGGTGAAGAAAAGAGGGACATGGAAGTGGACGCGGAGGGTATCGAGATCGGGGATCAGGGGGGCTTCGGCGAGGGCGGCGGGGAGGTCGACCCATTCAAAGGGAGCGCCTGAACGATCGCGGGCTTTCACTTGGTGGAGGTAGACGGGCTCGGCAAAGGGCGCGAGGGCGGCGAAGGATTCGGGGGTGGCACGGGCTTGGAGGGCGGCACTGATTTGGACTTTGGAAATGCGGATGCCCGCTTGGCGGTAGGCCCGAAACGAGGTGGCGAGATCTTCGTATTGGAGGGCGACGTGGCAGGTATCGAAGCACACTCCAAGGTGCCTGCGCACAAGGACTTCGGCGTCCGAGCGGTAGCATTTGAGGATGCGGGCGACTTCGGTGGTCGCACCGGTGAAGAGATGATTTTCGAAGAAGTCGATGGTCTCGGCGGTGGTTTCGAGGAAGCAAGCGGGTTCGGGCTCGAGACCGAGATGGATTTCCCGACCCGTATCCTCGTGAAGGGCGGAGAGATAGGCGACGGCGGCGGCGAGGTGATCGACGATGGCGTCGCGATCGGAGTCGGTGGTGATCCAAGATTTGAAGGAGCCTGGGACCGTGCTGATGCTGCCGTCCATGCCGATGGGGAGCCAAGAGGCGAGGAGATCGGCGAGTTCGAGGGTGTAATGGAGTCTGGCTGGGGAGCGCCAATCTGGGGCGTAGACGCTTTCCTTTACGGGCCCAGCGTGAAATTGGCCATAAGGGAACCCATTGATGGAGAAGGGGTAGAGTTGATGTTCGTGAAAGAAGGCGAGGGCTTGGGCACGGAGCTCGGGGCGAGCGGTGAGTTCGGCGGCGGCTTGGCGGGCGATCCGGAGGCCGAGTCCGAACCATTGGCCGGGAGCGACGCGCTCTTTGACGGCGAGGACTTTTTCTTGGAGAGCGGCGAAGTTTTCCGCCCAGCTTTCACCGGGGTGAATATTCAGGCAATAAGTGAGATGAAGAGGCGGCTGATGTTGGATGATCATCGGGCTCGGGCGGCAGACTTGAGTTCGAGGAGGGCGGCTTGCATGAGGGGGAGATCGATCTCGTGGACTTCTTGGCGGGAGCCGAGGCTATTCGGGAAAGTGACCGTGAGTTCACCGCCGAGATGTTCTTGGAAATCGATCAGGCCGCCGAAGATGGCGGGCTGGCCTTGGGCATCGAGGTTTTCGAGTTCGGGGAACCAGAGCTGGAAGCCCGATTGGGTGAGGCCTTGGCGGATTTGGAGGAGTTCGGCGGCGGAGATCCATCCTTGTTTTTGGGCGTAGATGGAATCGAGAAGCACCCCCGAGGCCACCGCTTCGCCGTGGGAGATGCGGAAGTCGGAGAGGAGCTCGAGTTTATGGGCGGACCAGTGCCCGAAATCGAGGGGACGCGCGCGTCCGTATTCGAAAGGATCGCCACCGGAGCGGATGTGCTCGAGATGAATTTCGGCGCAGCGGCGGACGAGGAAAGCCATGGCCTCGGGGTTGCGAGCGGGGTATTGGGGGGCGGCCGCGCAGAGTTGGAGGAAGAAAGGGCGATCGCGAATGATCGCGACTTTGAAGGCCTCGGCGACGCCGCAGAGCCAATCGCGGTCGGGGAGGGTGAGGAGGAATTGGAAGTCGTTGAGGACGGCGAAGGGTGGAGCGAAAGTGCCGAGGGCATTTTTTCCGCCGAGGAAATTGACCCCATTTTTGACGCCGACGCCCGCATCATTTTGGCCGAGCACTGTGGTGGGGACGCGGATTTGGCGGAGCCCGCGGTGGACGAGAGCGGCGGCGAGTCCGACGGCATCCATGACCGCCCCGCCCCCGACGATGATGACGAAGGATTGTCGATCGAGATGCGCGGCGAGCATCTGGGTGATGAACTTTTGGACGAGGGCGAAATTATTTTTGATGGCCTCGCCGCTGGGGACGATTTCTGGGGGGGCGACGAGCTGGAGCTGGTCGGGGTGATCGGCGAAATAGGCGATCGTTTTGGCAGGGAGAGCGGGGATACTTTCGGCGACGCGTTGATCGATAAAGATCATCGCGCGGTGGCGACGATTTTCTTGGAGACGATTGAGAGTATTGGCGAGGAGCGGGTTAGACGAGAGGAAGAGATCTTCGGTGAAGACTACGGGGAATTCCCAGCGGACATTAATTTCTTGAAGAACAGTGTAATCGGTCACTTGAGGGTGGCGTTGGTCATCCAGTTTTGGGTGGCGTGGGCGAGATCGAGGAAAGAGGTGGGAGTGGGGTGAAGGGGGAGCGAGGAGGTCCAGGCGATTTCGAAGCCTTTGCCGACATTGCCGTGGGCGCTGGGGGTGGAGGCCGTGCGAAAGCTGGCTTGGGCGGTGCAGGTGAGGGCGGG
>JBAWZW010000168.1:0-5819 GCA_037142835.1 Verrucomicrobiota bacterium
CCCGTCACTCCCCCCAGCCATCCTCGGCCACTGCTCCGCTCCCCTCGTCACCCTCTCCGAAACCCAATCCCGCGATGTCCTCATCGCCGCCGCCCACTTCCGCCTCCAAAAAAAGGCCGCCACTCTCGCCACCCTCACCGAACTCCACGGCCCAGACGAAGCCCTCTTCCAATCCATCGCCACCACCCTCGGCTACAAAAATAATAAACTCCCCTTCACCCTCCTCGCCCAACGCCTCCCACTCCGCATCCTCCGCAAATCTCACCCCACTTCCCTCCTCTTCGGTACCAGCGGCTTTCTCCCCAACCAAGACCTCGGGCCCTTCGATCATCCCACCCGATCCTATCTCCGCAAACTCTGGGATCTCTGGTGGCCCGAACGCGCCGAATTCGCCCGCTTTTCCATCCCTCCAAAACTCTGGAATCTCTCCGGCCAACGCCCCTCCAATCACCCCCAACGACGCCTCGCCGCCCTCGCCGCCATCGTCCGCCATTGGCCGAAAATTCGCGCCCTCCGTGACCTCTCCCTCCCCTCCGAAATCTTCCCCTTCTTCACCTCCCTCACCGATCCCTTCTGGAATCATCATTACACCATCCACTCCAAACCTACCCCCAAACCCATGGCGCTCATCGGCACCTCCCGCATCACCGATATCCTCGCCAATGTCTTCTTCCCACTCGCCATCGCCACCGACGAAAAACGCTGGATCAGTTTCCTCAAACTCCGCGCCCCAGTCGCCAGTCAACGCGCCAAAATCGCCGCCTTCCGCCTCTTCGGCAACTCCCCGCGCGCCCGCGAATTCCTCAAGTTCGCCGCCCTCCAACAAGGCCTCCTCCAAGTCTACGAAGACTTCTGCCTCCGCGATCTTTCCGATTGCTCCACTTGCCTTTTCCCTCGACAAATCTCCCAATGGTAACTCCTCAACCTCTCGCCCTTTCTCTCTCTCTTCTCACCGCCAATGACTGATCAATCCAATCTCCTCGACCACATCAACCAAGTGGTCCTCTCCACCCCAGTCTACGATATCCATACCCACCTCTTCGATCCCGCTTTCGGCAATCTCCTCCTCTGGGGCATCGACGAAATGCTCGTCTACCATTACCTCGTCGCCGAAGGCTTCCGCCACCTCTCCATCCCTTACAAAGATTTCTGGAAGCTCCCCAAATCCACCCAAGCTGACCTCGTCTGGGACTCCCTCTTCCTCAAAAATTCCCCAATCTCCGAAGCCTCCCGTGGCGTCCTCACCACCCTCAATTCCCTCGGGCTCGATGTCAAAAAACGCCACCTTCCCACTCTCCGCCAACACTTTGCCTCCCAATCCGTTCACCAATTCGTCGACCAATCCCTCGCCCTCGCCAATGTCCGCAAGGTCTGCATGACCAACTCCCCCTTCGATCCCGCCGAACGCCCCTTCTGGTCCTCCTCTCTCCACCGCGATCCTCGCTTCGTCGCCGCTCTCCGCATCGATCCCCTCCTCCTCGATTGGGAAAATACTGCCCCCATCCTCCACGCCGATGGCTACGCCGTTCACCTCGATTTCTCTGGCCAAACTTTCAGCGAAGTCCGCCGTTTCCTCGCCGATTGGACCCAGAAAATCGATGCCCAATACCTCATGGTCTCCCTCCCCCCAGACTTCTCTTTTCCCGCACCTTCCCCAGCCGCCCAACTCATCGAACACGCCATCCTCCCCCACGGCCGTGACCACCAGCAAGCCTTCGCCATGATGATCGGCGTCCGCCGCCAGCTCAATCCCGACCTCCTCGGCGCCGGCGATGGCCTCGGACTCGCCGACCTCTCCGCCGTCGAATTCCTCGCCGCCCATTTCCCCCAAAATAAATTCCTCGTCACCACCCTCGCCCTCGAAAATCAACACGCCCTCTGCGTCGCCGCTCGCAAGTTCCGCAACCTCCACCCCTTCGGCTGCTGGTGGTTCCTCAATAATCCCTCGCTCATCGAACACATCACCCGCATGCGCCTCGAACTCCTCGGCCTCAGCTTCACCCCCCAACACAGCGACTCCCGCGTCCTCGATCAGCTCATCTACAAATGGTCCCACTCCCGAAAAATTATCGCCAAGGTCCTCGCCGAAAAATACCAAGACCTCGCCCTCACCGGCTGGGAACCCTCCCCAGAAGAAATCTCTCGCGATGTCCTCGCCCTCTTCGGTGGCTCTTTCGAACGCTTCCTCAAAAATTAATCCGCTCCCCGCACTAACTTCGGCACCGCCGCACACACCTCCCGCCACCCCGGAAAATTCCAGGTATTCGGAAACCCCGCACACTGCACAGGCTTCACCTCCTGCACCACACAGTCTCGCCCCTCCAAAAAAATACACTCATGACTCACTTCCCCCATCTCGTCCAAACCCTTGTCCACCAACGCTAAACCATCCCGCCTCCCCCTCAACCGCGTGTATCTCTCCACAAATTCTCCCTCCCCTATCCCCAAAAATTTCGCCATTCTCCCTATCTCCTCTTCCCCCACCTTCACCTCCCCAGGCCACCGACAACACGCCGTACACCGCTCACACGCATATTCAATTCCTAACTTCATCCCCACATCCTCCCTCATTTCTCCCCCAATAGAAATTTCAATCCTCTCCTCATTGACAGCCTCGCCCTCTAAAGCAAAAGTGCCTCTTCCATGAAACCATCTCGCCGACTCCTCGTCGCCTTCCTCTCCACCGCCATTCTCTCCCCCATCCACGCCGTCGATTTCATCAAAGACGTCCAACCCATCCTCGAACTCAACTGCGTCCGCTGCCATAACCCCAAAGCCACCGACTACGAAGCAGGGAACACCGAACTCGATCTCACTTCTTACGCCACCGCCACCGCCGATGACGACACCATCGTCCCCGGCAAGGCCGAGAAAAGTAAACTCTTCACCACCACTGTCCTCCCCGACAACGCCAAAAAACTCATGCCCCCCAAAAATAAAGTCACCAGCGCTCTCGAACGCCTCTCCAAAGAAGAAACCGAAGTCCTCCGCCTCTGGATCAATGAAGGCGCCAAATGGCCCGCCGGGGTCACCTTGACCGCCCGCAAAAAAGCCGCCGCTGGCGTCGACGAAAATGCCCTCACCGCCAAGGTCATCGCCCGCATCGCCGAAGTCGAAAAAACTCTCCCCACAGAAAAACCCCAGCCCTACACCGAAACCATTCCCGGTACCAAAGTCAGTTTCACCATGCTCCCCATCCCCGGTGGAAAATTCTCCATGGGTAGCCCAAACGCCGAACCCGGCCATAAACCCGACGAAGGCCCCGTCCACGAAGTCGAAATCGCCCCCTTCTATATGGGAAAATGTGAGGTCACTTGGGCCGAGTTCGAACTCTTCATGTATCCCAACGAGGAAAAGAAAAATCGCGAAACCCATAACCTCCCCGCCGAACTCAATACCCTCACCGACGCCCTCACTCACCCCACCCAGCCCTACGTGGAAATGAGCTTCGGCATGGGCAAAGATGGCTACCCCGCCATCTCCATGACCCAACACGCCGCCAACAAATATTGCCAATGGCTCAGCGCCAAAACCGGCCACTTCTATCGTCTCCCCACCGAAGCCGAATGGGAATACGCCGCCCGCGCGGGAACCACCACCGCCTACTTCTGGGGCGATGACCCCGCACCCATGGGCGACTACGCTTGGACGGGCAAAAACAGCGACTTCAAATACCAAAAGGTCGGCAAAAAAAAGCCCAATCCTTGGGGCCTCTACGATATCCTCGGCAATGTCCTCGAATGGACTCTCGATCAGTATGACCCCGCTTTCTATCAGTCTTCCCCCGCGAAAAATCCCTGGAATAAAGCCACCAAACCTTACCCTCATTCCGCTCGCGGTGGCTCCTGGGACGACGACGAACCCGCCGCCCTCCGCGTCGCCGCTCGCCGCGCCTCCGCCCCCGCTTGGAAAATCCAAGACCCCCAACTCCCCAAAAGTATCTGGTATCACACCGATGCCCAATTCCTCGGCTTCCGCATCGTTCGACCCCTCACCGTTCCCAGCCCAGAAGAAATGCACCGCATCTGGAATAGCGGCGTCGAAAAAGATAATCCGCTCCTCAAAAAAGCCGAGTAATCCCCTCCGGTTATCCCCGAAATCAGTCATCGCCAACGCATCAACCCATCACTAACTTCACCTAAATTTCATCCAACCATCGCACCCATGAAACAACCCGATCCCATCCAAGCACTCGATCCCCTCAATCGACGCAACTTCCTCAGAAAAAGCTCCACCGCTCTCACCAGCGCCGCCCTCCTCTCCGCCCTCGCCCCCGAGCGCTTCGCTCACGCCGCCAGCTCCGATGAACTCAAAATCGCCCTCATCGGCTGCGGCGGTCGCGGCAGCGGGGCCGCCGATCAAGCTCTCAATACCTCCAACCTCGGCCCCGTCAAACTCGTCGCCATGGCCGATGTCCACGAAGATCGCCTCAAAAGCGCCCTCGGTAACCTCAAAGCCAAACACACTTCCCGCGTCGATGTCCCCGCCGATCGCCAGTTCCTCGGCTTCGATGGCTTCGAAAAAGCCATCGAACACGCCGACGTCGTCATCCTCACCACCCCTCCAGGCTTCCGCCCCATGATGTTCGAAGCCGCCGTCAAGGCCGGCAAAAATGTCTTCATGGAAAAACCCGTCGCCTCTGATGCCGCCGGCGTTCGCCGCGTCCTCGCCGCCGCCGAAGAAGCCAAAAAGAAAAATCTCAAAGTCGGCGTCGGCCTCCAACGCCACCACGAAGCCGGTTACATCGAAACCATCAAACGCATCCACGATGGCCAAATCGGGGACGTCACCTCGATGCGCGCCTTCTGGAATGGCTCCCGCCCTTGGCAAAAAAAACGCTCCGATCTCGATAAACAATACGGCCACAAACTCACCGAAATGGAATACCAACTCCGCAACTGGTATTACTTCACCTGGCTCTGCGGCGATCACATCGCCGAACAACACATCCACAATATCGATGTCATTAACTGGGTCAAAAAAGGCTACCCCATCAAAGCTCGCGGGATGGGCGGTCGAGAGATCACCACCAGCCCCGATGACGGCGAAATCTACGATCACTTCGCCTGCCAATTCGAATACGCCGATGGCTCCATCCTCTTCAGCGAATGCCGCCAACAACCAGGCTGCTGGAGCAGCGTCAGCGAATACGCCGTCGGCACCAAAGGCCGCTCCAATGTCGGTCGCAACGAAATCACCGGCGCCGAACCTTGGCGCTACAAAGGCGGCGGAAAAGATGGCTACCAAGTCGAACACGATGACCTCTTCGCCGCCATCCGCAATAACACCGAATACAACGAAGCCTTCAACGGCGCCAATAGCACCATGACCGCGATCCTCGGACGCATGGCCGCTTACTCAGGCAAAGAAATCGAGTTCGAAGCCGCCCTCAACTCGAAAATCGAGCTCCTTCCCAAAGAACTCGGTTGGGACAAACCCACCCCCGTCAACCCCGGCCCCGATGGCTACTACCCACGCGCCATCCCCGGAAAGACTCAGGTGCTCTAAAACTTCATCCATTCCATCCCAAAAAATGGCCACCGAGACCGGTGGCCATTTTTTATGGTCGCCCCATCTCCACCCGCGGAATCCCCTTCCACCCCACCGATTCCACTACCTCCACCACCGCCCCAGGCTGGCGCTCGACCCTCACCGCAGCCCCTGCTATCCCTTCCACTAACCTCACCCCAGCCTCGGGCCCCAAAACACTCACCCCCGTCGAAAGCGCGTCCGCACTCATCCCATCCACCGCCACCACCGTGACCAAACTGTGATCGGTTAACCCCACCCCCGTCCGCGGATCCACAATGTGCGAATAC